>JBKEBG010000120.1:0-47294 GCA_047972985.1 Arachnia sp.
GCAACCGCCAGTACCCGTACCCCGAGTTCGCCACGACTCGCCGGTTCCATGATCGCGTAATCGACTGAGGTTTTGACCAGCGTCGCGAAGACTTCGTCCAGCCGGCCTGGCTCGCGGGCAATTAGTTCCACCTTCGCCGCTTCCTCGGGTAAAGCGCGGCGCAGCGCCCCGAGTAGAGCACTGGTCCGCCAAGCGAATATTCCTGAATTCCACCAGTACTGGCCGCTGGCCACATACTCACCGGCAGTGGTCTCGTCCGGCTTCTCCCGAAATTCGGCGATCTGATACGTTCCGGGCTGCCCAGCCACCGGCGCTCCGCGGCGCAGGTATCCGTAGCCGGTATGCGGCGAGTCAGGCACCACGCCCATGGTGACCAGGGCATCGGGATGATCCCTCGCGACCCCCAGCGCAACCGTGAGGCGGCGACGAAATTCGTCGACTGGTTCGATGAGATGGTCCGCGGTCACCATTGCTACGACGGCTCCCGGGTCACGCTCGGCCAGGTACGCCGCCGACCAAGCCACGGCCCCCAACGAGTCGCGCCCCTGCGGCTCCCCCAATAGATTCTCGGGGGGCAGCTCAGGCAGCTGCCGCCGCACAAGTTCCGCGTGGTCGCGTGAGGTGCACACCAGGATGTGGTCGGGATCAACCACGCCGTCCAACCGCTCAAAGGCCAGCCGAAGCAGGCTGCGCCCCGAGAACAGCTCCAGGAACTGCTTGGGGGTCCCCTGCCGCGACAGCGGCCACAGGCGGGTCCCCGACCCGCCCGCCAGGATGACGACGTATTGCATGTCATTCACCGTACCGGGCCCCGGGGATCGCCCCCCACGGGGCCCAATCGCCTCCCGGTCGACAGCCTCACGTCGGATGCTGGCACGGCCTTGGCCGGTAGTCTCGGATGTCATGGTCATTGCTGAACTGCGTCACCGCCTTCGAACCGATCCTGGATCTCCATTGTTGACGCACTACGACGGCGACCATCGAGTTGAGCTTTCGGGAGCGACATTTGCCAACTGGGTCGACAAGACCGCCTTGTTCTTGGACGATCTCGACGTTGAACCAGGCTCCCAGGTGCATCTGCTACTACTCGAGACCCATCCCGGTCACTGGGTGACGTCTACGTGGCTGCTTGCCTGCTGGCAGCGCGGCTGCAGCGTCAGCACCACGGATGGTCCAGGGCTGCGGGTAATGGGGCCCCACGATGCCGCGCCCGGCGGGTCCACGGTGATGTGCAGCCTGCACCCGCTGGGGCTGGCAATGCCGAAGCTGCCCGCCGGATGTGTCGACTACGCCGAGGTACTCAGCCAGCCCGACGTCCACCAGGCGGAGCCGATCGATGACTCGGCGATTGCTTGGGCCCCCGATCATAGGTTTGCCGACATCGCCCAGATCCCGGGACGCGACACGCGAAAGCTGTTCGTTGATCCACGCCCAGGCTGGGCATCAATGAGCGAGATCATCCTCGCCCCCATCATGGGCGGCGGGTCCACCGTGGTTGCCACGAATGTCCCCGCCGACCGCATACCAGGCATCGAATCGGACGAGCGCACAGGTGTGGCTCCCTGAACGAGAGCCCGAGGCCCTACTGGGACTGCGCGGCCTCGCCGGAGGCCTTCTGCTCTGCCTCGCTTGAGGCGGCGTCTTCGGGACGCTCCTCCAGCAGCTGCTCGGTGCCTGCCATCAGGCCGCCGCCGAGTGTTCCCAGCATCTGCCGCACGTTGGCCAGCTGCGCGGTGATCGCGTCGCGGCGAGCACCCACCGCTGCAAGTTCCCGCTCCGAGTCGCGACGCACCCGCTCGGCCTGATCCCTGGCCTCCGTCGTGATCGACTCCGCCTCGGCGCGCGCCCGGTTGAGGGCCTCATCGGCCTGCGAACGGGCGTCGGTCTGAATTCGCCGGGCCTCGTTTTGGGCGTCGTCGGCCTGCTGCTGAGCGGCGTCGAGTTCGCGGCGGCGAGCTTCCATCTGCTCGTTGAACTCTGCCTCGGCGCGATCGCGACGATCCCCCAGGGTCCGCTCGAACTCGGTGGCTGCCTGCGAGGACCTGGCCTGCTGAGCCTCATAGAGCGCCTCGCCTTCCTCGCGGCGGGTCTCGGCTTCGCGCTGCGCTGCCTCCACTAGCTCGTCCGAGCGCTGCTTGCCCGCGGCGAGCGTGGCCTGCGCGTCGGCGTTTGCCCGGCTGCGGGTCTCAACCGCGTAACGATCCGCCTCGGCGACCAGCTGATTTGCCTTGGCCGTGGACTGTTCCAGCCGCAGATTAGCTTCCTTGGTGGCGTTGCGGCGGATATCGTCGGCCTCCTCCTCAGCCAGCGTGAGGATGGAGCCGATGCGCTCGCCGAGATCCGCGAACGTGATCCGCTTCACTGTGTTCTTGGCCGCAGCGGCCTCTTCAAGCCGACGGTTCGCCTGGGTCAGTTGCTGCGTGGCCTCGTCATTTTGCCCTCGAGCGTCGGCCAGCTGAGAGCCAAGTTGCTCCACCTCGGCCTGTGAACGCTCCAATGATTGCTGCAGCGAGCGGAACTGGCTATCGACATCGGCGGGCTCATAGCCGCGAAGGACGGTTCGGAAGGCGGGCTGGCTCATAGATCCTCGCTGTTGAGTCGGAACGGTGAAACGGGTAGTGACGACGGCACTTTGGCCATCATAGACATCGTCGCGGATGCCGGGGTCTAGCGGCAAGGGGATTGCGCGACAGCTTACTCGCGCGGCAGCCCGGCCCAGAACCCGGCCCCCCAAGACATGTGCATGGTGAACAGCACGGCCGGGAACCAGGCGCGTGCGGCCGGACGCAGGCCCCGGGTGATGGTGGTGGCTCCCGCGAGGAAGGCGAGGTAGGTCAGCGGGGCAAGCCCCAGCGCCAGCAGCAGCCGACGGCGCAGCAGCGCCCCGAGCAGGCCCCCGGCAAGCCCCGCGGAGAAGCCAACCACGGCCGCCGGGGCCGCCATGTAGCGCAGGCTTGCCGTGTCCGGGTGGCGCCGCATGACCTCCCGGCGCCACTGCCCGGTGGTGTAGAACTGCTTGGCCAACGCCTCGATCGAGGCCCGGGGCCGATAGACCACCCGCAGCGTCGGCGAGAAGTACACCTGGTGGCCCGCCTGCCGAAGCCGATAGTTCAGCTCCCAGTCCTGCGCCCGGTGCAGCGATTCGTCGAAGCCGCCGATTTCCTCGAGAGCGCTGCGGTCGAAGACCCCGAGGAAGACAGTCTCAGCTGGCCCTGCCGGGGTGTCGGCACGGTGGAATCCCCCACCGCCCAACCCGGCCGGGGAGTTGTAGGCGGCCGCGACCGCCTCCTCGAATGGGGTCTGGCCCTGCGCGTCCATGACGCCACCCACGTTTGCGGCGCCGGTCTGGTGCAGCAGTTGCACCGCGGCGGCGATGTAGCCCTCGCTCAGCTCGCCGTGACCGTCGACGCGCACGATGATGTCGTGTCGGGCCGCTTGGAGTCCGCGGTTGAGCCCGGCAGGTGTGGCACCGCCGGGATTCTCGACCACCCGCACCCGGGCGTCCTTGGCGGCCAGGGTTTCGGCGATCGACATGGTCCGATCCTGGCTGGGTGCCACGCTGAGGATGACCTCCAGTTCGCCGAGGTAGGCCTGCGCCAGCACCCGATCCACGGCAGCCTTGAGGTGTCTCTCCTCGTTGCGCACCGGCATGATGACGCTGACCGCCTGCCATTGCCGCGATGGCGTCATAGTCCTCAGCACCTTTCGATCGAATGGCTGTGCAGGAGGCATCCTATCGATCGGAGCGGGCCCTCACTCGGCAGAGCAGATCGGAGCCGTCGGCGATGCTGTCTCGGCAGTAGCCGGCGGGGCCTCGTCGGGGGCACCAGAAGGCGGTGGCGTCGCCTCGGCGGCTGCGGCGTCCGCGGTGGCCGCAGCGGTGGGGGGCACCGCCTCATCCAGGGCCTCGGCGTGCGTCAGCGACTCGTCCACGGTGGAGCGGATGAGTTCGAAGTCCGGATCGGCAGACACGATCATCGGCGGTGTGAAGTTCACCGTATCCATGGGCAGCGACTTGGCCTGCATCGCGAGTTCGGCCAGATCGGTGAGCTGGGCCGCGGCGACGTCGGTGGTCAGCAGGTCGCCCCCCGCCTGCGACAACGCGACGAACCGGGTGGCTACCACCGACGGATCAAGCTGCTTGCCCATGGCGGCCAGCACGCACTTTTGGCGGACCATGCGCTCGTAGTCGGAGGATCCGTGCCGGGAACGGGCGTACCACAGGGCATGGTGGCCGTCGAGTTCGATAGCGTCCCCGGGCTCGATGTACCCGCTGACCGGGCTGCCGCCCCCGCCGATGGGCACCCGAACGCTGCTGTTGATTGTGATGCCCCCCAGCGCGTCGACCAGTGAGGCGAACCCGGCCATATCAACCATCGCGTAGTAGTTGATGGCGAGTCCGAGCGTGGCCGAAACCGCCTCTTGCATCGCAGCTAATCCGGGATCGGCATTCGGGTACTGATCGGCGTGTTCGACCCCCAACAAATAGACTGAATTCAACATGCACTGGTTATCGGGGCAGTCGAATCCGTCGGGGTATTCGGCGTGCAGTGGTGACGATTCAGGAAATGGAACTTTTTGAAGGTTTCGAGGCAATCCAAAGATCACGGTACGCCCGGTCTCGGCGTCCACGGAGGCCACGTTGATCGAGTCTGGGCGCAATCCCATCCGATCGGCGGCGGCATCGACCCCCAGCAGCAAGATGTTGAAGCGCCCGTCTTCGGCCTCGGTCTCACCGCCACCGGCAAGCACGGGGGCGATGTTGTCAGCGGCAGTCAGCGCGCCGGCAACAAGTGAGCTGCCCAGCCCGCCGAGCGCGAGAAGCCCAGCGATACACAGGGTCAAGATCAGCCGGGCGGCCCGCGACAGCAGCAGCGGCGTCCCCAGCCGCCACGCGTCCAGCAGTAGACCCGCCCAACCAGCGAACAGCACCCAGGCAAGCACCCGCAGCATCCCGGCGATCGCGAACAGCACATCCAGGGTGGGGCCCGGGACCAGCCACATGCCGGCGGCGCCGGCGAGCACCGCGAGGACGATGAGCCCGGTGACCCGGAGCGCGACCCGCCCGACCCACCGGTTTCCGACGACGAATTGGGCCGATCCGGGCAGGATCGCCGACATTAGCGCCAACGCGAATGCGCGGCGAGTGTTCCGAGCTTGCGCTGCGGCGGCAACACTCACGGTGGCTCCTCATTCGAATCTGCTTCACAAGGGTGCCCGTCACCGCCCGCGGGGCGGCGCAGGCGCGCCGGGATTGCCGGGTACGCTGAGCGCGGAGAGGCGGTGAAGATGACCGACAACGACGACTTGGATTGGCTGTATCGACGCGACCAGCCGGACCCGGATCAGACGAGGGCGATGCCGCCCGCTGCTGCCCCGTCCGGGGGTTATCCGCCCCCGGCCCTCAAGGGTGTCGCGGAACAACCCGGTGGATATCCACCCGCGCAGCAGTACCCGCCCAGGCAACAGCAGCAACGCCCGGCCCAGCAGGCACCGCGGAACCGCCCGCCAGGTGGCCAGCCGCCCGCCAGCCCACCGCGAAGCCGACGTCGCAAGGGCGGTTTTTCGTTCCTGCGCACTGTCACCTTCCTGCTCATTGCGTGGCTGGTCTACCTGGTTGCCGTCCCCGTCTACGCCTGGACAATGGGCACCAAAGTCGACGCCGCACCTGACGGGGATCGCCCGGCCGAACAACCGGGCCGCACGATCCTGCTGGTCGGTTCCGATTCGCGCGATGATCTGACTCCCGAGGAACGAGAGCAGCTCCAGACCGGGTCGGTTGAGGGGCGTCGCACCGACACGATGCTGCTGCTCTACATTCCGCCGTCGGGCAAGTCAGCTCTGATCTCGTTACCTCGCGACTCGTATGTGGCCATCCCGGGACACGGCAACAATAAGCTCAATGCCGCCTACGCCTACGGTGGGGCGCCACTGCTGGTGGAAACGATCGAAGTCAACACCGGAGTGAGGGTCGATGGGTACCTGGAGGTGGGCTTCCTCGGCCTCGTCGAGGTCGTCGATGCTGTGGGCGGGATTGAGGTCTGCCTCGACGAACCCATCCAGGACCAGGACTCACACCTTGACCTGCCCGCCGGCTGTCAGACCCTGGACGGGGTGACGACGCTGGGATATGTCCGGATGCGCAAGGCCGATCCCCGCGGGGACCTGGGGCGGATCGAGCGGCAGCGCGAGGTGATTGGGAAGGTCGCGGCCAAGGCGCTGAGCCCACTGAGCTTGGTCAATCCGGTGCGCTATTGGCAGCTCAACATGGCTGCGGCCAAGTCCCTGTCCCGTGGCGAAGCGACCGGCGTGGGCGACTTCTTCTCCGTGGTGCGTGGCTTCCTGGGGACCGCCACCGGCGATGGGCTGAGTCTGACGGTTCCAGTGGCCGATCCTGGAGCGTCGACGGATGCCGGATCGGCCGTGATCTGGGACGAGGCCAAGAGCCAGGAGATGTTCGATGCCATCGCCAGCGGCGACTCGCAAGCCCTGGAGCAGTTCCAGGAGTAGGCCGGTGCGCGAGGCCGTGGTGATCAAGAGGTTTCGCGGCTCGGCAGCCAGCCCCGTGCCATGACCCGGCAGGAGATCTCTGAGGCGATGAGTTCCTACCTCCGCCCTGTGATCGAGGCGCCGGTATTTCGCGACGCGGATGATGCCGTGATCAACTACGGGGATCGGTGGCACGGGGCACCGCCGCAGTACACCTACTCGCTCGACACGCACCCCGAGCGGTTCGCGCCGCTCCACGTGGTCGCCGACGCACTAATCGCGCATCTCCGACAGACCTACGACGTTGAGCTCGACCAAGGCGTGGAGACCGCGGGCGATCTGCTACATCCCCCAGCCCACGATGTAGTGCGCGCAGTACGGATACGGCCCAGCCATCCGAAGTGCGCGCCCTTGACACTGGTCTTTGATGCCTACCCGGGGATCTCCTTGCATGCGGGCTTGCTGCACGACTTCTGCTACCCAGCCTGCGGTTGCGACGCATGCGACTCGACCTGGCAGGCCGAATCCGATGAACTCGAGCGGCTAGTGTTCGCGACGGTCAGCGGCACCTACCGGGAGACGATCGAACGTGGAATTCGCCGCTGGTTCACCTATCACGACGGCGCGAGCTCCGGAAGGTCCCGCTCCCGAGATCTTCCTGCCCAGCGACTCAAAGCCGCCACACCGATCCTCCGCGGCCTTCCCCACGGGTGGGAATCCTGGCCGCGCGCTCTCAGACTCTTGATCAAAACGGCCTAGGCGCTGTCCTCGCGCACAACATATTCGCGAACGACACCGCCCTTGGCTGCGGCGACGGCTCGCAGATTGTCCTGGAAGTCCACCATGCGCTGCAGCAACGCCCGGTCGGTGGCCGCCAGGATCCGCACCGCGAGCAGGCCTGCGTTGCGAGCATTTCCAATGGCGACGGTGGCGACGGGAACGCCCGCGGGCATCTGCACTATCGACAGCAACGAATCCATGCCATCGAGGTACTTCAGAGCCACGGGCACCCCGATGACAGGCAGCGGGGTCGTGGCCGCCAGCATGCCAGGCAGATGGGCCGCGCCTCCGGCACCGGCGATGATCACGCCCACTCCCCTCGTGTGGGCCGTCCGCCCGAAGTGAAGCATCTCGTCGGGCATTCGATGCGCGCTCACGACATCGGCCTCGTAGCCGATGTCGAATTCGCTCAGTGCCTCGGCCGCCGCCTGCATGGTGGGCCAGTCGGAGTCCGAGCCCATGACTATGGACACGAGCGGATCAGGCATTGGGGTCTCCCATCAGGTAGCCGGCGGCGTGGCGGGCGCGACGCAGCGCCCAGTCGAGATGCGTGTCGATCGCTGTGACGTGGCCGACCTTGCGGCCGGCCCGGACATCCTTGCCGTAGAGGTGGACGCGGATGTCACGGTCCCTGGCAAATGTGTGCACCAGCGCCCCGGTCAGGTCGGGTTCGGAGCCGCCCAGGATATTGGCCATCACTGCCACCTCACCGCGCATCGCCGGATCACCGAGCGGTAGATCGAGCACCGCCCTGATGTGATTCTCGAATTGGCTCGTGCGGGCACCGTCGATGGTCCAGTGGGCGGTGTTGTGTGGGCGCATCGCGAGCTCGTTGACCACGACCCTGCCATCGGGGGCCGCCATCAGCTCCACGGCAAGGACCCCCACCACGCCAAGCTCGCCGGCGATCCGCAGCGCCATCGATTGCAACCTCACGGCCTCATCGTCGGTGAGGCCTGGGGCAGGGCTGATCGTCTCGACGCAGATGCCGTCGCTTTGGGTGGTCTGGGAGAGGGGGTAGGCCACTGCCTGGCCCGAGGCCGAACGCACTACGACGGCCGAAAGCTCGCGGGTGAAGTCGATGAATTCCTCGGCCACGATCACCACATCCTCGCCCCCGGTGGGCGAGGCGAGCCCTTCGAAGGGTAGCTGGGCGTGTGCGGCGTCGGGTAGCTTCCACACGCCCTTGCCGTCGTAGCCGCCGCGGGAGGTCTTCGCGATCAGGGGCCAGCCAAGACTCTCGCCCGCGTCGATGAGTTCCGCCGGGGTGCTGGTCACGGCGAAGCCTGGGATCGCCACGCCCAATTCGCTGAGGCGCCGCCGCATCTGAGCCTTGTCCTGGGCATAGACCAGCGCCTGCGGCCCGGGACGGATCGCCACCTGCTGGCTGAGCCGGTGTAGGTGCGCGGTGGGGACGTGCTCGTGATCGAATGTCACCACGTCGACCTCGGCAGCGAAACGCTCCAGAGTCTCCCAGTGGGTGTAGTCACCGACGGTGGTGGCAGGCACCACCTGCGCGGCGGAAACCTCGGGGCCTTCGGCGAGCAGCCGCACGTCGATCCCGAGGCTGATGGCCGCCTGCTGCATCATGCGCGCCAGCTGTCCACCGCCGATGATGCCAAGTCGATATCGCCGAGTCACCGGGCAAGCCTAGTGGCCCGTCGGACCCAAAGCTCCTCACCGAAGCAGCCCCGGGCGAGACGAGGGCCGGATCAGTCGTCGCGGACGGCCTGGTCTTCCAGTTCATCGAACAGCAGATCATTGATGGCCACGTGGACCCGCTCCACCTGCGGCACGTCGTGCAACACCTGCGGCTGCCCGGCTGCGGTCTCCAGGATCAGCGTGCCGCAGCCAAGGATGCGGTCGCTCAGGCTGCGTTCATAGTTCACATTGTTGATGCGGCGCAGCGGCAGGTCGTGCCCCGTGCGGTTCAGGATGCCGCGGCGAGTCACGATACGACGGTCGGTCACTGTATACGTGGTGCTTGCCCACTTGAGCAGCGGTCCGATGACCAGCCAGCACAGCAGGATCAGGTACACCGCCACGATGCCCCAGCTCCCCCACGGCTGCCACCCGGTGGGCGCGGCAGCCAACCCGATTCCCAGCACAGCCGTCAAAGAGAACAGCCCGAGCACCGGCCACCACAACGCCTTCCAGTGCGTGCGAAGGTGCAGCACGACTTCCTCGCCGGCTCCCAAGTGCTCCCGCGGCAGTCCCATGCCTCCCAGTGTGACACGGCGGGGATCCTCGATAGGTCAGCGGTGCGGCATCCCCGTCAACCGGGCGTGCACCACGTCGCCCACCGCGAAAGCCCGGGGGCCACCCACGGTACTGATCACCAGCCTGCCATCGACATCCACACCGCGCCCGATCCCCGCGACCTCGCCGTCATCGACGATGATGCGCAATTCAGCTCCCAGCGAGGTGCAGGCGGCCTCGTACCGGGCTCGAAAGCCCGCCGGTTGGCTCACCCAGCGCCGATACTCCGCCTGGAGCGTAGTGAGGACCGCGGCCACCACCCGGTTAGGGTCACTGGGGATCCCCGCCAGCCTCAACGATGTGGCGCTCGGGACGGGCAGTTCATGCCCGGCCTGGATCAGGTTGATGCCGATTCCCACCACCGCGGCGGGGCCTGCCTTTGTCCCCACAAGTTCAGCGAGGATGCCGCAGACCTTATTCCCATCGACCAAGACGTCGTTGGGCCACTTGAGACCCACGCGTTCGGGGCGATCACTCAGCCCACGGATCGATTCGGCGACAGCGTAGCCAGCCAGCAGCGACAACCACCCCCATGACGCGGCCGGGACCTGCGGGCACAGCAGGACAGAGATTGCCACCGAAGACCCGGGGGGGCTGGCCCAGCTACGATCCCTGCGGCCGCGTCCCGAGGTCTGTTCGCCCGCCACCAGAACAGTTCCCTCAGCCGCCCCGCTGCGGGCCATCGCGGCGAGATCGGCGTTGGTGGACCCGGTGACGTCCACCACGCCAATCGGGCCCCACATGGTGGGCTGGCTCAGCAGGTCGAGGATCGCATCGCGGCATGGCAAATCAGGCACCTGACCACGATAGGCTGCGCCAATGGAGATCGACATCCACACCACCGCCGGGAAGCTCGCCGACCTGGGACGACGCATCGACCAGGCACTCCATGCCGGGTCCGCGGCGGCGGTGGACAAGCAGCACGCCAAGGGCAAGATGACGGCACGGGAGCGGGTACTCGCGCTGCTGGACGAGGGCAGCTTCGCCGAGATAGACGAGTTCGCCAGGCACCGCTCGACATCATTCGGGATGCAGTCCAAACGGCCCTACGGCGATGGAGTCGTCGTAGGCACCGGAGCCATCCACGGCCGCCCGGTGTGCGTGTTCAGTCAGGACGTCACTGTCTTCGGTGGCGCGCTCGGCCAGGTGTACGGCGAGAAAATCGTCAAGATCTTGGACTTCGCGATGAAAACCGGGGTGCCGCTCGTCGGCATCAATGAGGGCGGTGGGGCCAGGATCCAGGAAGGGGTCGTCTCGCTGGCGCTCTACGGCGAGATCTTCCGCCGCAACACCCGAGCCTCCGGCGTGATCCCGCAGATCTCGCTGATCATGGGAGCCGCCGCTGGCGGTCACGTGTACTCACCTGCCCTGACCGACTTCACCATCATGGTGGATCAGACATCGCAGATGTTCATCACAGGCCCCGAAGTGATCAAGGCAGTCACCGGCGAGGACGTCTCCATGGAGGAACTGGGCGGTGGCCGTACCCACAGCACCCTGTCGGGCAACTCGCACTACCTGGCCGCCGACGAGACAGATGCGCTGGAGTACGTGCGTGACCTGCTGACCTACTTGCCACAAAACAACCTGGAGGATCCCCCCGTCTACGACGACGCCGAGGTGGTCCTGACGATCACCGATCACGACCGCGAGTTGGACGCGCTGATCCCCGATTCGGCCAATCAGCCCTACGACATGCGCGAAGTCATCCGCAATGTCCTCGACGACGACGAGTTTCTGGAGGTCATGGAGCTCTTCGCTCCCAACATCATCATCGGGTACGGGCGTATCGAGGGCCGATCGATCGGGATCGTCGCGAACCAGCCCCTCCAATTCGCCGGGGCCCTCGATATCGATGCCGCAGAGAAGGCCGCCCGCTTCGTCCGCACGTGCGACGCGTTCAACATCCCCGTGTTGACCTTCGTGGATGTTCCGGGCTTCTTGCCCGGTGTGGAGCAGGAACACCGCGGCATCATCCGCCGCGGCGCCAAGCTGCTCTACGCCTACGCCGAGGCGACCGTGCCGCTGCTGACCGTGATCACCCGCAAGGCATACGGCGGCGCGTATCTCGTGATGGGGGCCAAATCCATGGGGGCCGACATCAACTTCGCCTGGCCCACGGCGCAGATCGCCGTCATGGGAGCCCAGGGTGCGGTGAATGTGCTGCACCGCAAAACCCTCGCCGAGGCCGACGATCCCGTCGCCAAGCGGGAGGAGTTGATCACCGAGTACAACGACGAGCTGGCCAATCCCTACGTGGCGGCCGAGCGCGGCTACATCGATCAGGTCATCTACCCACACGAGACCAGGGCCCAGGTGATTCGGGCGCTGCGGCTGCTGCGCACCAAGCGGGAGATGCTGCCACCGAAGAAACACGGGAACATCCCGCTATGAGTGACGAGCCCAGATACCGGGTCAGTGCCCCGGGCGCCACCGATGATGAACTTACGGCGCTCATAGCGGTCCTCGCAGGCCGGGCTGCTGCCCCGGACCAGCTGCGCTCCGCCGAGGACCGTCCGCTGGCCGGTGGCTGGAAATCCTACTACCGGACGGTGCGCACCCAGCATGCGCCGGGCCGCGACGCCTGGCGCACCTCGATCAGGTTCTAGGCACCCCGATGCGCTTCGTTCTGGCCTCCAAGTCACCGGGCCGGCTGCGTCTGCTGCGGCAAGTGGGCCTCGACCCGGAGGTGTTCGTGTCGGGTTTCGACGAGTCTCAGGTGCAAGACCCCGATGCCACCAACCTGGCCCGGCGGCTCGCGGATGCCAAGGGCGTCTCTGTCACGGCCCAGATCGAAGGCGAGGCAATCGTCGTGGCAGGTGACTCGGTGCTGGAGTTCGAGGGCCGGGCCCGCGGTAAGCCAGGCACAGTGGCGGCAGCCCAGGCCGAGTGGCGCCGGATGCGCGGCCGCGAGGGAGTTTTGCACACTGGCCACTTCGTGTGGGTCCGCGATGCCGCCGGGACCCGCTCGATGAGCCGCGTGAACAGCACTGTGGTGCGCTTTGCCGACCTGACCGAGGCCGAGATCGATGCCTACGCGGCGACCGGAGAGCCGTTGGAGGTGGCGGGCGGGTTCACCCTCGACGGCCTGGGGGGTGCCTTCATCACGCACTTGGACGGCGACGCACACAACGTGACCGGGATATCAACATCACTGTTGCGCCAGATGCTGCTCGATCTCGGGGTCCAGTGGCACACCCTGTGGGTGGGTCAGGAACGCTCGTCGTAGCGCAGCGAGATCGACGAGTAGGCACCGCTGATGGCGAAGGCACCGTCGACGCCCTCGCGCTCGAACAGCAGGGCCCCGTTGGCATCGGCGGTGATCTCGAATCCCTGCTCGGGTAACACCCGGCGCAGGTAGGCCTGGGTTTCGACTCCGTCAGGTGCCGTCAACACCACGACGACTGTGTTGACCTGGTTGACCCGCTCGCTGATCGTCGAATCGGCCGGGATCGAGAACCCCTGGGGCGCGTAGTCGAATCCCAGCGCGCGCAACTCAACCCCATCGGCAGGCACCGAGACCTTCACAGCCGGCGAGGGGCTGGGGCTGGGCGGGGGCGCAGTATCGGATGAGCACCCGGTCAGGAATACGAGGATCAGGATCAGCCCGGCGGCGCGGTGAATCACATGCCCCACCCTACGGGCGCGCGCCAACCGTGCCCACCGGCACCGGGAGGCCGAGCGCGCCGGCGGATCCGGCAATGATGATCCGGCTCGCTACGCCGGAGAGCGATTTCCTGGGTGGCCGCGGCCGGCGCGGGAACCCACTCCACCGAGGTCTCCGGCTCCACCATTGAATACGCCCGGGACATGACGTGCGATGAGCCGCGCCCATCGGAGGAGTGGTCGACGTCCGCGCGATCCCCCACCTCAAGGTCCAGTGGGTTGGCCACGCTGTTCTGGGCCGCGGACGGGTCAGAGAGCTGTTGCGCCGTCGTCGACACGTACCAGCCAGCCACGGCGATCACCTCATCGATGGTGGCCTTGGTCAGCACTGGTCGTGACATTGTCGTTCCTATTCTCCGGTGACCGCCCCGATGGCCGCCACCGCGGCTTCGTGAGCAGCGCTGATGGCGGCCTCGGAGCCGGATAACCACATGCGTCCGAAGACCCCCACTGTGCTCATATGATTGAGCAAGATCGGTGCGGCCTTCTCTGCCTCATTCGCTGCCAATGAGATGTAGGCGGCCGGTTCGACCTCCATCACGAGCATCGTCTGGCCACCTTCGATCATTGTGCCGCTGTTGTTTCGGTTGAGCAGCTGAGCCTGGTTGGGATGCACGTTGGTGATGATGTGGGCGGAGGCGATGCGCGGCGCCACCCGGTTCGACTGCTGCAGACCGAGGGTCTCCAGCACTACATCTCCGGCCCGCAGCACCTCAGCCTGGGATTGCGAGTGGACCTCAAACATCCCGTATTGGCGCTCGACGAGTTGGGCGCCTGGTTTCACGTCAACCGCCTTGAGTACCCGGTCGACGACCCGAAATACCCAGTTACCCGGGGCCATCTCGACGTAGAGGCTACTCATCCCCTCGATCGGCGGTGACCCGTCCGTGGTCGCCCCGACGAAGGCGGCGAACTGTGGTTGGATCCTGTCAAGGTGGCTGAAGACCCGCAGCGAGAATTCATCAGCACCGGCCATCATCGGACTCCTTGGGTGAGTGGATGGGCCCAGCTTGCCACCCCTAGGGGAGTGACGAGCATGGGCTGGGGCGCCACCCGGGCGGGGATCCCGGTGACCTCGGTCATAATCGCGGCCATGCCGTCGAAGGCCGCCGTGCCACCGACGAGGTGGATCTGGGTGATCTGGTGGCCTGCGATGGCCTCACCGACAATGGTTGCGATCTTCTCCAGAGTGGGGCGCACTATCGGCAGTAGTTCGCTGTGCCGAGCGCTGGTGACCTTCAGCCTTTCAGCGGCGGCGAAGTCGAGCTTCTTCGCCCCGGCGATCACCAGCGACACGTGGGTGCCGCCGCTGGGCTGATCGATCGTGGAGACCACGGCGCCGTCACGAAGGAGCGCAATGCCCGTGGTGCCGCCGCCAATGTCGACCACAGCCCCGTCTCGGATGCCGAGCACCGCGTTGGCGGCGGTGGGTTCGTCGACCACAGCATCGCATTCGATGCCTACCCCCTCCAACACGAAGCGGTGGGCGCGATGGTCGGCCCTCGATGTGCTGGGCGGCACACTCACGGCTGCATTGCCCACGTGGCGCCCGGTCGACTGCTCCAGGGCCTGTGCGAGCGCGGCGATGACGTCCATGGCGCCGGCGAAGTCCCAGACGATCCCGTCGCGGACCACATCGGCGACAGTGCTCACAACGGCCAGCGGTCGACCGGCCTGGTCGGTGACCGCGATGACTGTGACGGCTGTACCCAGATCGACCCCCACCTTGATCGGCACTCCGGGATCGATGCGCTGCGGCCTGGCCAGCGCTCGTGCCGCCTGATCCATCGTCGCAGCAACGTTCATTTTCCCTGCCCCGCCGCCAGCCGTAGCTGCAAGAAGTAGACGGTGGAACTCAGGCGGTTGAAAGCACCGCAGATGCTTGCCCCGTATGGGTGATGCGGGCTCGGGAATGCCTCCATCGCGGCGACTTCAACCTCGCGAGCCATGGTACGCGCAAGGTTCAGCAGGTGCTGCAGTTCGGGGTCGGTGGCATTGATTGTGAGGTGATCGACGCCGATGCTTGCCTTGGGATCGTGCGTGGCCCGATGAATCGCCTCAGCATCCCAGCCAGCCAGGCGCAGTTCCGCCACGGGGCGCTCGTTGTACTCGGCAGATGTGAGCTCGCGGCAGTAGGCGGCGATAGTGCCCATGTCCCGTGCCAGCTCAGCCTCGTCGGCCTCGACGGCCTTGCGTTGGGTGAGCAGCACCATTGCGTGGAGTGAGTCGACCCGACCGCGGAGTTTGATGCGCGGATGGGTCTTGAGGGCGAAATTGAATGCGTTCAATTGAGTCAGTCCGGAGACCTTCGTGGTCACCGCCATGCCGCAGCAGGTGCAGGTAGGGGTCTCCCCGCCAAGGTTGACCGGGAATACCGAGGCCGTGTCCCACTCCTCGTCCGCCGAGGGTATGACCGGCGGTGGCTGTTCGGGCTGGGCCACCGTCGTGACGACAAGTGACCACTGCGCGACGAAGTCGGTGGCCGCCGGGGACAGGCGGGCACCGGTCGGGATCATGACAGTTGCGCCCGGGCTGGGTCTCCGCAGCTGATCGCGCAGCTCGGCTTCGGTGATGATCATGGGATCTGGCCCTCCCAATTGGCCGGGAAGGTGATGTAGACGAACTTGGCCCAGGTGGGCGTTCCGAAGGTGATCGAGGAGCCCTTCGGGACGAACAACACATCACCAGGCAACCCCACCTGCGCGCCGGCATCCCCGCCGAGGTGTAGTTCCCCCTCCAGCACGACTTGCGCCTCGTCGTAGGTGAGTGTCCAGGGAAAGTTCCCCCGCGTGATCGACATGTAGCCGACCGCCATCGGCGATCCGTCCTCGGCAGTGACCACGTCTCGGGTGTTGACCGACATGTCGGCCGGGGGACCCGGATAGGGAAACGGATCAAGTATGGCGTCGCGGATGCTGGCGTGGAGCACGCGGCGGCGCGCCGCCGGGGCCGGCTCTGAGGTGCCGGCGGCGAGCATCGACGCTACGATCCCGCGGATCCTCCCGGTCAGGTCGGCCTCGTGGCTGGGCGGCGCCGATCGGCCGGGGGCTTGGCCGCCCTCGCGCACGAGGCTCACCCCGAGTTCGCTGGCCACGTCACGAGCCAGTGGGGTGAGAATGCTGCCCGGGGTCACGATGAGGGTGCCGGAGTTCACTGCCTGCTCCACAATGGCGGCCGTGATGATGCTGCGGCCCATGTTGACTCCATTCGTTGCGCGTTTGATACCGGTATCCGACGGGTTCCGAGGGGTCCAATACAGTCCGGAAATCTCAGACCGATTCGGCTGATGCGTAGTCTTTGTCGGCGGCTCGGGCCCGGTGCTGGATCCCCGGGGTGTCACACCTCAGCTGACTGGGGCTGAGGCTCAGCTGCGGGCAAGCCGCCGGGTCAGCTCATTGCTCGCTGCGGCCCGGCAACACAGTCTCGACGTCCCCGTGCGGGCGAGGGATCACGTGAACGGAGATGAGTTCTCCGACACGCCCGGCGGCGGCAGCTCCGGCGTCAGTGGCGGCCTTGACAGCACCGACATCTCCGCGCACGAAGACAGTGACGTAGGCTGCGCCGATCTGTTCCTTCCCGATCAGCCGAACATTTGCTGCCTTGACCATCGCGTCGGCTGCCTCGATGGCGCCGATGAGGCCCCTGGTCTCGACCATGCCGAGAGCGATCATCTGAATGTCTGCCATGGGAGTGCTCCTTTGTGTGGTGGCGGGTTGGAGGGTGGTTGCTGGGTCAGGGACCGCGGCCGGTGCCTCGGTCGTAGCGTTGGTGGACTGCGTGGGGTTCCCGGCGCCGGTGTCGGCCTGGGCCGTGGACCGGGCGGTGCCGCGGGGTTGATGCTTGACCGAGGCTGCGGCGCGATCCCCGGCGGCAGCGCGGTCGCCAGCCGCAGGCTTCCTCGGCTCGTCAGGATCGTTCTGACTCATGGGATACCTACCTTTCGAGTGAGTTGTTCAGCTGCGTCAGGATCTGGCGGACGAGTTTCTCGACGAACATGGCGTCACTATCGGCATTCAAGGCGGCTCGTACCGAGGCACTCGGCTGGATCGCTTCGCCAGCCTCGGTTGCCTCGGCTTCCACCTCGCGGTCTCGCCCACCGTGCGCCCTGGCCAGGTCGGGGGGACTGCACTGGTGGTAGGCGAGCCGTTTGACGTTGAGGACGTGTTCGAGGGTGATGTTGTCGGAGACTACGGCGCCGCCGATCCCACCCGGGCCCAGGGTCAGCGAGGGCCGGACGCCGGTGGTCAGGCCGATGGCCCCCAGCGACCCCCAGGTGTTGACCAGGATCCGGAAAGCCGGCTTTTCGATGCCGAAGGCCATGATTGATTCCTCATCTCGGGAGTGAATCACCAGTGAGTGCCCGTCACCACCGAATGTGAGGAGTTGGATGGCTCGCTCGCAACCAGCCCGCCAGCCGTCTTCGATCATCCAGCCCAGCACCGAGGTGAGCTTCTCCCGGGACAACGGGTACTGTGCTCCCACCCCTTCCAGGTTGGCTACCAGAACCCGCGTGCTCTCGGGTACCACGATGCCGGCCTTGCGGCCCAGTTCTTGCGGTGTGCGCCCCACGTAGTCGGCATTCATCATCCCGTTTGCCCGGAACATGCCCGCGGTCAGCCGTTCCGCTTCATCGGCAGTCAGCCACTGCGCCCCTCGGGCTTGCATCTCGACCTTGAGCCGATCAGCGATCGGACGGTCGGCGATGACCACCTGTTCGGTGGCGCAGATGGTTGAGCAATCGAAGGACTTGGATTCCACGATCATCTGGGCGGCCTTGACCACGTGCGCGGTGCGGTCGACGTAGGCCGGGACATTTCCGGGCCCGACTCCCAGCGCAGGCTTGCCGAGGCTGTGCGCCGCCTTCACCATGCCCGGTCCCCCGGTCGCCAGGATCATCGACGTGGCGTAGTGGCTCATCAGTTCGTGGGTGCCGGGCATCGACAACTCTGTCATGCAACTGACCAGCCCGCGGGGCATCCCCGCGGCCTCCCCAGCCTCGACCATCACCCGCACCGCCTCGGCCGTGCAGTTCTTGGCGGATGGATGCGGGGCCACCACCACCGCGTCCCTGGCCTTGACCCCGATCAGGATCTTGAAGATCGCTGTCGAGGTCGGATTCGTCGACGGGGTCAGTGCACACAGCACCCCCACCGGCCATCCGATCTCGACCACCCCGCGTTGTTCATCGCGGCGTAGCACCCCGCACGTGGGCGTGTCCTTGATCGAATCCCAGACGTTGCGAGCCGCGAACTGATTCTTGAGCATCTTGTGAGCGGGATAGCCGAAGCCGGTCTCGTCGTGTGCCAATTGGCCGAGCCTGCTTGCCTCCCGCATCGCAGCGGTGACCATTGCCTCGCAGATCCGGTCCACCTGTTGTTGGGAGGCGAACCGGAACGACAACATCGCTTCCCGTGCGGCAACGGCCAGGTCGCGCGCCTGCTGCACCGAGCGCAGGTCGGCATCCAGATGAGCGTGACTCATTCCATCACCTCTCAGTACTTCTTCGGCCGGGCGGCAACTTCAAGGACCCCATCTTGGAATGCCGAACAGGCTGCCCGGCAGGCGCTCTGCGAACCAGTAAGGAGACCACCGGAGAAGTTGGTTTCGCTGGGTGGCTCGAAATAGGTTCGCACTGACACGTCGGCCGCCTTCAGCGCGAGATCCAGCGCGTAGGTTGCCTCGAGCGGCGGGGCGATGAGATAGGCCAGCGGCTCACCCGCCGGGATGTCTGCCTCACCGGAGAGATAGGCGCCTGTCGACGAGATCAGGTGCGGGAAGAAGGTGAGGTCCCCTGCATCATCGGCAGCGTAGAACCAGGCCTCCTCCTCGGCGTAGGCGACGCAGGCGTCCACCCCGGCGCGCACCTCAGCCGGGGTCGGACCGGCGAGCATGCCGATGACCTCACCGGACAGCGGTCCTGACGGATAGCCGGAGCCCGCGTAGAAGCTCTTGGCGTAGACCACGTCGACCTCGGCGAACTTGGTCGCCTCGTCGAGAGATACATAGAGCGAGTCGTCGATGTCGCAGGTGAGGATGCCCAGCGCCCGCTGGTTGTTGGTCAGCCCGAGTTTGTCGGCAAGCCCGTGATCGACACTTGGGATGAGCCTCACCGCCAAGATGGACGGCTTGACCGGTTCGAGAACTGCCATGTGTCTGCCTTTCTTTCCTAGTCGCCGGCTACTTCGCGAAGCTTGATTCCCGACGCTGAGTACGTGAGCATGCGCTTGATGAACTCGACGATGTACGCGCCCGCTTCCAATGGGTTGGTACCGCCGTGAGTGGTGATCATGCAGATCAGATCGCGGTCGGCGTCCGATTTACCGGGCTGCGGGGCGAAGCCCATGTAGGCGCTCATGGCATCAGCGATCCCCAGCCCGGGGCGTTCGCCGATGAGCAGCACCACAACCTTGGCCTGGATCACCGAGTTGATGTCGTTCATGAGCCCGACCCGGCCGTTCTCGACGAAGAACGGCGTACCCATCGTCAGCCCAGCCGAGGTGAGGCCCTGCTCGACCACCGGGTAGATGTCGCGCAGGTTGTTGTCGATCGCGGCGGCAGACAGGCCGTCGACCACGCAGATCTGCACATCTGGAGACAGCTGGCATCGTTGCGAAATTGTGGCTTTCGCCTCATCGCTGAGCTGGCGCCCCAGGTCGGGCCGCAGTAGATATTCCTGCCGGTCGGTGACCTGGGTCTTCACCGTGAACAAATCGAATGCGTCCTTGACGTCCTCGCGGACCTTGCCGTGGATGGCATCTTGTGTGACGCCGTGGTCGGCCTTGAATAGCAACACCGAGTTGGTGGTCGGACGGGCTCCGGCGCGGCCCACACCGACCCTGGCGCTGGTGGCCGCCATTAAGTTGCTCAGACCTTCGGCGTCGTGGGGGGCGATCACCTGCATCGCGTTTCTGGCCTCATCGGTAGTGGGATCGGCCAGATCGATGATGAGCTCCCCCTGCTCATGGGAGATCACTGACTCCGCTGGTGCGGTGTCGGGCCCGGTTGGCACCAGGCCTTCGGACTTCAACTCCTCAAGGACGCGGGTAACGATCGCTGCGATATCGTGAGTCATCGGATTCACCTCTTCAGGAAGAAGGACGCGTCGCCGGCGAGGTCGGTGAGCTGCCCGTCGTGCCATAGCCCCACGTCCTGCATCCAGGCCTCGAACTCGGGGAGCGGTCGCAGACCGAGCGCCTGGCGCAGCGACGGTGCGTCGTGGAAGCTCGTGGTTTGGTAGCTCAGCATGGCGTCGTCACCCATGGGGACGCCCATGATGAAGTTCACACCGGCCGAGGCGAGCAGCACCGCGAGGTTGTCGTTGCTGTTGTGATCTGCCACGGCATGATTCGTGTAGCAGACATCGCAGCCCATCGAGATGCCCGCCAGTTTGCCCATGAAATGGTCCTCAAGCCCGGCACGGGTGATCTGAACCGAGTCGTAGAGGTACTCGGGGCCGATGAATCCGACCACTGTGTTGACCTGGAATGGCTTCCAGCGGCGGGCCATGGCGTAGTTGCGAGCCTCGAGCACAAGCTGGTCGGCGCCATGGTGGGCGTCAGCCGATAAGGCTGATCCCTGGCCAGTTTCGAAGTACATGTAATTCGGTCCGGCGGTGAAGGCGTACCTTTGCGCCAGCTCGTATGCCTCATCGAGCATGCCCACCGACACGCCGAAGCTCTCCATCGCCTGTTGCGTCCCGGCGATGGACTGGAAGACCAGCCCGGTGGGGGCACCCCGCTTCATAGCCTCCATCTGTGTGGTGACGTGGGCGAGCACGCAGTTCTGGGTGGGGATCTGCCAAGTGGAGATCACGTCGTGGGTCATCTCCAACAGTCGGCTGACCGAGCCAACCGTGTCGTCGGAGGGATTGATACCAATGACCGAATCGCCGGATCCGAAGGACAAACCCTCATAGACCGAGGCGCGGATCCCCTCGATGGAGTCGGTCGGGTGGTTGGGCTGCAGCCGCGAAGCGAGGGTGCCTGGCAGGCCCATCGTGTTGGCGCTGTGGGTGACGACGGGGATCTTCTTCGCGGCGACCACCAGGTCGAGGTTCCCCATCAGCTTGGCCACGGCCGCGATCATTTCGCCCGTGAGCGCGTTGCTGACCCGCTTGATCTGGTCGCCGCTGGTGCCGTTGGCCAGGATCCACTCCCGGAACTCTCCCACGGTCCAGCCTTTGATCTCCTGATAGATGGTTTCGTTGATGCCCTCGTCAATGGCCCGGGTGACCTCATCCTTGTCGTATGCCACGGCGGGGTTTTCTCGCAGCACCGCAAGTGGCACCTCGGCGAGGACATACTTGGCAGCCACCCGTTCGGCCACAGACGTCGCGGCGATCCCGGCCAGGTGATCACCGGATTTCTCCTCGTTGGCCTTGGCCAACAGATCCTTGATGTCGGCGAACTCGTAGGTGTGCCCGAAGAGTTTGGTGCGCAACAGCATCACTTCACCCCATAGTCCTGATTGTTCACGCCATGCTCCTCACCTGGTTGTTGCTGCTGTTGTCGTGCGCATAGAACACCAGCGACTTGACCGAGACCGGCACCACGCGGCCGTCGAACAGGGGTTCGCCGATGTCGATGAAGTCACCCTCTCCCAGCTGAATCTGGTCGACAACGATCAGCGGCACCGTGCTCAGCCGCTGCTTGATGGTCTGTCCTAGCGCCTGGGCGTAGTCGGCCTCGGAGACCAGCACCAAGGGCCGCCCCGCGGGCAGGTGGCTCTGGGCGAAGCTCACGGTTCCGTCGGCCACAGCCGAGAGCTGCTCGAAGTTCAATCGGTGGGGCAGATCGAGCGAGATCACGAAATCCCCGCAGGACCCTTGACCCCGATCCCACCGCTCGACTGACTGGCCAAGGGATCGCGAGATCGCTGCCGCATCCGTCAGCCCCGGCGCATGATCGGCGAGCCTCGGTTCGATCACGGGGGCGTTGCGCAAAGGCAGGTGTGAGTCCTCGGCCCAGATCGTCGAACCCGACAGCCTCACTTGCTGGGTGGCCGCCCCGAGCACGGTGGCGCCAAGGGTCTGGCTCGGGCGTTCGACGCGCATGCCCGCCCAGCGCGGATCTTCGCGCAGGGACCGCGCGAGAAGTGGCCCGACGTCGCCCCAGCGGGCGACCTGGCCGAGTGTGTCGGCGGGGGCATCGTCGTAGTAGAGCGTGCCCACCCCACCGGAAACGAAGTAGGCACTGGTGACGCCGTCGGCCTCCAGCGGATCGCTGATCGCCACTGTCTCACCCAGCGAGCTTCGCTCTCCCAGCACCAACTCGACCACCAGCGCCGCCATCGCGTCGGTGAGGCGTCGCAGTTCGGACAAATCCGGCACCCGACCGAGCTGGAGGTCAAGTCCCAGTTCCGCTGCGATGGCACGCCCGGAGGGGGCCAGGTGGGTGAGCACACCGGTGTCGGGATCGAGCACTGCCTGGCGCCCACCGACCATGGCGGCTGCCGAGGCGACATGAGCACCAGACCTGAACCGCGCTGCATTGGCCGATCCGCCGCCGATGTCGACGTTGACGACGCTGGCGTAGTGACGCGATGACCATTCGGCGGCCCCAGATCCCCTGCCTGCTATCTGGGCTTCCAGGTGGGGCCCGGCGACGGTGACGACAAAATCGCCGGCGAGGTCACCGAGTGCGTGAAGGATCGCCTCGGCGTTCTTGGCGCGGGCGGTTTCTCCCGTGATGATGACGGCGCCGGTCTCCACGAGCCCTGGATCGATTCCGGCGCGGGAGTACTCGGCGTGGATGAGCTTGGTCAGCTGCTCAACGTCCACCTCATCGGCAGCCCGTAGCGGTGTGAGGTACGGCCCGGAGGTGTACAGCACCTTCCGGGCATCAATATCAAGCCGAGGTACCAGCCCCAGGCGGGCCTGGTTGGTGAGGCTCAATCGGCTCAGCACCAATTGAGTGGTGGTGGTGCCCACGTCGATACCGACGCTGAGCATCTCCCGGGTCTGCATACGACCGCCTCCTTACCGATGTGGTGATGGGAAGTGCGCTCAGGGCCTGGTCACACCCCCTTACGAAATGTGGTTGTTCCGTCGACCTCCAGCGAGTCGAGAATCGCCATAATCACTGCGTCCACCGGGGTGTTGGCGGTGTAATCGCTCTGGCGGGCGGCGCTGCCCTCGCTGATCAGTACGAGCTCGCCTTCGCCGGCCCCCACAGCGTCGATGGCCACGAACGGTTCGCCGATGATCTCGTCGGAGGCGCTGGCGCCACGCACGACGAGCAGCTTGTTGCCGCGCAAGGCCTCAGATTTTATCGTGGAGACTGCCGAGCCGACCACGCGCGCGATCCGCATGGCCCTCAGCCCTCGTCCGGGGTGGGCCGAGGATCGGATTCGGTTTCAGCCCCGCCGCCAGCGATTCCGCGGCCCGCCGACGGCACCGCAGAGGATTCCTTGCCCGCGCCCGCGTTGGCCGAGAAGGTCCGGGAGAACAGCAGATAGGCAACCGCGACGGCAAAGATGCCGGCGACCAGCTTGCCCGAGATCACGGGAGCGATCATCTCGGGATCCACTCCGGCAGTGAACCCGAGGTGGTCACCGAAAGCGAAGGCTGCCGACACGGCGAAGGCGGCGTTGAGGATCTTGCCGCGGGCATCCATGTCCTTCATGATTTCGAACATGGCGATGTTGTTCGCCAAGGTCGCGACGAAGCCGCCTGCGGCCACATCGTTGACGCCGAGCAGCTTGCCTGCGGCGGCCAGCGGCTTGGCGCCGAAGGTGATGATCAAGTGCACCGCGGGGAACGCACCGGCCAGCGCCATGGCTATGAGCGCGACAATCGCGAAGCCGTCGGTGGCGGGAAGCATGTACCACGATGAGGCGGTGACCGCCCCGTCGCTGCCTACTCCCCCGGCCAGAACGAAGGCGGCCCCACCGTTGGGGTCGGTCGCCTCGGGGAACAGCCCGAGCATCGCCTGCAGGATGCCGACGACGAGCCCGAGTGAGATCACGAAGACCAGGCCCTTACCAAACCATAGGAAGCCGGTGGTCATGGCGTTGGCCTTGAACCACAGCCCGAGTGCCAAGAGCACCGCCACGAGCAGGATTGGGATTGAGTTGCGTAACACGAACCCGAAGTCCATGCCCGCAACCAGGCCCGAGACAATGACCCCCAACGGAATCGTGATGACGCCGGCCATGACTCCCCGTGCCAGGAATGGGCGATCCGTGTCCTTGATGATGCCCAGCGCCACTGGGATGGTGAAGACGATAGTTGCCCCCATCATCGCCCCCAGTACCAAGCCGGACAGACGCTGGGCGTCGGGGTTGTCGGTTAGCTGCACGGCCAAGGGATAGCCGCCCATGTCATTGGCCAGGAGGGTCCCGGCGAACATAGCCGGGTCGGCACCCACGAGCTCGTAGAGCGGCCGGATGATCGGGCCGAGGAGTTTGGCCAAGATCGGCGACAACGAGTAGACCCCGACCATCGACAGGGCCAGGGGGCCTATCGCGTTGATGCCCTCCTCGAACTTCTCTCCGAGGCCGAACCGATTGCCGATCGCGCGGTCGATACCCCCCAGCACCATGCAGATCATCAGGATCCAGACGATGACTTCGTTGATGCTCAAGGCTCCTCCTCGACGATGAAAAGGCGGCAGTCGCGATCCTTAGAACAACCTGACGCGGTCCTCCCCACACTAGCTCAGAACGGCACCTTGACGGGCGGTATTATTGATTCTTGATACATGACTTTTCAATCACTCTGCGCCACTCGAAGTCGATTCGATTTATCGCAGGAGCTGCGTCGCCCGCCCAAACCAACCAGGCCCACCACTGCCGCGTCGATAGGTGCGCACACCCTAGTCAACAGCCATACCAGGGGCGACACCCGGTGGCACTCTCCGATGACAGCGGGCCACAACCGGTAGCCATGGCAGGATCAATCGATTGTATTGCTAGACCCGCATAATGCTAGTGTGAACCCACAAGCTGTGACGACACATAGCAGTCATGTCATATTCAATTGATTTCGCAATGATCATGTATCCCAGCTCGCTGATGGCCACTCCTCGGACGATGACCGGAGGGTGCCGTGTCGTCGCAGCTACCCGGTCTCACAAGGTCTCCCCCTCCGGGACGAGCGGGCGCCGCCTGCGTGCCCTACTCGGGCGACAGCGTGAATCGCACCCCGTCGCCCGGCTGCAGGGCCGCGTCGACGCGACGCCGGAGCACGACGTCATCGTTGGGCAACGAGCCGGCCGAGAACCACGCCACCTCGCTGGACTCCTCGTCGGCCACATGGGCCTCGCCCGCCACCCAGCGCGCCACGAAACCGTGGTCGAGGAACTGGCAACGGTCACCGTTGGGGTAGCGTTTGGGTGGCTCGACGTTGACCCACACCAAGCGATCGATCTCGATGTCCACCCCGGTTTCTTCCCTGGCCTCCCGCACTGCGGTCTCGGCCGGGTGCTCGCCGGGGTCAGTGATCCCGCTCACCGGTGTCCACTCGCCGGTATCGCTTCGGCGCACCAGCAGCACCTCGGGGCCGTGCTCACCTTCCCGTACTATCACCACACAGGTCCCGATGAGCCACAACTGATCGTGCCCAACTCGTTGCCGAAGGTCCAGGATGAACTGAGGGGTTGGCATGGGCACAGCCTAGTGACCGGCGCTGGCCGCGCTGTGCGGCGAGGCTCCCCCGGCACGACAAACCACGAGTGGCCTGTCGCGGCTTGGTAGCCGATAGACTGCGGCCCAATTCAGGAGGAGGAACATCGGTGTCGCAGCAAATCACGAAGGTGTTGATTGCCAACCGGGGCGAGATCGCAGTCCGGGTGGTCCGTGCCGCCCGAGACGCGGGCATTGCTTCCGTGGCGATCTACGCCGATTCCGACGCTGAGTCATTCTTCGTGCGCCTGGCCGACGAGGCTTTCAGCCTGACCGGCGCCACTCCAGCCGATACCTACCTCAACGTTGCGAAGATCCTCTCAATCGCTGAGCGGTGTGGGGCAGACGCAGTGCACCCGGGCTACGGATTCCTCGCCGAGAACGCGGCATTCGCGCAGGCAGTCATCAACGCTGGCCTGATCTGGATCGGCCCGCCACCGGAAGCCATCGACGCGCTCGGGGACAAGGTCCGAGCCCGCCACATCGCCGCCGCCGTCGGCGCGCCCCAGGTGCCCGGCACCCCGGACCCGGTGGCCGACGCGGCCGAAGTGACCGCCTTCGCGGACGCCCACGGGTTGCCGATCGCGATCAAGGCTGCCTTCGGGGGCGGCGGTCGCGGACTCAAGGTGGCACGCAGCCGCGACGAGATCCCCGAACTGTTCGAATCCGCCACCCGCGAAGCAGTCACCGCCTTCGGCCGCGGCGAGTGTTTCGTCGAGCGCTACCTAGACCGGCCGCGTCACGTCGAAACCCAGTGCCTGGCCGACACACACGGCAACGTGGTGGTGGTGTCCACCCGGGACTGCTCGCTGCAGCGCCGGCACCAAAAGCTCGTCGAGGAGGCGCCGGCACCGTTCCTCGCCGAGGACCAGCGCAGGCTCCTCTACGACAGTTCGAAGGCGATCCTGCGCGAGGCAGGATATGTCGGGGCTGGCACCTGCGAGTTCCTCGTGGGCACAGACGGGACCATCTCCTTCCTTGAGGTCAACACCAGGCTGCAGGTCGAACACCCGGTTTCGGAGGAAGTCACGGGCATCGACCTCGTCCGAGAGATGTTCCGGATCGCCCAGGGCGAGGAGCTGGGCTACGACGATCCCGCCTCCCGCGGGCACTCCATCGAGTTCCGGATCAACGCCGAGGATCCTGGCCGAGGGTTCATGCCTGCCCCCGGCACGCTAGTGTCGTGGACCCCGCCCGCCGGCCCTGGGGTGCGCGTGGATGAGGGATATCACGCGGGGATGACAATCCCAGGTGCCTTCGACTCGCTGGTTGCCAAGCTGATCGTCACTGGCGCGGATCGCCCGCAGGCACTGGCCCGCGCTAGGCGGGCTTTGGCCGAGCTGCGGATCGATGGCATGCCCACCGTCGTGCCGTTCCACGCGGCGGTCCTCGCCGATCCAGCATTCACCGCCTCCGGTGGCCAGTTCGCGGTTCACACCCGCTGGATCGAAACCGAATTCGCCGGCGATCTTCCCGCCTACACCGGTATGATCGGCGAGGCTGACAACGACGGTGAACCCGAGCTGGTGACAGTCGAGGTGAACGGACGCCGCATGGAGGTCAAGCTGCCGCCGGGATTCGGTGCCCGCCCGGCGGGCGCCAGCCGGCCCAAGAAGCCCACCAAACGCGACCGAGGCGGCGCCACAGTGACCGCCCCGAACGGAGACGCTCTCACCTCACCCATGCAAGGAACCATCGTCAAGGTGAATGTGGCCGACGGCGACATCGTCGAACCGGGGCAGACCATCGCTGTGATCGAGGCGATGAAGATGGAGCAGCCGTTGGCCGCCCATCGGGCGGGGACCGTCGCCGAGGTGGCTGTCTCGCCAGGCCTGAGTGTCACCTCGGGCGCCGCGATCTGCCGCATCCTGGACGCCTAGGCGATTTCGCCCGCCCGGTAGTGTGGGAGGCGGGAAGAGGTGGTCGCCATGATGATGGGAATGGGCATGTGGTTCCTGCTCATGGTGGTCGCCATGTTGGTGTTCGTCACGTCGACGGCTGCCGCCAGGTCCCGCCGTCAGCGTTCTCTTCCGCCTCACCCGGGCGCGCAGCTCACCGGCTATGAGCCGGCAGGATTGTCCGCTCCCGAGATAAGCGATGCCTCGCGGGAGGCGCTGGATCGCGACATCACCGCCTACGGCGACGAGTTGCGTGACCTTGACCTCACCGTGGTCGGGCGAGAACTGTCCGCAGCAGCCCAAGCCGATTACACCTCTGCCCTCGACCGCTATGAGCAGGCGAAACAGGCACTACATCAGGCGCGCCTCGAATCCGACACAGCGGCTATCGCCCACGTGCTCGACGAGGGGCGGTACGCGATCGCCTGCGTCGAGGCCAGGGCGGATGGCCGTGCGGTGCCCGAGCGGCGCGCCCCGTGCTTTTTCGACCCGGCACATGGCCCGTCGATCCGCGACGTGAACTGGTCACCCGACGGCGGAGTGGCCCGGCAGGTCCCGGCATGCGCACTGGACGCCGCGCGAATCGAGTCGGGATCGGCGCCGAGCATCCGCATGGTCCCGCAGCAAGGCGCGATGGTCCCCTACTGGCAGGATCCCCGTCAATCGTCCTGGGCACAGGGCTACTACCAGCCCTATGGCCAGGACCCGGCGGTCCGCGGCCTCGCGCAGGGTGCCCTCATGATCGGTGGCTTCTCGCTACTGTTCGGCATGCTCGACGACTAGGGCGTGTATCCCTAGGAACCACCGGTGCAGTGCGCTATCGGGTGAGGGTGGCCGAGCCTGGGCGGTGGAGTCGGCGCGCAGCCTCCGCGATGGAACCGCTCATCGATGGGTAGACGGTGAAGTCCTTGCTGAAGTTGTCCACAGTGACACGTTCCCCCACCGCTACCGCCACCGCATGGACAAGTTCGGAGGCGTTGGGTGCCACCACCACCCCGCCCACGATGATGCCTGTGGTGGGCAGGCAGAACAGCTTGACCAATCCCTCAGTGGAGCCCTGCATCTTCGCCCGGGCGTTGCCCGCCAGCGGCAGCAGGATCGACGCTACCCGCAACAGCCCGGAATCCACCTGCGCTTGCGAGACGCCGACTGTGGCGATCTCCGGTGATGTGAACACGTTCGAACTCACCCGCGACAGGTCCAGTGGCGTCACGGCATCGCCCAGCGCGTGGTACATGGCGATCCGCCCCTGCATCGCAGCCACCGAGGCGAGCGCGAACACCCCCGTAACGTCCCCTGCGGCGTAGATAGTGCGCACGCTGGTGCGCGAGACCCGATCGACACTGATGTGCCCTGATTCGGCCAGTGCCACGCCCGCTGCCTCCAGACCCAGCCCCGCCGAGTTGGGAACCGACCCGACGGCCATCAAGCAGTGGGAGCCTCGGATCTCGCGTCCGTCCTCCAGGGTGACAACCACCTCGCTGCCCTCACGGCGAGCCGCCTGGGCCCGGACCTCGCTGACGATCTCCATGCCGCGCCGGGTGAACTCTGCCTGCAGCACGGCTGCCGCGTCAGCATCCTCACCAGGCAAGACCTGCGAACGCGAAGATACGAGGACCACCTCGACACCGAGTTCGTCATACGCGGAGGCGAATTCCGCGCCGGTGACGCCCGAGCCCACCACTATGAGCCGCTCCGGCAACGTCTCCAACTGGTAGAGCTGCTTCCAGTTGAGGATCCGCTCCCCGTCGCACGGGGCCGCGGGCAGTTCCCGTGGCGAGGTGCCGGTGGCCAACAACACGATGTCGGCGTCGAAGTCCTGCTCACCGGCGGCAGTCTCGGCCACCACACGCTTGGGCCCGTCGAGGCGGGCGGACCCCGCCACCAAAGCGACCTTCTCGTGGGCAAGCCGCTGGGCGATGTCGGCCGACTGAGCATCGGCAAGTGACAGGACGCGGGCGTTCAGCTCGGCGAGATCCACCTGGATGGCTCTGGTGAGGGTGTCCCCCGGAAAGTGCAGCCCCAGATCTGCCCCCCGACGCATCGTCGACATGACCTCGGCGGCGGCGATGAGCGACTTGGAGGGCACGCAGTCGGTCAGGACCGCCGCCCCACCCAGACCGTCTCGTTCGATAAGAGTCACCTCACCGCCGAGTTGGCTTGCCACCAGCGCGGCCTCGTAGCCACCGGGGCCACCCCCCACAATCACAACCTTGGTCACCGAGCCATCCTTGCACAGCGGCCGCCGGGCTAGAGTGTCGGGCATGAGCACTGATGCCCTGGCCGCCGAGGCCGCCGCTGTCGTCCGAAACAGACTCGGTGTGCCCGATATCGACATCGCCCTTGTCCTCGGTTCTGGGTGGTCTTCCGGGGCCGAGCGGTTGGGTGAACCGCTCGGATCACTTGAACTCGGCGACATCCCCGGCTTCAATGCGCCGGTGGTAGCCGGCCACGGCGGAGGTTTGTCACTGTTACGGACTCCGACAGGTAAGACCGCCGCTGTGTTCACCGGCCGCACGCACTTCTACGAGGGCCGCGGCGTGGACGCTGTGGTGCACGGTGTGCGCACCGCTGCCGCGCTCGGGGCGTCCACGCTGTTGCTCACCAACGGCTGCGGGGGGCTCAATCCCGACTGGGCACCAGGCACAGTGGTGCTCCTCCGCGATCACATCAACCTCACCGGTGATACTCCGCTGCGCGGCGCGAACTTCGTCGATATGACGCAGGTGTATTCGGCGCGGTTACGCGCCCTGGCCCACGATGTCGAACCCGACCTACCGGAGGGCGTCTACGTTCAGTTCCGTGGCCCCCAGTACGAAACCCCCGCCGAGGTGCGGATGGCCGGCATTCTGGGCGGCGACCTGGTGGGAATGTCGACTGCGCTCGAGGCCATTGCCGCGCGCGCCCTCGGCCTTGAGGTGCTGGGTCTTTCCCTGGTCACCAATGCGGCCGCGGGTATGAGCGCATCGGCGCTGAATCACGCCGAGGTCTTGGAGGCCGGACGCGACGCTGGCCCCAGACTGGCGAGCTTGCTCGCCGCCGTCACCGAAAGGCTGTGAGCCGAATGAGTGCTATTTCACAGGCGCGTGAGTGGCTGGCTGCGGATCCGGATCCCGACACCCGTGCCTATCTCAGCCAGTTGCTGGCCCAGGCCGCTGACCCGGCCCGTCACGACGACGCCATGGCCCAACTCGGCGCGTTGTTCGCTGGCCGGCTGGAGTTCGGCACGGCAGGGCTACGCGGCAAGCTCGGGCCCGGCCCCAGCCGGATGAACCGAGTGGTGGTGGGGCAGGCCGCCGCCGGTTTCGGCCGTTGGCTGATGCAACAGGGGCTCGGGGGCGGCGCGGTCATCGTCGGATTCGATGCTCGTTGGAAATCCGATGAATTCGCTACCGAGACCGCGCGCCTGCTGACCGGCATGGGTTTCCGGGTGCTGCTGACCGAGGAGCCCACCCCGACTCCAATCGTCGCGTTCGGCATTCAGCACTTCGGTTGCGTGGCAGGGATAGTCGTGACCGCCTCGCACAACCCGCCCCAAGACAACGGCTACAAGGTCTACCTAGGTGACGGATCCCAAATCGTGCCACCCGCCGACCACGAGATCTCCGAGCACATCGGCCGGATCACCCCGGCCGAGCTGGCCGGACTCCCCCGCGCCGAAGATGCCGAGCTATTGGGCGAGTGCTTACTCAGCGCCTATGTGGCGCACGCGACAACTCTCGTGGAGCCGAAGGCTCCCCGACAGGTGCGGTGGGTCCACTCGGCGATGCACGGCGTCGGCGCGCAACCCATCCGGGATCTGGCCGATGCCTGCGGTTTCCCCCCACCCGACGAGGTGCCGCAACAGGCCGAACCCGATCCGGAGTTCCCGACGGTCGCCTTCCCCAATCCGGAGGAGGCGGGCGCCATCGACCTTTCGCTGGCGCTGGCGCAGGAGGTCGGCGCAGATGTAGTGATCGCCAACGATCCTGACGCGGACCGGTGCGCGGTGGCGGCACCCATCGACGGGGTCTGGCGCATGCTGACCGGCGACGAGCTCGGCGCGCTGCTGGGCGAAGATGCGATTCGGCGAGGAGCACCGGGAGTGCTGGCGAATTCGGTGGTCTCCTCCACCCTGCTCGGGCGCATGGCCGCTGCGTCGGGCCGCGAGCACAAGACGACCCTGACCGGCTTCAAATGGATTGGCCGGGTGCCCGACCTCGCCTACGGCTATGAGGAGGCGATCGGTTACTGCGTGGATCCGTCGGCGGTACCCGACAAGGACGGGCTGACCGCTGCGCTGGCCGTGTTGCGGATCACAGCGGAATTGGCAGCCGAGGGCCGCACACTGGCCGATCGCCTGGACGAGATAGTGCACACCTACGGTTTGCACGCCACGAGCCAGCTGTCCCGGCGGGTGGCCGATCTGAGCATCATCGCCGAGGCGATGGCCCGGCTGCGCGGCGCCCCGCCCGCGACATTGCTGGGGGAGCGCGTGAAAGTCGTCGACCTGGCCGACGGCGGAGAGCTGCCGCCCACCGATGCCATCGAGTTGAGCGGTGAATGGGTACACGTTGTGGCTCGTCCCTCCGGGACTGAACCGAAGCTGAAGTGTTACTTGGAGGTGCGGCTTTCACCGGAGGACTCGGCCGACCCAAGCGAGGCTCGCGCTATCGCGGCCGACCTGCTAGCTGAGCTGTCGGCGCAGATGGCCACAGCGCTCGGCATCTAAAAGGGCCCGCTGGGGTACGGCCGGGCCCTCGACACCAGAAACCGCCGAGTGCCTGATCCCTTCCCGGAGACGCGGAGCGCGTCACAGCCCGGCTTATCAGCGCTCACTAGAGCGGACCCGGGCGCTCGCTACAGTTGTTGCATGAAGGTGCTGCGTAGGTTCCTATTCACTTTGCTCATCGCCGTCGGGTGCAGTGTGGCCGCTGTGGCGCCTGCCGCCGCCGAGGATTCGGCGCCCATCACCAGCTACCACGTGGCGGTCGAGCTAACTCCCGAGGGCGAAGCCAACGTAGTGATCGACATGACGATGGACTTCGGCGAGGTGAGCGGTCGCGGCCCCATCTTGGTGTGGCCCACCCACCAGGAGGACGGCGCAACTCCCGACGAATGGTACGTATTCAATTACAGCAATATCGAGGTGACCTCTCCAACGGGGGCCGCCGACGACACAAACATCGAGTACGGGGACACCACTGTGTCGGTCCGCATCGGCGACCCCAACCAGTACAACTACTCGCCCCAGGATTACCGGATCAGCTACACCGTCACCGGGTTCATCGTCTCGGATCATCCCGAGAGCGGGTTGGACGAGTTCAACTGGGACGTCATCGGCCCAGGGTGGACATCTCGCTTCTCCGATGTGGAGGTTAGCGTCACCGGCCCGGCCGATGTGAGCAAGTCCGCCTGCTTCTACGGCTCGTCTTACGACAGCCAGTGCACCACCGCCGCTACCGGAACCACCGCCACGTTCAGCGTCGAGTCACTCAACCCGAACGAACCGATGCAGGTGGTGGCTGGTTTCCCTGCGGGCACCTTCGGTGGAGTCGAACAGGCCAAGACCACCAGGGTGGGGCCGCCGAGCCCGTTCCAGCTGACGCCGGCCATCGCCGGCACGACGGGAGCCTTGAGCATCGGGGCGATCGCCTGGCTGATCGCCATCGCTCGTCGCCATACCCGCGACGACATCTACCTGGGCCTGACCCCAGGGCTCACCCCCAGCCCAGGAAATGATGGATTCGTGGGGCCGGCGGCCGAGAAGGCCCCCGTGACAGTGCAATTCCAGCCCCCCCAAGGGGCCACCCCTGGAGAAATCGGCACCCTGACAGACACCACGGCCGACGGTGAGGACATTTCGGCCACCATCGTCGACCTTGCGGTGCGAGGTTTCCTGCGTATCCAGCCGATGGGCAACACTAACCAGCTGATTCAGCTGCCCGTCCCGCAGGACTCCACGTTGCTGCCGCACGAAGCCACGCTGCTCAACGGCCTGTTTCGCCGCAGCAGCCAGGTCAGCACACTCGAGCTTGGCTCGGTGCAGTATTCAGAGCTCCAACCAGACGCCCGCTCGGCTCTCTACCAGGCAGTCGTGGCCCGTAAGTGGTTCAAGCGCTCTCCGGCATCAGCCCACGCAATCCCCATGGCGTTGGGCGCGGTGTCAATAGCGTTGGGTGTCTTCGCGGGCATCGCTGCCATGGCCTTTGGGTGGAGCCTCATCGCGATCCCATTCCTGGTACTGGGCATTGGTCTGATTGCGTTGTCGCCGCGCTTTCGCACCCGCACCGCCGAGGGGTCGGCCTACCTCGCGCAGGCGAAAGGCTTCGAACTGTATTTGCGCACGGCGGAGGCAGACCAGATCAAATTCGAGGAGGGGGTTGATATCTTCAGCCGCTACCTCCCCTACGCCATGATCTTCGGTGTGGCGGACCGCTGGACGCGAGTCTTTGCCCAGTTGGGCGCCGAGGGCCGCTACCAGGCCGATCTGACGTGGTACCCCGGCATGTCGTTGTACAACCCGCACGCGTTCTCCAGCGGGTTGACCGACATGAGCGAGCAGGTGTCCCAGGCGATGTCGACGGCGGTGGCGGCTGGGGTCTCGGCAGCCACCAGCGGCTCATCCGGCGGTTCCGGCTTCAGTGGTGGCGGCGGCTTCGGCGGTGGCGGCGGGGGCTCCTGGTGAGACGCCCCGTCTCGGCATTTCTCATCCTGACGATGGCCGCGTCCGCGTTGGCGACGCTGACTGTGGGCCGGGCCTACGCGGGTGGACTACGCGGCACCGATGTTGTCAATTCCCAGCTGCGCCACCTCGATGAGATCGTGGCCGATGTAGCCCCGGATATGCAGCTGCAGTTCCCGGAGGGTGAGTTCTTCACCTGGACGATGACCGGCCTCGCCGCGGTGAACCTGGCCGAGGCCGGGGTGGACATCTCCGCCAACCGCGCATTGCTGGACCGCGCGGTGGCAGCCACCGGGGCCCAGGAAATGGCGCAGCGCTTCGGCCAGCAGGAACCTCTCGATCACGGCGCTTTCTACCACGGGTGGCGGCTGCTCCTCCTGGAGCAGCAGGCCCAGCTCTCCGAGGATCCCGACCTCGTGGCGGCCGCTGCCGCCGAGGCGCAGCGCATCGTGTCGGCCATCGACGCCTCACCTGATGGCCTCGTCACCTCCTACCCCGGACGCTCGTGGCCGTGCGACAACGTCGTGGCCATGGCGGCCGTCCACCGTGTGTCCGCCCTGCGCCCGGTGCCCGGCTTGGCGGAGACGACCGATCGTTGGCTGGAGAAGTTGGAACAGCACCGGGATGAGTCGACCGGCCTGTGGGTGCACGAATCGGGCGGCGACCTGCCGCGGGGCTCCTCGCAATCGATCATCCAGACCTTCCTGCCGGACATTTCTGCTGCCCTCGCCGAGACGCAGTGGCAGCGGTACCGCTCGGCGTTCCTGGTCGCCGCGGTGGGTCTTATCGGATTTCGTGAATACCCCATCGGGCAGCAAGGTGACGGGGACGTTGACTCCGGGCCGTTGCTCTTCGGCGTATCGGCGAGCGCCTCAGCGGTGAGCCTGGCCGCAGCCCGAGTCAACGGGGACCTGGCGGTGGCCACCAACCTTGACCGCGAAGCCGAGCTTCTTGGGTTAACGCTGCCTGCCTTCCCCGGCCGCTCGTTCGCCTTGGGGCAGCTGCCCATCGGTGACGCCTTCGTTGCCTGGGCCCGCTCGGTACCGGTCGGCAGCACCACGCTCAGCCTCAGCGAACGCCCACGCCCGGCCTGGACGCTATGGATAGCTCTGGCGCTGGCACCGGGGATCATCGCGGCTGTGATCTGGTGTCGAGGTCAGGCTTCGAGACGGACCTGAAGCCGGTGGGGCCACCCAGCGGGGGCGAATCGACACAGCCTCGGGACTTGGTCAGTGAGGTTTCCGACGCGCCCAGCAGCGCTCCACACCCAGTCAGGGGAGATCCTGGGCGTCAGCGGAGGCCCGGATCGGATCCGCCGACGCCACCGGCCTGCCCGGCACATAGGGTGGCAGCGTGATCAAGCTATTGGCCAGTGACATCGATAGGACCCTGCTACGCTCCGACCGCTCGTTGACCGATCGGACCAAGGCCGCGCTGCAGGCTGCGGTCACCGCCGGAGTTCAATTCGTGCCAGCCTCGGGGCGGCAGACATTCTCCATCGCGCGTGTCCTCGGACCGATGGCCTGGCTGCGCTATGCCATCGGTAGCAACGGCGCGGTGGCCCAGGACCTGACAACCGGCACCTATCTGTTCGAGGAGACACTCGCCGTGCCGGTGCAGACCGAACTCGTGGTGCGGATGCGTGACCTGTTCCCCAGCCTGCGCGCGGTCTCGGTGCGCGACGGGGGCGAAGCCTTCTATCCCGAATCCGGATATGCCGGGATGATGGACCCCGGAGACCACGAGCGCGATCCCCGTCGGCTCGCCGAGTTCTCGCTCGCGGAGGTCCTCGAGACGCCATCAGTGAAGCTGGTGCTGCGGACCCCGGAGGTGCCGGTCGATGAGCTGTGGCGAGCCGCGGCGCGGCTCAACGTTGCCGGATGCTCGATCACCACCTCGGGTGCGCCGTTTCTTGAAGTGGGTCCAGCCGGGGTCTCCAAGGCCGCCGGCTTGGCCCGGCTGTGTTCCCTACTCGGGATCGCCGCAGCCGACATCGTCGCCTTCGGAGACAACCACAACGACATCGACATGCTGGGCTGGGCGGGAACCGGGGTCGCGGTGGCCAACGCGATCCCCGAGGCCAAGGCGGTCGCCGACGAGCTGACCGCCAGCAACGACGACGACGGCGTGGCCGGGTGGATCGAGGACTACCTCTCGCGCTAGGCGCCGCCCGGCTATTCCCCGCTGGTGATCGGCGCCCAGGACGGCCCCGTCTCGGCCAGGGACTCGTCGAGCTTGCGGAACAGTGGGCTCGGTTTGGCCAGCGGTGTGCCCGCCACTATCGCACGCGGCCCCCACACCGCCAGCGCATCGGCATACTGCCCCGTGAGGATCGGGTAGGTCTGGTCCCCGTCGCTGACCTGAACCAGCTCCGGCTGGCCGGACCAGATCCCCTCGTTACCCAAGGCCTCGAATACCTGTTGCGCTGCGTGGGGCAGGTACGGGGTCATCATCGTGTTGCAGTCGCTGACAACCTGCAACGCGACATGCAGGATGGTGTCGCGGCGGGCCGGATCCCCTGCCAGCTTCCACGGTTCACACTCGCTGAGGTACTTATTTGCCAAGCCGACGATGCGCATCGTCTCGGTGATGCCCGCCTTGAAACGCCGAGCGGCGATATGATCCCCGACTGTGTCGAACGCCTGACGCGACGCCGCGAGCAGCGCCTCGTCCTGCGCGAGGAGCTCGCCCGCGGCAGGAATGGCCCCGTTGTTCTTATGTGCCATCGAGATCGAGCGGTTGATCAGGTTGCCCCATTCGTTGGCCAGCTCGAAGTTGATTCGGCGGACGAACTCGTCCCAGGTGAAATCGGTGTCCTGGTTCTCCGGCCCGGCTACGGCGATGTAGTAACGCAGCGCATCGGGGCCGAACTCCTCCAGGAAGTCCCCGACGAAGATCGCAGCGCCCCTGGAAGAGGCCACCTTCGAGCCCTTCATAGTGAGGAACTCGCTGGAGACCACCTCGGTAGGAAGCTGCAACTGGCCGAGGTTGGGGTGGATCTCGCCACCGATATCGCCCTGCCCATTGGCACCCAGCAACATACCCGGCCAGATCACGGAGTGGAAAACTATGTTGTCCTTGCCCATGAAGTAGTAGCTGTCGGCGGTCTCCTGGTTCCAGAATCGGCGCCAGGCCTGCGGATCGCCCGCGCGGCTGGCCCACTCGACCGACGCTGAGAGGTAGCCGATGACGGCGTCGAACCAGACGTAGATCCGCTTCATCGCGGCGTCGCTCCACCCCTCGAGCGGGATGGGAACCCCCCAGTCAAGGTCGCGGGTAATGGCGCGGGGCCGCACCTCCTTGAGGAGGTTGTGGCTGAACTTGAGCACATTGGGGCGCCAATCAGCGCGGGTGTCGAGCCACTGGCCGGTGGCCTCCTTCAGCTTGGGCAGATCGAGGAAGAAGTGCTCGGTCTCGACGAATTTCGGGGTCTCCCCATTGATCCGGGAGCGGGGGTTCTTCAGATCCGCTGGATCCAGCTGATTGCCACAGTTGTCGCACTGATCACCGCGAGCGCCGTCGAAACCGCAGATCGGGCAGATGCCCTCGATGAAGCGATCGGGCAGGGTGCGCCCCGTGGATGGCGAAATCGCGCCGAGCTGGGTCCGCGCGGTGACGTACCCATTGTCGTGGAGCGCGGTGAAGACCTCCTGGACCACCCGATAGTGATTCGGAGTGGTGGTGCGGGTGTAGAGGTCGTAGCTGAGCCCCAGGCCCTGCAGGTCGGTGGCGATGACGCGGTGGTATTTGTCGGCGGTCTCGCGGGCGGTGAGGCCTTCCTGCTCGGCCTTGACCTGGATGGCGGTGCCGTGTTCGTCGGTGCCGGAGACCATGAGCACGTTGTGACCACGCATCCGCATGAAACGCGAGAACACATCGGCGGGAACCCCGAAGCCGGACACATGTCCGATATGTCGGGGGCCATTGGCATACGGCCAGGCAACGGCCGCGAGAACATCAGCACACATGCGCAGCATCCTACTGGCATCGATACCCCGCAGGTCGGCCCGGAAGCAGGGATCAGAAAAGCTCCGGCTGGTCCAGACTCGCCTCGGTCTGCGTCGAGGTGGGCGCGGCGACGTGGCTGCCCCGGAACCCCGGGCCCGCCGCCAGGGGCGTGCCATCGTGGAAGGAGGTCGCCGCCGCCCTGGCCAAGGTGTCGGCGGCCTCGTTGAGGGGGTGCCCCGAATGCCCCTTGACCCAGCCGAACGTGACCTCGCGTCCGGCCAGTGCCGAGTCGAGGTCCCGCATCAAGTCCACATTGAGGACGGGTTTACCGTCGCCCTTGCGCCAGCCCTTGCGTTTCCACCCTGGCATCCACTTGGTGACTGAGTTGATCACGTACTGCGAGTCGCACAGGACATGGAGTTCCTCTCCGGCCCCTGCAGTGTGATGCAGCAGGTCCAGCACTGCCATGAGTTCGCCCATGTTGTTGGTTCCGCGCGGCCACCCGCCTGCGGCCCAGGAATCGTCGTCGATGTACCAGGCCCAGCCCGCCGGGCCGGGATTGCCGAGCGCGGACCCGTCAGCTGCCGCCACTATCATGCCTGGGCAGCCTCGCGTCGGCTGGCGGCGAAAGCGGGGCGGATCAGGCCCTGCGCCAGGGCCACACGCTGATCGTGGGGAAGGAATGCAGCGTTCAGCGAATCGAGAGTGATCCGTTCGATGTCGGCTAGGTCCCAGCCGAAGGCTTCACTTGCCAGCCAGAACTCACGACTCATGCTGGTACCGCTCATGAGCCGGTTGTCGCAGCTGATCGTCACCAGGAATCCCAGCCGGTACAGCAGGCCCACCGGATGCTCGGCCATGGTGGCGGCGATGCCGGTCTGCAGGTTGGAACTGGGGCACACCTCGAGTGGGATGCGGTGGTCGCGGACGAAACCGGCCAGCGTTCCGAGACGAGGGTGGCCATTGTTGAGCTCCACGTCATCGGCGATGGCGACCCCGTGTCCGAGCCGGCGGGCCCCGCACAGGTGCACTGCCTCGCGGATGGACTCAAGCCCGGCGGCTTCTCCCGCGTGGATCGTCAGGTTGACATCGGCCAGCCGCAACATCTCAAGTTCCGCCGCGAACCGGGCCGGCGGGAAACCTGCCTCCGGTCCGGCTAGATCGAAGCCACAGACCCCATCGGCCCGGTGATCGACGGCCAAAGCCGCCACATCAGGCCGCGGATCCAAGTGACGCATGGACGTCACGATTTGCTGCACCACGATGGCCCGATCCCCCGCTTCGGCCTCGGCCATCCCCTGGGCCAGGCCGTCGCGCACCGCGATCACCACCTCGTCGAGGCTCAGTCCACCGGCGAGATGCTGCTCGGGTGCATAACGCGCCTCGGCGTAGACGACGCCATCGGCGGCCTGGTCGAGAACGAACTCCCTGGCCACCCGGAAGAGTTGATCCCGGGTTTGCATGGCGGCGACGGTGTGCTCGAACGTCTCCAGGTACCGTACGAGCGATCCTGAGTCGGCGGCCTCGACGAACCAGCGCCCAAGCCCTGCCGCGTCCAGCGTCGGTAGCTCGTGCCCGTTCTGGGCGCAGTGATCGATGACAGTCTGCGGCCGCAACCCGCCATCGAGGTGGTCGTGCAACGCCACCTTGGGCACCTGGCGGACCTGGTCAATCGTCAGCATCGCTTCCTCCCCTTCTGGATCTCCAGCGGATCTTAGTCGGCCGCCCCGTCACAATCCCGCCGGTGATCAGTGCCGACCCACTGGTCGCGGGTTCAGCCCTCGCCGAGGCCGGTGGCGATCCGCTCGAGAGCCTCCAGCAGAATTGGGTGCGGCATCGCGTGGATCATCCGCACGTGGCCAGCGCCCACAGCACCGCAATCGGTTCCCTCGGTCAGCCACACGCCGGTTTCCCGCCGCAACCAAGCCGCCGGATGATCTCCCAGAGCGTACTCAGAAAGATCCAACCAGGCCACGTAGGTTCCCTGGGGGCGAGGCATCCTGGCCCGAGGCAGCCGCTGATCGACGAAGGCAGCAATGTCGCGGGCGTTGCGTTCCAGGTAGGCGAGGATCCCGTCCAGCCACGTGAATCCGCGGGAGTATGCCGCCGCGTTGGCCACCACCCCAAGATTGGCGGTCCCATGCCGAGCCGGATGCCCCACCTGGACCCAGGTCTGCTCGTCGGCCTCGTTGTGCACCAGAAGCTGGGCGCATTTGAGGCCCGGGAGATTCCACCCCTTGGACGCCGATAACGCCGTGATGGTGTGCCGGGCTGCTGCCTGGGTCACGCTGAAGTAGGGGATATGCCGGTGACCTGAGAATGTGAGCGGGGCCCAGATCTCGTCGGAGAACACTCGGGCGTCGTGGCGCTCGACGACCTCACTCAAAGCGACGAGCTCCTGCCTGGTGAACGAGCGACCGGAGGGGTTGTGTGGGTCGCAGTGCAGCAGGAGCCGGGCGCCGGAGGCGAATGCTCGATCGATCCCCTCCAGGTCGTAGCTGTATTCGCCGGATTCACTGACCAGCATCGGCACCTGAATCACCTGCCTGCCGAAGCGTTCCGGCCAGGTCACGAACGGCATATAGGCGGGGGTGGGCACGACCACAGCAGTGCCGGGCGGCGTGTAGTGGCCGATGACCATCTCCATGGCACGCAGCACATCGGGCACCTCATGTATCCAGCCTTCGGGGACCTCCACCTGGTAGCGGTTCCGCAGCATCTCGGCGGTGGCGTGCTGCAACGCCTGCGCGTAGGACGGCGGCAGGTAGGCAAAGTTGCCCACCCGGATCTCGCGGGCCAGGACGTCGGTGATCGCCTGGTCGATGCCAAAGTCCATCTCGGCGGTGAACGCGCCGATCTCGTGCGGTGCCCCGGTCCACCGGGTGGCGCCGGTGGCCTGAAGCTGGGTGATGGTGATGGCGTCAAGGTCAGTGAACGTGACCATCGGTCGGCTCCTCGTTTCGGGTGGTGTGCTGTTTGCCTCGCGCGAAGCCGTCACTGGATCTGTTGGAGATCGTTGGGTCCGAAGGCCTGCGGCAGGACGCTGCTGAATGCCATGACGCCGCGTGGGGTCTCGATCAGCATGTCACCACTGGCATGCTCGTGGAGCAGCTGCCGACACCTGCCACAGGGCATGATGGTCTCCCCCTCCCGGTTGACGCACAGGAATGCGCTCAATTCGCCGCCGCCCTGAGCCACCAGCGACGACACTAGCCCGCATTCGGCGCACAGGGTCACGCCGTAGGAGGCGTTCTCGACGTTGCAGCCGATCACCAGTTTGCCAGCGGTGGTGAACGCCGCCGCCCCGACTGGGTAGTTTGAATAGGGAACGTAGGCGCGCGTGGAGATCTCGCGTGCCGCATCCCGCAGCCGCTGCCAGTCAACACTCACCTAGTGCCCCTTGACGAAGTGGTCACCGTCGGCCGCGGGAGCCCGTACTCGTCCGACCAGGCCGGCCACCGCGATGATGGTGGCGATATAGGGAAGCATCAGCAGGAATTGGCTGTTGATGGGGCTGCCCAGCGGGTTGAGGGTCTGCCCCAGTTGGGTCACGAACCCGAAGAAGATCGCCATGAACGCCGCCATGATCGGGTTCCAGCGTCCCATGATGAGCGCGGCCAAAGCGATGAAGCCGTTGCCGACGGTGAGGTCGGGGCGGAAGGCGCCGGTGGAACCGATCGTGAAGTAGGCACCACCCAGCCCGGCCATGACACCGCCCAACAGCACCGAGGACGCCTTGGTAGCGATCACGTTGATGCCGACGGTGTCGGCGGCCTCGGGGTGCTCGCCCACCGCGCGCACCCGCAGCCCCCACTTTGTCTTGTACAGCAGCACCCACACCACCGGAACCATGATGAAGGCGATATAGGCCAGCGCCGACTGGCGGAACAGGATCGGCCCGATGAACGGGATCTGCTCCAGCAGCGGTATGCCGAGCTCTGGCATGATCGGCACCGCGTTGTACCGGGCGATGTCGGAACTGACGAGCTGGTGGAACAGAAAGCCGGTGAGTCCGGAGGCCAGCAGGTTGATCACGACGCCGATGATGACGTGATCGACGAGGTATTTCAGTGTGAACATCGCCAGGACGGCTGCCATCGCCACCCCGGCGATGACGCCGGCCACCAAGCCGGCGGCCAGCGACTTGGTCAGCGAGCTGGTGATGGCCGCGGCGAAGGCCGCGGTCAGGAACTGGCCCTCGATGGCGACGTTGACCACGCCGGCCCGTTCGGACAGCACCCCACACAGGGCCCCCAGTATCAGCGGCGTCGCGACCTTGAGGGTGCCGTTGAGCTGATTGGTCATAGTGAAGGGCAACGAGCTCCCGGCGGCCGCCCACACGATCAGGCCGATGACCACGCCGAGCGCCGCCACGATCCCGACGATCATGGCCCACCGGCCGCTCAGCTTTCCGGACAGGAATGCCACACCGGAGCCGAAGACCAGGAATGCGCACAGCGCCACAGTGATAGCACCGGGCAGGATGACTACGGGGAGCTGCACCGCATCGAAGGCATCGCTCAGCGCGATCTGAGCCTCACCGTCGGCGGAGAAGATCGCCCACGTGAGCAGCACCCCGATCAGGGTCAGCAGGCCACCTGTGGAGATGCGCTGGATCCGGTCCTGCTTGGCCTCTACATGCTGCGGGGCCGCTGGGGCCGCCGCCACCTGCGTCGTCGTGGTCATGCCGCCACCGCCTTTTCATTGGACTGTGCGGCAGTTCGCCGCTCCCGCAGTATGGGCACGAGCCACATCACGAATCCCGGAGCCGCCACGAAGAGCACAATGAGGGCCTGGATCAGGTTGGTCAGGTCCGACGGGGTCTGGGCCTGCGCGCTCATGGTGAGCCCGCCGGCCTTCAAGGCACCAAACAGCAGCCCGGCAAAGACTACGCCGAGGGGCCGGGACCGGCCGAGCAGGGCCACTGTGATGGCGTCGAAACCGACGGTGGCGATGATGCCCACCGAAAGCTGCGGCGGGAAGCTGGTCAGCAACGTGGGAGTCAGGACGATCTGGGCGCCGGCCAGGCCACCGAGTGCACCCGCGATCCCCATGGCGATCATAGTGATGCGTGGCACGCTCATGCCCGCGGTCTGCGCGGCGTGCGGGTTGAGGCCGACGGCTTTGATCTTGAAGCCAAGCGTGGTGCGCTCCAGCAACCACCAGACTACGAATGCCGCTGCCACAGCCAGCAGGAAGCCTAGGGTCAGCCGGGTCCCGGCGATCCGAGGGAAGGTCGCGCTCCATTCCACAACAGGGGAAATCGGATCGTTGCGCCCAGGCTGCTGCAGCACATCCGTGGTCAGCAAATAGCGCAGGCCCAGGGCCGCTATGTAGTTCAACATGATGGTGACGATGACCTCATGCGCGCCGGTCTTCGCTTTGAGGAATCCAGCGATGCCACCCCACACGGCACCGAATGCCATGGCTGTCACCAACGCCAAGGCGATATGGATGGCCATCGGGAGGCCGGTGAGCGAGAATCCTACCCAGGCTGCGAAGATTGCACCCCAGGTGGCCTGCCCCTGGGCGCCGATGTTGAACAACCCAGCGCGGAATGCCAACCCGACCCCCAGCCCGGCGCAGATCAGCGGTGCTGCCTGCGCGGTGGTTTCGGTGATTGCCGTCCAGGAACCGACTGAGCCACGGATCAGCGCCCCGTAGGCAGTGGCGATCTTGTCCCAGGAGGCACCCAGAGCGTCGCCCGGGCGAGAGAAGAAATAGCTGAACTTGCCCAGCACCTCGGGATCGGCCACGACCATCACCACGGCGCCGGTGATGAACGCAAGCAGGAAAGAGATCAGCGTCACCACCGGCATGACCCAGACCCGGGAGCGAGGGCGTTCGGCATGCGCCGCCGGAGCGGGCGTGAGATCTTCGCGGCTCTCGTCACTCACTTCGGCTCCCCTCGCCAGCGACGCTAACAAGCGCGTCGTCGTGGTCAATACCTGCCATCATCAGCCCTAACACGTCTCGCGGTGTGTCGGGAGGCACTATCCCAACGATGCGTCCGCGGTACATCACAGCGATCCGGTCGGCCAGGGACTCGACCTCCTCCAACTCGGTGGAGATGATCAGCACAGCGGTTCCCTTGTCGCGCTCGGCAACGATTCGCTGGTGCAGGAACTCGATGGCGCCGACGTCAACGCCGCGGGTGGGTTGATTTGCCAGCAGCAGCGTGAGGTCCCGCGATAGTTCCCTGGCCAGGACCACCTTCTGCTGGTTACCGCCCGATAGTGATCTGACCGGCTGAGACTGCGATGAGGTGCGGATGTCGAACTGAGAGATCAGCTCCTCGGCGTTTCCTCGGATCCGCCCGAGGTCAAGATTTCCCGCCTTCGCGAACGAATGTGAGTGGTTGAGCACGAGGTTCTCGGCGATGCTGAAGTCCCCCACGAACCCGTCGCGTTGCCGGTCCTCCGGGATGAAACCAAGGCCAGCGTCGATGACGGTGCGGGGCTGCAGATCGGTAATGTCGCGCCCGTCGAGCAATGCAGATCCCGCCACGACGTCCATAGTGCCGAGCAATGCCGCCGCCAACTCGGTTTGGCCATTGCCCTGCACCCCGGCGATGCAGACGATCTCGCCGCCGTGGACAGTGAGGTCGAGGTGGTCGACCACGACGGTTCCGGCGGCGTTGGCCACAGTGAAATCGGTGAGTACAAGGCGGTCGCCCTCGGGTTCCGGGGGTTGCTTGTCCACGGACAGCGAGACTGCACGGCCCACCATCAGCTCCGCCAGTTCACCCTCGCTGGCACCCGGCTCCGCCTTGCCAACGACCGCGCCACGGCGCAAGACTGTGATGTCGTCGGCCACGGCCAACACCTCGCGGAGCTTGTGGGTGATGAAACAGATGGCCCGGCCCTCATCGCGCAGGGTCTGCATGACAACCATCAACTCGTCGATCTCTTGCGGGGTGAGCACCGCAGTGGGCTCGTCGAAGATGAGGTATTTGGCATCGTTGGCAAGTGCTTTGAGGATCTCAACCCGCTGCTGGATACCGACGGGCAGGTCCTCCACCAGCGCATCGGGATCGACCCGCAGCCGGTAGCGATCGGACAGCTCTCGCACCTTGGCGCGGGCCGATTCAAGGTTGAGGAAGCCTGCGGTGCCCGGTTCACGCCCCAATACGAGGTTCTCGGCGACGGTGAACACATCGATGAGCATGAAGTGCTGGTGCACCATGCCGATCCCGGCCGCCATCGCCTGCTTCGCGTCCTCGAGTTGGAGTTGTTCGCCACTGATCGAAATGGTGCCCTCGTCGGCCTCGAGAAGGCCGAACAGAATGTTCATCAACGTGGATTTGCCAGCACCGTTCTCACCGAGGAGGCAGTGGATCCGGCCCGGGACCAGATCCAAAGTGATGTGGTCGTTGGCGGTGAGCGTCCCGAAGCGTTTGGTGATCCCTTCGAGGCGTAGAACCGCATCGTCGCGGATCGAAGTGTCATTACTCACGGCAACTCCCTGGGTGGTGATTGGAGGGATCATATCCCCTTCTCACAGGGGCTGGCCGGGAACCTTAAGGTTCCCGGCCAGCGTCACTGATGCTCAGCGGTAATTTCAGGCGGGCTGTGACTCAGAGGTGATGGTGATCTCGCCGGAGATGATGTCGGCGGTGATCTGCTCGAGTTCGGCCTTGGTCTCGTCAGAGATCTCATCTGCGAACTCGTGGAAGTCGGCGAGGCCGGTCCCACCGTTTTCCAGGGTGCCCACATACTCATCCGAGGTGAAGGATCCCTCCATCGCCTGTGCGATGGCGTCGTACACGGCGACGTCCATACCCTTGTACACCGAGGAGAGCAGCTGCGGGCAGAACTCCGCCGCCGACTCGCAGCCGTCGGTGTCGACCCAGATGGCCTTGACCTTGCCACCCGAGGCCTGCGCCGCCTGCAAACCACCCTCGCCGGCCGGGCCGGCCACCGGGAATAGCACGTCAGCGCCCTGCGCAATCAGCGTGTCGGCAGTGTTCTTGCCGCCATCGATGTTGCCGAAGGGATCATCCCCGGGGACGAACTGCCCGTCCTGAGCCTCGGCATCCCAGCCGATGACCTGCACATCGGCGCCCTTGGCCTCGTTGTAGTAGGCGACGCCCTGAGCGAATCCGTCCATGAAGATAGTGACCGTGGGGATCTGCATGCCTCCGAAGGTGCCGACCTTGCCAGTCTCGGACATGGCGGCGGCGAGGTAGCCACCCAGGAACGAGGACTCGGCGGTGTTGAAGATCAGGCCCTTAGCATTGTCGACGCCCTCGAATGAGTTGTTATCGACGATTGCGAAGTTGACGTCCGGGTTCTGCTTCGCGGCGGCCTCCGTGGCCTCGGCGAGCAGGAAGCCCACAGTGATGATGATGCTGCAGTCAGCATCGATCATTGACTGGATGTTCGGGGCGAAGTCGCTGTTCGCGTTGGACTCGATCTGCGCGGTTTCGATGCCAAGTTCGTCAGCGGCCCGGGTGAGACCCATGTGGGCGGTCTCGTTGAACGACTTGTCGTCGAAACCGCCGGCGTCGGAGACCATGCAGGCCTTGAAACCAGTCGCGGCGACGTCGGACTCCTCTACCGTCGCCTGCGTGGTCGATTCGGTGTTGGTCTCGGTGGGCGCCTCAGCGCAACCAGCGAGGGCTAGGGCGCTCACTCCTACCAGCGCGGCTAGCTTCAACAGGGGCTTATTCACAGGATCCTCCTACGCAACTGTGTGGCTCGCCGAAGACTCTAGTGCCTGCCATTGATGGCTCGCTGGCGTAACTGCCCTGACCAGCCGAATTGTTACCGAGCCGCAATATATGGTCCGCCTGCCATTAGACGCCTCAGGCGACCTGCCGCACCAGCGCCATCGCAGAACGGACCATGTTCTTGGTGGTCTCCTGCCAGGCGGGCTCCTGCCCCCGGAACGGCCCGGTAGCCAGGCTAATCACGACCGCGGCCGCCCGTAGCCGCAATTCCACCGCGTCGACCCGCTCGTCAAAGACG
>JBKEBG010000128.1:0-2821 GCA_047972985.1 Arachnia sp.
GCTTCACCACCGTGATCTGGCGCGTATACAGCTCCTACCCCGAAGGAACCTTCCTGGGGATCTCCCCCAGCGGCAACGCCACCAAATTCTCCACAATCTCGTTGAAAGTCTCCGCGGGCCCGAAGCCAGAGCCGCAGCCGCAGTCAGAACCGGGGGCTACCGCCGACACCGGCGGCACCCAGTCAGACTCAGACGCCGAGGCTGGCGACGAGGAAGACGGCTGATGGCGTTGCCGCGTACAGCCACGGCCGCGGGCATCACTGCCGGTATCGCGGCGGCTGGCCTTGCCTGGGGGTTGGCCGAGGCAGCGATGTTCACGGTGCGCCGGGTCACGTTGCCGATCCTTCCCCCCGGCGGGGAGCCCCTCAAGGTGCTGCATGTCTCCGACATTCACCTCACCACCCGCCAGCACTTCAAGCTCGACTTCATTCGTCGTCTGGAGCGTTTGCGGCCGGACTTGATCGTCAACACCGGGGACAACATCGCCGACCCTGAAGCTGTCTTCCCGTTGATGGCGGCCTGGAATCGGCTTCGGTTCGTGCCCGGGGTGTTCGTCTTCGGCTCCAACGACTACTACGCACCCAAGGTGGCGAACCCGCTGCGGTATCTGACCCATGGGCGCAGCCGGTCAGCAAGCCCCGATTCGCCGACGCTGCCCACCGAGGAGCTCCGCGGGGCGTTCGAGAAGGTGGGGTGGGTCGATCTCAACCATCACCGGGCGACTCTGGAGGTCGCCGACTATCGCCTCGGGTTCCGCGGCACGGACGATGCACACCTGGGTCGGGACAACTACGCCCTTGTCGCGGGCCCAGACTCCGATGTGGATCTGAGCATTGGCGTCACTCACGCGCCCTACCGCGGGGTGCTCGACGCGATGACCGAGGATGGGCTGGATCTGATCTTCGCCGGGCACACTCACGGCGGCCAGGTATGCCTCCCGGGGTACGGCGCCCTGACGTCCAACTCGGACCTGCCAACGCGTCAGGCCCAGGGACTTTCAATCTATCGGCACGCCCTGGCCGCGTCCCACCTGCATGTCTCAAACGGTGTCGGCACGTCGCCCTACGCACCGGTGAGGTTCGCGTGTCGCCCCTCGGTGACACTGGTCACCCTCACCACATTGGACGTGGCCTAAGTCAGGCGAACCGGGCCCATCGGTTTCGCGTCATGATTGCCGTTCGGCTAAGATCAGGGGCGGCCGTCAAGGCCATCGGGGTGTGGCGCAGCTTGGTAGCGCGCGTCGTTCGGGACGACGAGGCCGCAGGTTCACATCCTGTCACCCCGACCATGTGATGTCTCAAGACATCGGCGACAACGGGCCTGCGATTTTGCAGGTCCGTTGTTCATTTCTTGGGTGGTTGTCGCCCTCGTGAAGTTGCTGATGGCCGTACTCGTGCCGGGCACGATCATGTGATGTTCAGGCCATCAGCAGGTCCGAACCCACGGGAGTGGGTTCGGACCTTTGTCACTGGCGCGGCCTCACTCGATCCGGCCCCGGATCAGCTGAGCGGGCTCACCCGCCTGATTGGAGATCTCATAACAACCCTCGAGCGCCTCGAGCGCCGCGTCGAAACGCTCCGGGGTTGCCGTATGCAACGTCAGCAGGGGGGCTCCGGCGCTGATCTGGTCGCCCGGCTTGGCGTGGATTTCGACTCCGGCGACGGCCTGCACGGCGTCTTCCTTCCTGGCCCGGCCCGCACCGAGCCGCCAGGCAGCCATTCCCACCGGAAGCGCGTCGAGCCGGGTGAGATAGCCGCCGGCGCAGGCAGTGATGGTGTGGGTGTGCTCGGCTACCGGTAGCGCAGCGTCGGGGTCGCCGCCCTGAGCTGAGATCATGCGCCGCCACACGTCCATGGCACGGCCGTCGGCCAGCGCCGGCGCCGGATCAATGCCCGGCTTACCCGCCGCCGCGAGCATCTCGCGCGCCAGGGTGACGGTGAGTTCGACGATATCGGCCGGGCCACCACCGGCAAGCACCTCGACGGACTCGCGCACCTCCAGGGTGTTGCCCGCGGTGAGCCCCAGCGGCGTATCCATGCCGGTGAGCACAGCGACTGTGGTGACGCCCGCGTCGGTTCCCAAATCCACCATGGTGCGGGCGAGTTCAGTGGCCTGCTCGAGTGTCTTCATGAAGGCACCCGAGCCGACCTTGACATCCAGTACCAGCGAGCCGGTGCCTTCGGCGATCTTCTTACTCATGATGGAGCTGGCGATCAACGGGATCGCCTCGACGGTGCCCGTCGTATCACGCAGGGCGTACAGCTTCTTGTCCGCCGGGGCCAGGCCAGACCCTGCGGCGCAGATGACGGCCCCCACCTCGTCGAGCTGGCGCAGCATCTCGTCGTTGGACAGCCCAGCACGCCATCCTGGGATCGATTCGAGCTTGTCCAGAGTGCCGCCGGTGTGCCCCAGTCCCCGGCCGGACAGCTGCGGGACCGCCACGTCGAAGACCGCCACGAGGGGGGCCAGCGGCAACGTGATCTTGTCCCCGACGCCACCGGTGGAGTGCTTGTCTGCCGTCGGCCACCGCAGCGACGAGAAGTCCATCCGCTCCCCCGAGGCGATCATGGCCGCCATCCACCGGGCCGTCTCGGCTCGATCCATTCCGTTGAGCAGGATCGCCATCGCCAGCGCCGACATCTGCTCGTCGGCCACCACCCCCCTGGTGTAGGCGTCGATGACCCAGTCAATTTGTTCGGGGCTCAGGCGTCCCCCGTCGCGCTTGGTGCGAATCACGTCAATGGCGTCCATGGCGGGAGTCTACGGTCGTTGACAGCATCCGGGCCCTACACTGTCCGGATCCCGATAGCGCTTGCCGCGG
>JBKEBG010000171.1:0-46499 GCA_047972985.1 Arachnia sp.
CGCCCTCGTCCGCGCCGGTGTCCCCTTCAACAACGGCAAACAAGTCGAACGACCTGATCAATCGAACAGTCAACCGAACGCCGCCTAATCAACCGATCCACAGGATTTGACAATTCCTCGCATCGACTTCCTGGAGGAGTGTGAGGCGGACACACAACGAGGCTGCCGCTGCGCGCGTCGCTGCCACCCGTCTCGGTGCGGCCCGTCGCGCGCGAGACGTTCCTGCGCCGCTTCGACGCCCGCACCCCGAGCGGACGCGGCGAGCCCTGAGGCTCCACCGTCTGCCGTGCCGAATCCGGCCCCACACGTAGAATCGTGCAGCATGGGAAATCTCCTGCAACCGCCGAAACTGCGGCCCGGCGACAAGGTCGCTGTCCTTTCGCCGTCGTTCGCGGCCCCTGCGGTGGCGCCTGAGCTGCACGAGCAGGCGCTGCGACGCTTGGCTGGCCTTACCGGACTGGTGCCTGTCGAGTTCCCGGCCACGCGCAAACTCGGGGCCTCGCCCGAGGAACGTGCCGCGGACTTCAACGCGGCGCTTGCCGACCCTGGGATACGGGCGATCCTGGCCACGATCGGCGGCAGCGATCAGATCAGAGTCGTGCCCCATCTCGAGGCTGCACTGTTGCGCGCTGACCCCAAGCCGTTCCTCGGTTACAGCGACAACACGAACATCCTGAACTGGATGAGGACCAACGGCGTCACCGGGTTCTACGGCGGCTCGACTCAGGTGCACCTCGGCCCCGGCCCACACATCGATCCGGTTCACAGTGCTTGCCTCGTCGCCGCGCTGCTGGACGGCGGAGAGTTGGAGGTCACCGAGCCGGGCGAGTCGGAGGACTTCGGCCTCGACTGGGCAGACCCGCGAGCGCTGTGGGAGTTCGGCGAGCGCGAAGCGACTGAGACGTGGACGTGGGCGGGGCCGGACGTGTCGGTGACTGGACGCACCTGGGGCGGGTGTCTCGATGTGCTCGACTGGATCGCGCTGGCCGACCGGATGCCCACGAACGATGATCTCGCTGGCGCGATCCTGCTGCTGGAAACCAGCGAGGAGCTACCCTCCGCAGAGACGGTGCGCCGCTGGGTGCGGGCGCTCGGGGAGCGCGGCACGCTGTCAGTCGTTGCCGGGGTCATCCTCGCCAGGCCACCGGCCAGCGCCCTCGGCGCAGCACGCCCCGACGCCGACGTGCGGGCCGCCTGGCGTGATGCACAACGCGACGCCGTGATCGACGAAATCAGCGCCTACAATCCGCAGGCAGTGGTCTGCGTCGGCCCGCCGTTCGGCCACACCCGCCCCCAGTGGGTACTGCCGTACGGCGGTGACGTCACCCTCGACGGACGCCACCGGCGGCTCACCGCGTCATATCGGTGACCGCGGCTGAGCCTAATATCCCCAATAGGTATATTATTGCCTCGTGCAGTTCTTGATTCTCGGCATCCTGTGCATCACGTGCTGCCTCGCGGGCTTCGGGTTGGCAGCGCAGCAACCGCGCTCGGGTACGCCGGAATCGCGGCCGTTTTGCTGATCCGTGGCGGAGCGCTCCCCGGTGGGAGTGGTTCGCCAGTGACCGTCGAGTCCTGGGTGGTGTTTACCGTGTTCGCCCTGAACGTGCCGCTCAACGCAGTCTCGCGCAGCCGCGCCGAACGCTGGACGATGACACCGATCAGTGCTGCGCTGGCCGCCGCGACGCTGATCATCGCTGCCGGGCTCTGAGCTCGGCAGGCCACCACTGTTGCCAACAGTCGTGTGCTGCCTCGGCACCTGAGTGCGGCTACCCAGCTCGGCGAACCTGGTCGGCCGGCAGTGCTATTGAGGATGTCGTTGGTGGCGAAGCTGGCGAGCTTCATCGAGACTGTGTGAAAATCACAGCGAAGCGCGCGGCGCTTCGATCATCCTCGCCGGTGGTCAACGAGGCCGTGATACTATTAGTTGCCTACAATACGATATGAGTGGCTACCTGCTCGCAATATCCGATTATTGACTCTAGGGGGAGGGTCCATGGGCCTATTTTCGAAACTATTCGGCAAGAGCGGCGATAGTGAAACTCCGGGAGATTCTGATTTCGATACTCTGTTGGATCGGTTGACCAGCGAAGCGGCTGGAAACGCCCAGAGGAGCTTCAGGTACTTTTGGCGGGAAGTCTACTGGGAGGGCAGGAGGATAGTTCCGGCGCTCGACCTTGCCATAGTGATGGTCACCTTCTCACAGCGGGTTGACGCGAAGTCCGAGCCGCTGGTCGAGCGCATGTGGTTGAGCAATATAGGCTTCGACGGGGAAAGCGTAACCGGCGAGTTGATAAACGAGCCAAACGCCGTCACTAATATCGCGCTGGGCGCCAGGGTCACGCGAAGCGTCAGTGAAATAAGCGACTGGCTGTTTGCCTGTAGCGGAAAAACCTATGGCGGCTTTAGTGTTCAAGCGATGCGCAGTCAGATGAACGATAGGGGAAGAAGGCAGCACGACAAGGGGTGGGGGCTTGATTTTGGGGATCCCAATAATGTGCTAGTGGCTTATGATCAGGAAGATAGCCCCGAAAACCTGACGGAGCATCCCATGAGCAAGAACATGGGCCCGCGGGTCAGGCAGGCGCTACGTGAGAACCCGAGCGAGCTCACTGCAATGGACGAAGACGGACTCAATATCCTTCACCGGGAAGCCATTGCCGGAAATGCCACGGTGGTTGCGGTTCTCTTGGAACTGGGGGTCGATACGGCCGTGCGATCCACGAGCGGGAAGACGGCCCTGGATTTCGCACGATCCATGGGGTGGGATCACGTGGTCGGATTACTGAGCTAGCTTCGCGGGCGCCCGGCTCGATCGCTGGATGTCGCAGTGGCCAACGCAGCCTCCACCGCCGCCTCAGCGTGGATGCGTGTGGTGGCAAACACCGGTACGGGGCTGTCCTCGGCCCGGACGAGCAGTTCGATCTCGGTGCAGCCGAGGATGATGCCCTGGGCCCCGGCGTCCACAAGCCTGGCGATGATTTCCGCGTATGCGGCTCGGGATTCGGGCTTGGCAACGCCGCGCACGAGCTCGTCGTAGATCACCCGATGCACTGTCGTCCGGTCGGCCTGGGGTGGGGTGAGGGTCTGGATGCCGTGCGCGGCGATCCGGTCGCGGTAGAAGTCCTGCTCCATCGTGAACGCGGTGCCCAGCAGCCCCACGCGGGTGAACCCCGCCGCCCGGATGGCGGCGGCAGTGGCATCGCCGATGTGCAGCAGCGGGATCGACACGGCCCGCTCGATGGCACCGGCAAGCTTGTGCATCGTGTTGGTGCACAGCACCACCAGGTCAGCGCCGCTGCGTTCCAGCCCGCGCGCCTTGGTTGCGAGGATCTCGCCCGCCCGATCCCATTGTCCGGCCGTCTGAAGTTCCTCGATATCGGCGAAATCAAGCGAGTCGAGCAGCAGCCGCGCGGAATGAACACCGCCTAGCCGTTGCTGCACCTGCTGGTTGATCACCCGGTAATACTCAGCCGTGGATTCCCAGCTCATCCCGCCCAGCATTCCGATCACGCGCACTGCGGCTCCTCCCCCTGAATCGTCGGGATCCTTCCATATTCGTGTATACCCGAGCGCAACACCAGGCGATCCTGCGCGGTTCCCACCGCTGTCGCGGACTGGGGCAGGCAGGGGCACTGACGTGGAGCCGCAGCGGTTGATCCGCCCGTGCCGGCACCCGCCCTACTGTCCGGAAACTGTGGCATGGCGATAGTCGCGACTGGCGGCCACCATCGCCCCGAGGTTGGCCGCGACGGCGGCGGTCCAGACCGCCGCGATGGTGAGACCGGATGGCGCGGCCTCGAACCCGTGGAGCACCGGATTTGTCCACTCGAAGACATACGACACCGGCCACCAGTCAGCCACGGTACGCGCCAGCGGCGGCAGCGCCGAGACCGACATGAAGCCGCCGCTGGCGAAGTAGCTGCCCAGAGCCAGCAGGATCAGGGTCGGCTGGATGAGCCGATGCGTGCGCAGCCCGATGGCGGTGAGCACGCCGACACCCGCGCTGGCCAGGCCAGCTGGCAGCATGATCAACGCTGCTTGCGCCAGGTCAAGCCCTGTGGCGCGGGTACCGAAGGCCAGCGCCAGCAGTAGCGTAGGTATCGCTGTCACTAGCGAGAGCAGCCACCCGGAGATCGCGGCACCGGCTGCGGCCAGGCCGGTGCCCAGGGGAGTCAGCGCCATCTCCTTGCGGGTGCGGTGTTCGGTCTCCACCGCGTACAGGTTCGCTGAGATCAGGGCGGCGCCCAGCAGCAAGGCCAAGATGACCGCGGAGCCCCCCATGAACGCCGTCCGGGTGACGAAAGTGGGCCGCTCGGTCACCACCGTGGCTGACACACCGTCGATGCGTGCCAGCTCGTCGTAGAGATTCGCGGCAGTCGTCAGGCGAAGCCGCACGTTCTTCATCGCATCGGTATTGATGTTGTAGGTGTGAGTCAGGATTTCGTGCGTGCTGGCGAAATCCTCGGGGATCGTCACGATCAGCTGCAGCCGGCCATCGCGCAGCATGGCATCGGCCTGTTCCGCGTCGGTGGTGAGCGTGTGAAAGTACGGGCCCGTGGCGCCGTGCGTCTGGTCAAGAGCCTGAACGAGCCTGTGTGACGCGGCGGAATCGCTCTCATCGACCACCGCAATCGGCCACGCGTCGCTGCCACCGAAGATGATCGACGCCAGCCCGAGCACGACGACGGGAACCGCCACCGTCTGAATCAGCAGATCACGCCGGCGACTGGCCAGGCGCAGATTCCTCGCGATGAGGGCAAGTAGTGCACTCAGCTGCGTCATGTCACTGTCCTTGGGCCAATGCGCCCGAGCGGGCGAGGCGGGCAGCGGTCAGAACAGCCAAAACCGCAGCGATGACCGTGCTGGCCGCCACACCCCACACCAGCCCTGGTGGCTGCGCAAGCCCAGCTGTCTCGAACCGGATAGCATCGAACAGGTAGCGCAGCGGAATCCACTGCGTGGATTGCCACAGCACTTCGACGACGCCGCCGTGAGCGAATCCGCGGATATATGACTCGTACCCGGAGACCAAGAAGTGACCCACAGCGAGGATGACAGCGATCGGAATCAGCGGCAGGCACTTGCGCAGAGTCACGCCCAGTAACGTTCCCAGGGCCGCTCCGTAGAGCCAGGTGATGATCGCCGAAACCAGTGCCAGCGGCCCGAGCCGTTGGATCGGGAAGCCCAGCACCGCCCCGACGCCGAGGACGGCGCAGCCGAGCGTCACCACCGACAGCACCAAACTCGACAACCACTTACCGGCGATGAATGCCGTCGGCCCTGCGGGGGAGACCAGCAGCGCCTTCGCGGTGCGATCCTCCCACTCCCGGGTGATCGAGACTCCCGCGTTGACGATGCCGGAGAACAAGGCGGCGAACAAGATCAGCGCCGACCCCAGATAGATGGTGATCTCAATGTCATGGGCCAGAGCCGCCTGTTCACTCAGCTGCAGCCGCGGGGCCGAGCCGGTGAGGGCCTCGGTGTTGAATACCCGCAGCGCCGCCTCCAAACGCAGGTGCTGGTTCTTCGTGCCATCGGAGTTGATGTTGAACACGGTGAGCTCCAGCTGCGGATGCCGCCCGGTCTCGATGTCACTGCCGAAGCCGTGGGGAATCCGGAGCACTGCTCCCACCTCACCCGAGCCGTACATGTCAAAGGCGCGATCGGGATCGGTGGTCAGGATCTCGTAGTAGGAGCCGTCGAGGTTGTGCATAGCGGCCATGATCTGGATCAACTGCTCGGAATGGGCAGAGCCGTCCTCGTCGGCGATGGCGATGGTGGAGGTGGTGGAGACGTGGATCACTATCGCGTACAGGAAGGTGAACACCACCGGCACCACGATGCTGACCACGGTGAACATCGGTGACCGCCACGCCACTTTCAGGTCCTTGACTAGCAAAGCCGTGATGGATCCCATGCTGATGCTCAGTCCCTCAGATCCCGGCCGGTGTAGTGCAAGAACACATCTTGCAGGCTGGCCCGGGCGGGGGCGACGTGTTCGGGCTCAGGTACCACCGAGGTGAGATCTGCCAGGGTGCCTGCCGCGACGTTGTGGCCGCTGTCGATGATGACGATTCGGTCGCCGAGGCGCTGCGCCTCCTCCATATAGTTCGTCGTCAGCAGCACAGCCCGCCCCTCCTTAGCGGTCTGAGTGATCCGGGTCCAGATAGCTTCTCGCGATTGCACATCCACGCCCAGGCTCGGCTCATCGAGCAACAACAGATCGGGGGCCATCATGAGCGCCTTACCCAAGGCCAGCCGACGCTGCATCCCGCCGGAGAAAGTGCCAGCGCGGTCATCGGCGCGCTGCTGCAACTGCACCAGTTCCAGTGCCTGCGCGACGCGTTGCGCGCGTTGGTTTCGGGGCATGCCGTAGTAGCTGGCGTGAAACGTGAGGTTCTCCCGCGCGCTCAACTCGGGATACAGGGCGGTTTCCTGCGGAACCACAGCAACCCGTTTGAGCAGCTCACGCCGATCATGGCGAGGGTGCAGGCCGAGCACGTCCAGCTGGCCGGTGGTGGAGGTCAGCAGGCCAGTCAACACGTTGACCAGGGTGGTTTTGCCGGAACCGTTCGGGCCGAGCAGGCATGTCACCTGACCGTGCTCGGCCCGCAAGTCCACATCGCTCAGCGCCCGTAGCGGGTCCTGGTGGCGCCGGCGGAACTCGACGCTCACGCCGGCCAGATCGATTGCTGCGGTCACGCATCCGCTCCCAGGTCGTCGTGGTCAGATGCGACGAGCCTGCCGCCCGGCGGCACTAGACTCAACAATGATGAATAAAACGCGCGGCCGCCCGCGGGCGGGAAACGATGACGGGCGGGATCGACTACTGACTGCCGCCGGTGAGCTATTCATCGGCGGCGGGTACCAGGCGACGACACTGCGGGCCATCGCGGCACATGCCGGCTGCGATGTCGCTCTCATCTCCTACCACTTCGGCTCAAAGAAGGGGCTCTTCACTCAGGCGATGGCGTTGGAAATGGCCCCGGCCGAGGTGCTGGAGCGAGCTTTCCCCGGCGACCCGGACACCCTCGGCGTTCGCCTGCTGAGCCTGGTCACTGCCGCGTGGGAGCAACCTGCTGTTGCCGACTCACTGACTCACCTGGTGCGGATGGCCATCACCGATGATGAAGTCCGGCGGCCCTTCCTTGAGTATCTTGATCGAGAGATCATGAGCCGGCTTGTTGAATACTTCGGCGGCAGGGACGCGCGGGCCAAGTCGACGGCAGTCCTCACGCTGGTGATCGGGGTGATCTTCGGGCGATATGTGCTGCAGGTCCCGGCCTTGGCAACCCAGGAGGCCGGCAGCTTCCTCGAAGCCGTCGCTCCGAGTGCGCGAGCCTCTGCCACGCGGCGCAACCGTCGCAGCTAGGACGATTCAGGCGCGAGGCGCCCGTGGGCTGCCACCGGCGGCAGGGAAACTCCCCGCCGGCCGGCGGCGCGCAATCATCCGGCAAGCTGCACGAACCTGCCGATCGCGATGAATAGTGCAATCAATAGCAGTGCGATGTTGAACGGGGTCACCTTGGCCTCGTCGCGACGAAGATGCACCACTATTGCGCCGGCTTGCACGATCACCAGCCCGATCGCCGCTAGCGGCGTCAAGACCGGCGCGATCCCAGTGAGCCAGGGGAGGATGAGGCCGATGGCGCCGAGGGCTTCGAGGGCTCCGATGGCCTTGATGCTGGCGGGGGAAGCGTCCTCGGTCCAGGGCAGCGACTCCATCAGCTGAGGTTTGGGGCGCGCTGTCTTGATCACTCCAGCGGAAATGTAGACGGCGGCGAGCAGGCCGGAGGCAATCCAGACAGCGATGTTGAGCATGGGGGTTCCTTCCAAGGGTCCACACAGTTCCTTAAGTGGAGCAAGTGCTCCATGTGGTTGATCCAACCGAACAGGTGGCGGTTCTATTCCAGGTGGTTAGGGTGGGAGCGTGAATCAGGGCCGAGGCAGCCGATCTAAGCCGCTGCGCGCGGATGCTGAGCGGAATCGGCAGTCGATCATCTGCGCCGGCGCCCGAGTGCTGGCCGAAGAGGGCACCGCGGTCACCCTCGAGCACATCGCCGAGGTGGCAGGCGTCGGCACCGGTACCATCTACCGCCGCTTCGCCTGCCTCGATGAGCTGGTTGCGGTAGTGATGGAAGACAAGATCACCAGGTATGCCGACAGGAGTGAGCAGGCAGCCGCCCGAGCCGCGACCGACCCGTGGGGAGCGTTCGAAGATCATGTGTTCTTCATGCTGGAGCAGCAGGCCACTGACGTAGCGTTCAGCGAGTTGATCCTCAGCCCCCGCGCGGGAACCGCCCACTTCCACGACGAGATTCGACGCTCTTTCGACGCCAGCCTCGTCCTCATCGACCGGGTCAAGGCCGCCGGAATGATCCGCGACGATTTCCACCACAGCGATCTGTACCTGCTCCTCAACGCCAATGCCGGCATAGTGCATGGCCTGGGGCACCGAGCCCCGGACAGCTGGCGCCGCTTCGGCCACCTCATGCTCCAAGCGTTCCGGCACCCTGGAGATGCCACGCTCCCGCAGCCCCCGCAGTCATGGGTGAGGCCTGGGCATCCCCGCGATGAGTCAGCTGGGCCGCCACCCACCTAGTCGACCCCGCTCCAGTGGTCCTGATCACCGGCACATCGCTGCTGCCCGGAGCCGCCGAGGAGACCCACCATCGGCGCAGAGGCTAGATTGAACTGATGCGCGTCACCGTCATCGCCGGAGGCTCTCGGGGGGATGTCCAACCCCTGGTTGCCCTGGGGCTCGGCATTCGAGACGCCGGCCACGAAGTCACCATCGCCGCGCCGGAAGACTTCGCTGGCCTCGTCACGGGGCGCGGCCTGCGATTCAGCTCCCTGCAGTACTCGATCGCCGAACAGGTCGGTTCCGAGCTGGGCACCCGCTGGATAACCGAATCCAGCGGCAACCCGATCCGAGAACTCCGAAACCTCACCCAACTCTTCCAGCGGTGGGCCCCGACGGTGGCCACCGCCGTGCTGGGGCTCTCCGGCAGCGCGGACGTGTTCATCTCCGGTGTGCTCACCGTCGACGCCACCGCGGCCCTTGCCACACACGATGGGGTCCGCCACGCCAACGCGCTGCTGGCGCCATTTCACCCTTCCGCCGATGGCCGGGTGGGAATGCAGGCACCGCTGCCGCGACGAAGCAGCCCGCTGAACCGGGCCGCGGGCCGCAGCCAGTTGTACTGGATGGCCGAGGCCTTCGGCGGTGTCGGCGCCTACGTCCGCTCCAGGCTCGCCATGGGCTCATCCGGCCACAGTGCCTTCTCCAGTACGCTCCAGGCGGCGCCCACGGTGCTCGGGGCAAGCCGGGTACTCGTCCCGCGGCCCAGCGATTGGCCCAGCCGTGTCCAGGTTACCGGTGCTTGGTTCCTACCCGAGGATCACACCTGGGAACCGCCGAAGCGGGTGCGGGATTTTCTGGCTGCCGGTGACCCGCCTGTCTACCTGGGCTTCGGCAGCATGGGCGGGGCAAGCCGCGGCCGGGTCGCCGACGCCGTGGCCGCCGCGATCGCTGCCACCAGGATTCGGGCCGTGATGCCGGCCAACCTGGCGGCCACATGCCAGGATGAGGACAACGTCCTCGGGGTGGGCAGCCTGCCGCACGAGTGGCTGTTTTCGCGGATGGCCGCGGTCATCCACCATGGCGGTGCTGGAACCACGCACGCGGCGCTGCGCGCTGGTGTCCCGGCCGGCATTGTGTCCCACATGGGAGACCAGCCCTACTGGGGACGCCGCCTGTCCGCGTTGCGGCTGGGGGTGGGGCCGCTGCCGCTGCACCGCCTGGACGCCCGCCGGCTCGCCGAGATGATCACCACGCTGAGCCACGACGGTGACCGTGTCCGCAACACCCGCCTCGCCTCGCAGCGCGTGACATCCGAGCAGGGGATCCACCGGGCCGTCGCCGCGCTTGGGCTGTCATCGGCCCTGAGCCCCGGGTGAGTTCGGCCAGACCCGAGGCCGGATGAAGCCATTCCATGATTCTCACCCGTCGCGATCCGGTTTCCGCCGGTGTGGCCCGCCGCACCCGACACGGGCGCAGGCACGTGTGAGGCTCAACGGCTCAGCCGGTGATAGCGCCGCAGCCGATTCAAGCCAGCGCCATCGGGCCGTTCAGCCTCGGTTTCGGTCACTCTGCGCAAGGCGCGCTGGGTATCGGCGGTATCCAGGTCAAGCCCGATGACCACGAGTTCCCCGACCGTGGGTGGGGCAGGGAGCGCGGAAATGTGGATCATGGGGCCCACCAGGTTGACCAGGTAGCCACGCTCGGTGGTGGTACCCGTGACCCGCACGCGTCCCTTGATCCGGTAGGCACCGCCGGGCGGGGACTCGAGCAGGTCGATGAGCGCGCCCGGCGAGATGGCGTGGGGCAGCGCTCGGCTGACGGCCTGGGTGTGCTGGTGGTCATGTTCGCGGTGATCGTGAGGCGATGTGAAGGGCAGCTCGTCTTGGAGGTGCTGTGCGGCAGTGGTGTCGAAGACCAGGGCGGGATCGATTCGGCCCTGGCGGGCGACCACCAGGTGCGCGTGGGGATTACAGCTGCCGATGCGGCTGCGGATGCGCTCAATGGTCGCTGCCCTTTCGGGCTCGGTGAGCAGATCGGTCTTGCCGACGACGATGAGCGTGGCGGCCGCGTACCGAGCCGGAGGAAGCGGGGTGGTATCGACGGTGGAGAAATGCGCGACCGCGTCGACCACGTCGATCATGCCGCCGGGCCGGACCCTGGCCGCGTCACTGGATGCGATCAGCCGGTTGAGGGCGAGCGGTTCGGCGGCGCCGCTGGCTTCGATGAGGATCGCATCAAGCCGCAGCCGCGGTTGGGAAAGGGTGGCAAGCGCCTGGTCGAGTCCGCCGGCATCCGGCAGGCAGCACAGGCAGCCACCGGCGATCGAGGCCGCTTGGTCGATCTGCCCGGCCACCAGAGCGGCGTCGACGTTGAGGGTGCCGAAGTCGTTGATGATGACGCCGAGCCTGGCCCCGGAGGTGCGCAGCAGGTGGTTGAGTACGCCGGTCTTACCGGCGCCGAGGTGTCCGGTCACTGCGATCACCGGTACCCGCCTGGTGGCGGTGGCCTGCTCCACGATCGACTCCTCCTGCGCGGCGACTGCCCATGGACATATGATAAGCATTCTCAAAAATTGTGGTGGCGCCGCCCAGCTCCACCGCGGTGCGAACCCGCGGCGCGGGAGACTAGCGTGGCGAAGCAGCCGCATACCAGACCTAGGAGCAGCGTGTATCGCCGAATCATCAGGGCCAGAATCAGGGGTGTCTTCGAGCGCATCAACTCCGGGGACTACATGGCAATGGTCGACGCCCTCGCGCCGAGGTTCGAATACCACTTCCACGGAGATCACGCCCTAGGCGGCCGTCGCACCACACGCGCCGCGATGATCCGATGGTGGCAACGCCTCGTGGGGCTGATGCCCGGGATCCACTTTGACGTGCGTGAGGTGATCGTCAACGGCGGGCCGTGGCGGACCAGGGTCGCAGTGCGGGCAGTGGTGACCGGTGAGCTCGCCGACGGCTCACCGTACACAAACATCGTCGTACAGTTCTTGACGCTCGCCTGGGGCAAAGTTGCTTCGGTGGAAAGCCTCGAAGATCTCCAGATCCTGGAGCGCTCGCTGAGCATTGCTGCCGAGAATGGCCTGGCCGATGCGCTCGCCGAACCCATCTGCGATGAGGGCTCACGCGGGTGAGCCGACGGGCTGGCGCTGGGGCTCAGCCAGCGGGGGTGAGGCTGACCAGCAGGTGGCCATCCAGCACCGCTACGGAGTCGATCACCTCGCCGGAGGCGGTGTCCCGCCGGGGGCCCAGTAGCGCCGCTAGCCGCGGTAGCCGAGTTGTGCGGATAAACCGGTGGCCGCCTGCTCGACCTCGGCAGCCCAGTCCTCTTCGCTGCGCCGTTCCCACCGCGCCTCGGGAACCGAGACGCTGATGGCGGCGGCGGCGTTGCGGTCCCCGTCGTAGACGAGTTTCGCCAGGCATCGAAGGCCTGGCGTGGACTCCCCATTTTCCAGGGCGTAGCCACGCTGGCGCGCCACGTTGAGGTCGGCAATCAGATCGGGCAGCGTCGTGATGCTGCGCTGGGTCATGACCGGCAGGCTCGTGGGGTCCGGGTACATGGCGGTGAGCATGTCATCGGGAACCGCAGAAAGCAGCGCCTTACCTATCGCGGTACACGAGGCGGGAAGCCGCTGACCGATCCCCGAGGGGATCGCCAACACAGCGCGACGCTCCACTCGGGCCAGATAAAACACTGCGGCGCCCTGCCGGATCGCCACGCTTGCCGTCTCCGCCAGGCGCTCCGAGAGCGCCCGGGCGGCGAGGTTGGCAGCTCCCAGCAAGTCGAATCGCTCCGAATACGCGTTGCCCAAGTGCAGCAGCGTCACCCCCAGCGTGAAGCGCCCGCTTTCCTCATTCTTTTGCAGATAGTCCCGGCTGGTCAGGGTGGTCAGCAGCTCATGGACAGTGGAGCGAGGCAGCCCAGTCAGCCGCACCACCTCGGCGGCCGAAAGGCTGGCTGACCCCCGCAAAAAAAGCTCGAGGATATCGAGAGTTCGCACCACTGCCGGGGTCAATCGGGCCATGACAGCACTCTAGTGCGCGCTCTTCGAGGTCGGGCCCTTGACACCCCGGTCCGAAACGGTGGTAGGATGTCCGAAACTTCGCACATAAGGTCAAGATTTCGTACACAGGGAAGTGGGTGAAAGATGCAGACCGCAGCCATCATCGGCTCGGGGAACATCGGGACAGACCTGATGATGAAGATGCTCAATCGGGAGGCGCCCCTCAGGGTGGCGGCGCTCGTGGGCATTGACCCCCACTCTGACGGGCTTGCTCGCGCGCAGAGTCTGGGGGTGACCCCCATCGCCACGGGCGTCGAGGGGCTGATCGCCAGCCCCCTGTTCGACGACATCACCGTCGTCTTCGACGCCACCTCTGCCGGGGCGCATCGGGTCAATGCCGCCGCGCTGGGGACGGCCAAACCAAGCATTCGGATGATCGACCTGACACCTGCGGCCATCGGCCCCTACTGCGTGCCGGTGGTCAACCTCGATCAACACGTGGACGCGCCCAACCTCAACATGGTGACCTGCGGTGGACAAGCCACGGTACCCATCGTCGCCGCGATCTCGGAGGTCACAAAGGTGCACTACGCCGAGATCGTGGCATCCATCTCCAGCCGATCGGCCGGCCCCGGCACCCGCGCCAGCATCGATGAGTTCACCGAGACCACGGCAGCGGCCCTGGCCAGCGTCGGTGGAGCAACCCAGGCCCGGGCGATCATCGTGCTCAACCCGGCCGAACCCCCGCTGCTGATGCGTGACACCGTCGTCGCGCTGTGCGAAGCCGCCGACGCCGCGCAGATCACCACCGCCATCGAAGCCATGGTGGCCAAGGTGGCGCACTACGTGCCCGGCTACCGCCTCAAGCAGGACGTTCAATACGAAGCCGTCAACGACCTCCCGATTCCTCGGCTGGGAAAGGTCTCGGGCCTCAAAGTAACCACATTCCTCGAGGTGGAGGGCGCCGCCGACTATCTCCCCGCCTATGCGGGAAATCTCGACATCATGACCTCGGCCGCGCTGCGTGCCGGCGAGAGTATCGCGCGACGCCTGGATCTGGGCGAGGAGGCAATGGCATGACCAAGGTATTTCTCTCCGACGTCACCCTGCGGGACGGTAGCCACGCCGTCCGGCACCAATACAGCCTTGACAACGTGCGAGACATCGTCAAAGCTCTCGACAACGCGGGCGTGGACTCGATCGAGGTCGCCCACGGGGATGGGTTATCCGGATCCACCTTCACCTACGGATTCGCCCGGCACACCGACCTCGAACTCATCGAGGCCGCCGCCGAGACCGTCACCAACGCAGCCATCGCGACACTGCTGCTGCCCGGGGTGGGCACCATTAAGGAATTGCAGGAGGCCGCCTCAGCCGGTGTGACCTATGTGAGGGTGGCGACCCACTGCACCGAGGCCGACGTTGCCGCCCAGCACATTGCTACCGCTCGCGAGCTGGGGCTCAACACCACTGGCTTCCTCATGATGAGCGCCATGGCATCACCTGCCTCCCTCGTGCGACAGGCACAGCTCATGGAGAGCTACGGGGCCCAATGCGTCTATGTCACCGACTCCTCGGGCGCGCTGACCAGCAGCGCCTATGGCGAACGGATCCGGGCGGTTCGTGAGGCCCTTGAACCGGCCACCGAGGTGGGAGTGCATGCTCACGAGAACCTCTCGCTGTCGGTGGCCAACTCAGTGGCCGCCGTCGAGGCAGGGGCCTACCGGGTGGATGCCTCGTTGGCGGGTATGGGAGCCGGCGCCGGAAACACCCCGATCGAGGCATTCGTGGCGGTGGCGAACCGTTTGGGATGGGAACACGGCGCCGACCTCAAGGCGCTACTCGACGCGGCCGACGACGTCGTGCGTCCGCTCCAGGAGCGCCCGGTGCGCGTGGATCGCGAGACCCTCGCCCTCGGCTATGCCGGGGTCTACGGCAGTTTCCTGCTGCACGCTGAGCGAGCCTCGCAACGCTACGACGTGCCCGCATTCGACATCCTCGTCGAACTCGGCCGACGCAAGATGGTCGGCGGCCAAGAGGATCTGATCGTCGATGTGGCACTCGACCTCGCCCGCGCGCAGGGCACCGCCTGAACCCACCTGGTACCAGTGCGGGTGATGACTCGCTTCACGTCAACGATGACAGCAGAAAGGTCAATCATGTCCACCACCGCGCCTGACAACCAGGCACAACAACAAGACCCGTCAGCCCTGATACCTCAAGCCGAACGCATCAGGGCGCTCGTCGGCAGCGCTGTCGGAAGCGTCGTCGAATGGTATGACTTCTTCCTCTACGGCACCATGTCGGCCATAGTGTTCGGGCCGCTGTTCTTCCCCTCGGACGATCCGGTGGTCAGCCAGCTGCTGGCGCTGACGGCTTTCGCCTTGTCGTTCCTGTTGCGGCCCATCGGCGGGGTCGTGTTCTCGCACATGGGGGACCGGATCGGGCGCAAGAAGACACTCGTGATCACCCTCAGCCTGATGGGGGTGGCCACGGTCGCCATCGGCCTGTTGCCGACCTACGCGCAGATCGGGGTCGCGGCGCCCATCCTGCTCACTGTCATGCGCATGATCCAGGCCATCGCTCTGGGCGGCGAATGGGGCGGTGGCCTCCTGATGGCAGTCGAATACTCTCCGGCCAAGCGGCGCGGTTTCTACGGTGCCATCCCGCAAACCGGTGCCTTGTTCGGCCTGGCGCTGGGGAACCTGGCCACCTCAGCAACGAGTTCGCTGTTCCCCGGGGACTCCTTCTACACCATCGGATGGCGCATCCCGTTCCTCGCCTCGGTGGTGCTGATCCTGGTGGGGCTCTGGGTGCGCAAGGCAGTCGATGAGACACCTCACTTCCGGGCAGTCGTGGCCAGCCGCAAGACCGAAAAGCTGCCCATTGTCGCCATTTTCAAGCGCAACTGGCGGGAGGTCCTCATCGTGATCGGGGCCAAGGCCATCGAAACCGGAACGTTCTTCCTCTACGCCACCTTCACGGTGTCGTACCTGGTTGATCACGGCTTCGAGCGCACCGACGCGCTGAATGCTGTCCTGGTCGCTGCAGTGATCGCCATCCCGGTGATGCTGTTGATTGGCGGATTATCCGACCGCACGTCGCGCAAGCTCATCTACGGTGTGGGAACGGTATTGGCGATGGCCTACGCGATCCCGTACTTCTGGCTGCTGGATCATAAGACCTGGGGGATGGCTGTGCTCGCCCTGGTCCTCGGCTTCTCCGTCATCTGGTCCTTCGTCGGATCCACGCTGGGATCCTATTTCGCCGAGAGCTTCCCCAGCGCAGTGCGCTACACCGGTGTCTCGCTCGGCTACCAGGTGGGTGCCGCACTGTTCGGGGGCTCGCTGCCCGCGATCGCCACGGCGCTCGTCGCGGCCTACGACAGCGCGCTCCCGGTCGGGTTGCTGGTCATGGGATACGGCCTGCTGTCGCTGATCGCAGTGGCCTTCACCAAGGACAAGACCGGGCAACCGTTGGCCGAGTGATCTGAGGGCTCCACAACGCCAACGCGTGGCGGCCGGGTGATCTCCCGGCCGCCACGTCGCGGGTGCGTGGGCTACGCCACTGAGCGTGGTGAGGCTGGTTCAGGGTGGGTGGTGTGCGGCTTGTATCGGTGCGGCCCCCAGCCGTACCTCGCCTGCAGCCCCGGTTTACCTGCTGCTGTGATCCATTCGATCGCTGGGCAGTTCTTCGCCACGTGTGGTGTGTGTGGTGTCGCGTTCCCCCCGGTTGCGACGCGTCATCGGGTGGATGCGCTGGTAAGACGCTGTGATGACGTTGGCGAAGCCTGGGCCCCTGGTGAGGCGGGTGGTCTTCGTCATGGTTGTAGTCTGCTGGGCCCGGGTGGCGGCGGTGGGTGCCGGTCGGTGGTAGTTCGGGTGTAGTTGCCGATTCAACTCGCCCGCGCGCCACAGGCCCGAGACCCGACCAACTTCTCCGCCCGCCCAGCCCCGGCCCGGGCGACGACCACCACCTGTGCGGCCGCCATCACGCCGGTCACACCAGCCACAGCTGCCGAATCACTATGAACCCGATGACCGCAGCAACGCTGAGTAGTTCCCAGACCAGGAGCCGCCCTTCCTCGGCAAGTGCCTGCCGCACCTCCGCGCGGTGACGCGCCCGCGCGCTGTCCACCTGGCTGTTCATGCTGAGATCGCCACCTTTCCCGTCTTGATTGTCTTGTCCCATGTCATTTCGGCCCCGCGTAGTTCACGGATATACGAGGTGAACGTGACGGCGCACAACAGGGGGCCGTAGCCGCCCAGGTAGATAAACAGCGGGCTGAGCCAGCCGCGCCCGAGCTCCTCGGCCTTCTTCCCGAGCCAGGCGATCGGCATGCACAGCGATAGCCACGAGTAGGCGATCAGCATCGCCACCCTCGTCGTCACCGACCCCCAGACCAACCCAGTGTGCTCGCCCCACCACCAGACGGCGGCCTCGAACCCGACGGGGGCACAGGTATAGGCGATGATCGCGACGGAGACCAGGCCCGGGAACAAGACTGCCTCGAGCCAGGCGCGTCGAGCCGTGGCGGGATCGATCGCGAGAGCAAAACACGTGATGAACAGGTAGGAGATTGCGTTGATGATCCACAGCTGCCGGAACACCAGCCACGACAGCGGGAAGTCCACGAAGTACAGCGTCAGGAGCGCCGCGGATGACGCGATCATGAACACCGGCAGCAAGAACAGGCTGAACCAGAAAATGCCGAAACTAATACTGCCGAGCTTGTGGTCACGGTTCGGGTGGAACCAGAGGTGGCGAAACCGCAACGTCACCTGAACATTGCCCCGGGCCCAGCGCAGCCGCTGCTTCCACAGCCCCACGATGCCGTCGGGCTCCTCGGCCCAGACCGTCGCATTACCCTCGAAGACCACCCGATTGCCTGCCAGCTGGGTGTTGAAAGTGGTGAAAGTGTCTTCGGCCAGGCTGGAGGTGTCAATCTGCCCGCCGATCGCCTCGAGGTTGGCGCGCGAGTGCAGCTGGGCGCCGCCGGCCAAGCAGGCCAGGGCCCCCAACACGTTCTGCGCTCGCCTGGCTGCGGCCTGGGCAGTGATGTACTCGTAGGCGACGAAGCGCTGCAGGTAATTGCCCGGCCGGCTTCCCTCCTTGATGTATGCGGTCACGGCCCCCACCCGCTCATCGGCGAGGTGGCGGGTCATCTTGCGCAGCGAATCCGGTTCGTAGATGACATCGGCGTCCATGATCAGCAGGGCCTGCATCCAGTCATCGGCCAGGATCGTGCGCAGCCCGTGGTTGAGGGTGTGGGCCTTGCCCTGGCCACCCTTGTCGCGGCGCAGATGCACCACCATCCCCGGATACTGCCGCGCCTTGGCCTGCACGACCTCGGGGGTCGCGTCGGTGCTCGCATCATCGACCACATAGACCCGCAGCCGATCCGGTGAGTACTCCAACCCCACCAGCCGATCGATGGATGCCTCCAGTACTGCGGCCTCATTCCACGCCGGCACCAGGATCGCCACCCGGGGTTCAAACGCACTCGTGTCCCGGTAGTGGTGACGCAACCGGTGCAGCCCGATCAGCAGGAACTGGCAGACCGCCGCGACCAGCGGCACCGCTCCGAGCAGCACCATCGCCACCAGCGTCCACAGGCCGAGCTGCGCCAGCCAGTGTGCTAACTGAACCACGGTGCCCATGATGGGTCTAGGGCACGATCATGCCCGCGGCGTCGGCGACATAGTCCCAGCGAGCTATCGCGTCGGCGTCGTGCGCGTCACTGGCCGGCACCAGGTCCACACCCCGGGCGCACAGTTCGCGGATGATGCGCGGACCCGGGGTTCGCCACTTTTCGTTGACCTCGACCACGGCCCCGGCAGCCCGGAATGCCTCAGCCAGCGTCGTGAGCATGTCCGGCGTGACCAGATCCAGGCTGATGCCGGCCTTAGGAAGGATGCTGAAAAGATGCCCCACCACCACGCGCTCATGCCGGAACACTGCGCGGGAGGTGGCAACCACGAGGTCGGCCACGGCATCGACCGCGTGAATCTGTCCCTCCTGGATCTGACGTCGCACCTCTTCCGGTGCTATCGGGCCCCGGCGAGTGGGGAATCTGTGATCGGAGACCACCACCTGTTCGACGCCGGGCAGAACCCAGGGCAGGTCGAGGGTTCCGTGGGTGTCGAGGATCTTCGTCTCAACCCCGCAGACCACGGCTATCGGGGCGTCGCGCCGGACCCGTTCCACCTCGCGCACATACTCACCCACCCACGTGGAGTCCTCTCGCACGTGATCGGTGAGGTGCAGCCGGGTGACGCCCCGGCGCGCGGCCGCCTCCACCATCGCCGTCACGGAGGCAAGCCCGTCGGAATAGGTGGTGTGGGTGTGCCAGTCGGTGGTCAGATCAAGTGGGTGACTCATGAGGCCAACTCCTTACGTTCGCCTGTCGGATACTCGGTCATGGGCACCGCGACCTCGCAGAGGTGGCGCACTATCGCGGCGTCGATGAAATCAATGGGGCCCTCGACCGGTTCGCCCATCGCCTCGGCCAGGGCGACGGCCGCCAGGTTGGCTCCGGCGGCGGCGGTGAGCACCAGCGAGCCAGGCATCCGTGGGTTGATCTCAATCACGGCAAGGGCTCCGCGCGTATCCCGCTTCAGCTGGACATTCGAGATTCCCCGCAGGCCGGTCATCTCCACCGCCGCCGCGGCCAGGGTGATTGCTGCCTGATCATGCAGCGTCCGCCCCGCCACCGAGACCCCGGAATCGATCCGGTCCCTGGTGCGTGGCACCGCCGCCATGAGTGTGTGATCGGCGCGCACGAACACATCCACCGATAGCTCATCGCCGGGCAGCAGCTCCTGGACTATGTAGCTGCCATCGCGCGGGATGCCGGCCAGCTCCGAGTCGTGCTCGATCAGGCGCACCCCTCGAGCCCCACTCCCGGTGCGGGGTTTGACCACGCGGCCGATCAGGGACGTCGAGATGTCGAGCAAGAGCTCGGTGTGCGGGACTGGAATCGCGTGAATCCGGCACGCGGCGGCCAACGCTGCCTTGTCCAGGCACAGCTGGAGCGCACCGACGCTGGGGGCCAGGAGCGCGGCGCCCGCGGCGGCCAACTCGCGACGGTGCCTGGCCAGCGGGAGCAGCTCGGCGTCCACCGTCGGCACGACGAGATCAATTGCCTCGCGCCGGCACACGGTCACGATCGCCTCGGCGAACCCGGGCGCGCTGCCTGGCGGGACCAGGATCCGGCGGTGCGGGGGCACGAGGAACAACCCGGAGGCGAACTGATCCATGTCCGCGGCGTACATGCTCACATCGCCTCGCGCGGCGAGGCTCAGGAAGCCGATGGCGGCTGGGCCGCCAGCGCCAGTGACCAGCACCCGGAAGGGCTTGGCGCGGGTGGGGCGAAGCGATGGTGCCGGTGCCTGGGCAGGCCTGGTCTTACCCATCGCTTCGCCCCGCGTCCGCAGCGTCACGGCTGGCTACACCGACGAAGTCACGAACCACTTCGAATGGTTCGGCGTAGGTGTGGTGCACGTGACGCCCCCAGTAACGGGCGGTGGCCCGCAGCAGGTCAGGATCGAGGTAGTCACGTTTGGCGGTTTGCGATGTGAACTGCGCGACTGCCTCAAGTTTGGTGGCGAGCCCGGTGGTCACGGGCACGAAGGTGGCCGGGTGGAAGTCCGTGGTGGCGCTGGGGGATTGGTAGCACAACACCTTGGCGACGTTGCGGGTGGCGACCATGGCCGCGGCGTATACCGAGCGGTGATCCTGATGCACATCGTGGGGGGAGTGGACGTAGACGATGTCCGGCCGCTCCGCGGCCACCACAGATTCGATCAGTCGAATGGTCGCGATCCCGTCCGGGATGGCAGTGTCCTCCAGGTCGCCAATGACAAGTTGTGCCCCCAGGCACGCCGCGGCTGCCGCCGACTCACGACGGCGCTCCTCGGGATCACCACCCACGGCCCCGCCGCTCACGGTCAGGATGGTCACCTCATCGCCGGCGCTGACATGCTGGGCCAGCGTCGCCCCCGCGCCAATCTCCACATCGTCGGGGTGCGCGCCGATCGCGAGCACACTGTGTCGAGGGCGCTGGCTGAGAGCAATGGCGCGCCGCACCGCCTCCACCACTGTCTGCCTGGTCAGCGGCTTGGGGAGGAAGTCACTCACTCCGCCCTTGACCGCCTTGACCGCTGTGTCGATGCTCGCGTTGGCAGTGGTCAGGAGCACGGGGAGCCCCGGATGCATCTGCCGCACCAGGGAACTCAGATCGAGCCCATTGATGCCGGGCATCCAGTAATCGGTGAGGAGGAGGTCAATCCGCCGACCGGGCAACAGTTCGAGGGCTTCTTCTGGTGTGCTGCAGAAGCAGACGTCCAGGTCTGTTTCTGCCCGCAAAATCGTCTTGAGATAGACAAGTGCGTCGGGGTCGTCCTCGACGACGAGAAGGTGCGAGCGGGCCGTCATAGGTTCCAGCGTCCTAGACGACGGGTGCGGCCTCAGTTGCTGCCCGGGTGCAATTTGGTGTCAACTCTTGATTTCTGACCGGTCCGCCGCTGGCTCAGCTTCTCGGCCGATTGAGGAGGGTCGGCTTCGATTCCCGGCGGTTGCGGCGTCGCCACTGCCCTGCGGTGGGTAAGGGTCTTGGAGGTTTCGAATCGGAGGCTTCGCGTCCGGCTCGACCAGCCGAATGATGACAATTCTCCGGGGTGATTTCCGGCCGCTTCGCCGCTGGTTCGATCGCCGGTGCGGCGGGGTGAGCAGCGACGTGTGGCACATGCGGGAACCTGGGTGCTGCAATCGGCCGGGCCTGGTTAGGCGTCGCCGAAAGGGATATGAACCGTGGCCGTCGTGCCTTTCCCCACCACACTGGTGAAGCTGATATCGCCTTGGTGGGCATCCACGATCAGCTTCACGATAGCCAGGCCGAGGCCGGTGCCCCGCACCCTGGATTCGGCACCCGTGGCTGACCTGAAGAATGGCACGCAAAGCTGAGAGATATCCTTTTCAGGAATGCCGACGCCGGTGTCGCTGATCTGTAGCCGCCACCTCCTGGTGTCCGTTTCTGGGGTGAGATCGATGTGCACCTCTCCGTTCGGCGGGGTATAGCCGATAGCGTTGCGGATGAGATTGGTCAGCACCTGCTGAATCCGCAGCGTGTCGGCGCGCATCAGCGGCCCCGGTGCGGTGCGCAGGTGTAAACGCATGCTCTTTGCTGTGGCCTGCGGAGCCAGTTCGCGGCCGACCTGTTCGACGATCGCTGGAAAATCGACCAACCCATGGGTCATGGGCAGTGTGTTCGACTCCAGCTTCGCCACCAGTAACAGATCCTCGATGAGCCGCAGCAGCCGCTGCGCGTTTCGCACGATGATCGAGAGAAACTCAGACTGATCATCCGACAGCGCGCCCGAAGTTGACTCGCTCAACAAATCGGCAAAACTGACCACCGAGGTCAGCGGACTACGCAACTCGTGTGATACCCGAGCCACGAACTCGTTCTTGAGCCGGGCAAGTTCCGCCAGGGAACGATTCTGGTCCGATAGCAGCTGCGTCTCGCGCAGCTGCGTCGTGATGTTGCGGTAACGCCACAAATGCCCCGTGGGGCCGGCGGGTTCCCCGACCGGGATGTAGTCGCGCTCCAGCGTGCCGCCGTCGGCGAGCTCAAGGCGCTCCCCACGAACCGCCTCGCCGGAGGTGATCCGCTCGTTGACGCCGTTGACGAACCCGTCAGGGTCGGTGAAAAGGTGCCCCACGAGCGCCGCGGCGTCGGTGCAGTCGAGCCCCACGAGATCCTCCGGTGAGGCTCCGAGCTGGAACATATCGATGAACTCGTTGTTGGTTACCAGGACGTGCCGGGACTCGTCTTCCAGTAACACCGCCGACGTCAGGTTCTTGGTCAGCAGATGCAGCCACTGCATGCTGCGTTCCACCTGGATCTGGCGTGCGCTGCGGGCGGTGACGTCCACGGCCCAGATCACGATGCCGCCCACCACCGGATTATCGAGCAGGTTCTCCGCGGTCACCTCGCAGGTGAGCCAACGCTCATCCGCGGCCAAGAGCCGAAACTCAGTGGTACCGCTGGCATGCTGCCCGTCCTCACGCAGCCCACGAAGGAATGCTGTGGCCACCGGGGCGTCCTCGGGGTGAACCAGAGAGAGGAAACCCTCGGGCAGCGGGGTCAACCCGGGGTACCCCAGGGCCGAGGAACCGGAGACGATCATGCTGTTGGCCGTGTCCTCGGCGCAGACGATCAGGGCATGCGCCGAGTGCTGGGCGATGGCCTGATAGCGCTGGGCCACAGCTTGCTGTCGAACCCGGTCAGCCTCCAGCGCGGTGACGTCCTCCAAGAAGATCGTGTACTCGCTGGGGGCATCCCAGGTGTGTTTGCTCCACACATCGACGTGGACTTTGCTGCCGTCGACGCGGGTAAGGGTGTGGATGCCCGCATGCACCCGTCGGGTGGATGCCCGTGCCGCTTCCCGAGCCAACAGCGCCGCCGCCTGGGCGCCTGGGTTGTCCGCGATGAACTCAAGCATCGAATGCGAGATGATCTCGGCAAATGGCCGAGCCAGCAGCTGCTGTACAGTCTCGTTCGCGTCCAGGATCAGCCCATCCTCGTCGGTGACCAGAATCCCGCAGGGAACGGAGTTGATGGCCGCCACGTGACGCCGCGCGGCAACCGCGGCCCCGTCGAGGTCCTGGGGATCGAAGGTGTTACGGCGCGCCATGGCTCGGTTCCGTTGACGTTGTGGGAGGCAGGACCGTCGCGTTGCCAGATGGCAACGCGACGGTTGATGGCCCACTCGAAGCTCCCCCTGCATAGCCCCCAAGGGGGGAGTTCGGCGCGGCCATGGCACCTACTGTTGCGTGGCGCGGTGGCGCCCTCGGGTGCGTGTTGGTTGCGGAACGGGTGCAGTAGTTACCCTGGCTCGGCCTCAAGCCGGTACCCGATGCCGCGGACGGCCACCAAGGCCGAGTGCTCGGTTTCCGACCAGCCGAGCTTCTTACGCAGCCGCAGCACCGCGTACTTGACCCGATCCCCGCCGTAGCCGGAGGTATCACCCCAGACCAGCTCAAGCAGCTGGCCATTTGTCAGCACCTGGCCCCGGTTACGCATGAAAGTGGTCAGCAGCCGGAACTCCTGCGCGGTGACCGAGACCTGTGCCCCGTCGAGCGTGACCGAATGAGACACGGGGGAGGCGACCACGCTGCCGTAGGTCAGCACCTCGTCGTCCCACTCGGTATCGCCGGAGCGTCGAAGCAGCGCGCTCAGCCGGGCCAGTAACTCCGAATTGCTGAACGGCTTTGTCAGGTAGTCGTCGGCCCCGGCCCGCAGGCCTCGCACCTTGTCCTCATCGCGCCCGGCGGCGGTCAGCAGCAGAACTGGAATGTCGGTGAGCTCGCGGATCCTGCCCAGCACCTCCCACCCGTCCATCCCGGGTAGGCCGATGTCGAGCAGCACCAGCTGGGGTCGCGCCTGGTGCAGCGTGCGCAACGCGGCAGGGCCGTCACCGGCGAAGTGGCATTCGTGGCCGTCTTTGGTCAGCAGCACCTTCAGGGCCAGGGCGATATCCGGCTCGTCCTCGACTATCAGTATCCGTGCCATCACTCCTCCTCGATCGGTAAACAGACGGTGACTGTCGTGCCGTGCCCCACGTCGCTGGCGAACTCGATCTGCCCGTGGTGGGCATCGACGATGAGCTTGACGATAGCCAGCCCGAGGCCGGTGCCTCGCGACATGGTTGCCACACCAGTGTGGGAACGAAAGAACGGCACGCAGAGTCGATCGATATCGCCTTCGGGTATGCCGACGCCGGTATCGATGACCTGAAGCCGCCACTGCTGCGGTGACGCCTGCGGCGCGAGGAGCACCTGCACCTCGCCGCCCGGTGGGGTGTAGGCGATCGCGTTGCGGACCAGATTTGATACCACCTGCTGGACACGCAGCGCATCAGCCCGCAGCCGGGGCCCCGGGGCCGCCGTGACCGTGAGCGTGATGTCTTTGGCCGTGGCGTGGATGGCGAGTTCGGCGACCGTTTGTTCCACAATGCTGGAAATATCGATCAGTCCGGTACTCAGCGACAACGTGTTTGATTCCAGCTTGGCCATCAGGAGCAGGTCATCGATGAGCCGCAGCAGGCGCTGCGCATTGCGGTCGATGATGCCCAGGAACTCGGTTTGCTCGGGGCTCAGGCCAGCCGAGGCATCGCCCAGCAGCTCAGCGAAACTCACCACGGAGGTCAGGGGGCTGCGCAGCTCATGCGAGACCCGGGCCATGAACTCGTTTCGCAGCCGGGCCAGCTCCTCCAATGAGCGGTTCTGATCCGCCAGGAGCTGGGTCTCTCGCAGGTGCTGGGTGATGTTGCGATACCGCCACAGGTGTCCCACCGGGCCGTCGGGGGATGCCACGGGAATGTAATCGCGTTCCAGGGTCTCGCCGGAGGCCAAAGCCACGCGTTCGCCACGCACCTCGACCCCGTCTGCTACCCGCTGCTGAACGCCGCGCTCGAAGCCCGCCGGGTCGGCGAACAGCAGCGAGACCTCCTCAACGCCCGCCGAGCAGTCTGCGCCGACGAGCTCGTCGGGGGAGAGCCCCACCCCGAACATGCGCAGGAACTCTTGGTTGGTGACCAGGAGGCGCCGCTGCTGGTCCTCCAGCAGGACGGCGGTGCTGAGATTGTCGGTGAGGAGTCGGAGCCATTGGCGGCTGCTCTCCACGTGGTCGGCGAGCGTGCGGTAGCGGTCGGCGGCTGCCTTTTGGGTGCTTCGTTCCTGGTCGATTTCGGTGACATCGACCAGGAAGATTGTGTATTCAGCGGGCTCGGACCAAGTGCGTTGCGACCACACATCGGTGAGGACCTCGCTGCCGTCGGCCTGCCGTACCCGGTGGATCCCGGCATGCACGCGTTCCAGCGAGGCACGGGCGGCTTGCCGTGCGGTGAGGGCGGCCTCCTGCGCGGCGAGGTTATCGGCGATGAATTCGCTCATGTAGTGCCCGAGGATCTGCTCCAGCGGCCTGCCCAGCAGCAACTCCATGGTGTCGTTGGCCTCCAGGATCAAGCCGGAGTCGTCGGTGACGATGATCCCATCCGGGGAGGCGTCGAAGGCGGCCCGATGGCGGCGATGAGCGGTGTGATCGGCGAGACCCGCGCTGGGGGCGAGGCTAGTGGAACCCGTCATGGCCGTCCTGTTTTAGAGCATTCCCCCCGGAATATTCACGCCAGAGTTTCCTGCTTTTCCCTGACGCGTGGCCAATTATACGCGATTGCTTCGAGAGGGCTCAAAACAATCATTGCCGACGGTGGATACCCGGTGCGCCAGCATCCGGCGATTCACGCCCACCGTGGCGGTGTGGCCCGGAGTCGCGACGTCTGGCTACCCACTGCGAGGCTTGGGCCAGGGCTGGAGGCCCCCGTTGCGGGTCAACGCGCCAGCGCCACCCCGAGGTAGGCGATGCCCGAGACGAGCAGAGTGGACACCCCGGCCAGCAGGAACGGGCGCAGCCCCACCCGCATCAATTGCCGGACTTTCACGCCACACCCCAGGGCGAACATTGCCGCGGCGAGCAGCAGGGTCTGTGCCGCGCTGCCGATCTGCAGCACCATCTCGGGCAGCGGAACGAAGGTGCGCACCAGCACCACAGCCATAAACCCAAGGATGAACGCGGGGACGATGGGCGGCCGGCACCCGGAACCGGGGCTCGCGCCGTCGAGGCTGCGTTGCCGCAGGCTCAGGGCCGCCACGACGGGGGCTAGGAGCAGCACGCGGGCGAGCTTGACCACCACGGCAGCGGTCAGGGCACCGCCACCGAGGATGCTGCCGACGGCCACCACCTGGGCGATCTCGTGGATCGAGCCGCCGGCCCAGAGCCCCGCGGTGATCTGGTCAAGGCCGAGCAATCCCGCGGCCAAGGGCACCAGCGGGATCATCAAGCTCCCGAGGATCACCACCAGGGCCACGGCCGTGACGGTGTCGGACTCGCGCTCATCGTCGGGATCCATCACCCCGGCAGCTCCCGCCACGGCGGCGGCCCCGCAGATGGAGAACCCGCAGGCAACCAGCAACGATAGATGCGTGGGCACCCGAAGTAGCCGGCCGAGCGCCACAGTGCCGAGGATTCCGCCGGTTACTATTCCCACGATCACCAGCAGCATCGGTGCCCCCAGCGCGGCGATATCGGTCAGGACGAGCCGGAGCCCGAGGAGCACTATCCCGGCACGAAGCAGCTTCTTGGCCGAGAACTCGATGCCCGGGCCCGCGGCCGGGGGCACGCCCAGCGTGTTCGCCATGGCGATCCCGAGCACTATCGCCAGGATGAGTGGGCTCAGGCCCCCCAGCAGGCTGCTGGCGGCGTAGCAGGCGATGGCGGCCGCCGTGCACAGGGACAGGCCCGGTGTCACCGGGCCGATCCTGGCGGGTCGGGGAGTCTCGCGGGGTTGCGCCATGGGGATAGCGTTTCTGGCCGGTGGCCGATGTGCGAAGATGCGTGGCAAGCCACAACTGTTGCTTGTGGCCGGAGGGAGGGGCCGTGGCACAACCAGATCTGGACGCGCTGGAGGCGTTGGTGCTCGTGGGCACCGAGGCAAGTATCTCGGCCGCCGCTCACCGGCTCGGCGTCAGCCAGCAGGCGGTGTCGCTTCGCCTGCGCGGGCTTGAGGCCCAGCTGTCGACCCGGCTGGTGGTGCGCACCTCCCGCGGCTCCCGCCTCAGCGAGGCAGGTGAACTGCTGGTGGGGTGGGCCAGGCCGCTGTTGGCGGCGGCAGCCGAGTTCACCTGCTCGGTCGAGTCGCTGGGCGGCGCCAGCGACCAGACTGTCCGGGTGGCGGCCAGCCTCACCATCGCCGAGCATCTCGCCCCCGGATGGATCGCGCGCTGGCAGGCTCGGCGCGGGGACGGTGGGCCAGTGCTACACCTCGTGGCCGCCAATAGTGACTCGGTGATTGCCGCGGTCCGGGCCGGGGAAGCCGATCTTGGGTTCGTCGAGACCCCCACCATCGCCTCAGATGTGGCGTCGATGACTATCGGTGAGGATCGGATCGAGGTGGTTGTCACACCGAATCATCCATGGGCCCGGGCCCGCAACGTCGCGCTTCACACTCTGGCCGGGACCCGGCTCGTTACCCGGGAACCCGGCAGCGGCACCCGGCACGCCTTCGAAACTGCGATGGCGGCCGCCGGATTTGCGCTGCGGGCGGAACCGGCGGCGGTGCTCGAGACCACCCTGGGAGTCCGCAGCGCCATCATGGCAGGCACCGCCCCCGGTGCGCTGAGCCGGCTCGCGGTAGCCGATGATGTGGCCAGGGGGCGGCTCGCCAGGGTCAAGGTCAAGGGCCTGGCAGTCACGCGCGCGTTGAGCGCTGTGTGGCTGGCGGGTTCCCGCTCGGCGGCGGCCGAGGAGTTCCTCGCCGTGGCCACAATGGGGTTGCGGGATCCCCGCGTGGGGGTGAACCCTGAACTTCCTGCCAATGCTGCCCCGAGAGGGGCCATCTAGCAAGACAGCGCCACGTGTCTCGTGACACGGTGGGCGTCGCGTGGCCGCACCACGCGTTGGATCCGGATCGAGACCGCGAGGGCAGAGACTCATGAGCATGAACGGCGATCGGCTTTTGCTGCGCTACGGCGTCAATGACATCCGACGCAACAAGGGGGTCAACGCGGCCTTGCTGGCGATCCTGGTGCTCAGCGCCTTCCTGATGGCCACCGGGGCCATGGTCATGGAGCGGGTGCTCGGGTCGGTTGATGCACTGTTCGAGGTGGCCAAGCCGCCGCACTTCCTGCAGATGCACTCCGGCGACTATGACCAGGCCGCGCTGCGGAACTTCGCGGACCAGGAGCCCCTGGTCCAGGAGTGGCTGATTGAGGACATGGTGGGCTACGACGGTGCCGCGATCTCGTGGAGCCGGCCCGGTACCCAGGACTTCGGCGACCTATCCGCCAGCCTCATCGGCAACCTCTTCGTCACCCAGAACACAGACTTCGACTACCTGATCGACCAGGACAATCAGATCGCTGCGCCCGAACCAGGTGAGGTCTATGTTCCGGTGGCGTATCGGGAGATGTTCGGGCTTGAGATCGGCGACCGGCTCGGGGTGCGCACCGCCCAGGGGACCCACTCGCTCGACGTCGCGGGCTTCGTGCGTGACGCTCAGATGGCCTCATCGCTATCCTCGGCCACCCGTTTCCTGGTGGGTGCCGCCGATTTCTCGGCGCTGGCCGCCGGTGGTGGAATCCCCGAGATCATCGTCGAGTTCCGGCTCCAGGACTCGGCGCAGGCACCTGCGCTCCAGAGCGCCTATGAGGCCGCCGACGGGCTCCCGAACAACGGCCAGGCCGTGACGTACACGATGATCCGGATGATCAACGCCGTCAGCGACGGCCTCACCGCCCTCGCCCTCGTGTTCGTGAGCCTGCTGCTGATCGGCATCGCATTGTTGAACCTGCGGTTCGTGATTCGCGGCAGCCTGGAGGACTCGGTCCACGAAATCGGTGCCATGAAGGCCATCGGCCTGCCCAACCGGGACATCACTCGGCTCTACCTCACCAAGTACGCCGCAATGACCGGGATCGCGTGTGTCATCGGCGGCGGGCTCGCGGTGGCGGCCACAGCCCTGCTCACCCGCGGTGTGCAGGCGAACTACGCCTCAGCCCCCCTCGGGTGGCCAAGCATCGTGTGGCCGTTGGTGGCGCTCGCCGTGGTCTTCGGGGTAGTGGTGGGCATGTGTTGGCGTGTGCTCGCCTCGGTCCGGCGGATCGACATCGTCACCGCATTGATCCACGGCAGCACATTGGACCCCCGTCAGCAGGCCCGGCGAGCTGCCCGAGCCGAGCGCCGGGCCCGAGCCACCGACCTTTCCCGCGGCAACGCGAACCGGCTCAACCTGCGCCTGGCCTTGCTCGATCTGCGCGCCACGGCACGGCAGTGGGTGCTCATCCCCATCGTCTTCGCGCTCACCGCGGTGCTGATCATCCTGCCCACCAACCTGCTGACCACATTCTCCAGCCCCGAGTTCGTCACCTACCTCGGCGCCCCGGACAGCGACATCCGTGTCGATGTTGCCTACTCCGAGGATCTCGACGCCCAACGCGACGCCGCGATGCATGCCCTGAGCTCGGACCCCGAGGTAACCCGATGGCTGGCCTACGGGAACGTGAGCTACCAGACCCCCGGTGAGGAGGGCTGGGAGACGATCCGGGTCGAGGTGGGCGACTACTCGGCCAGCCCCCTCGAATTCGTCGACGGACAGGCCCCCGGTCAGGCTCAGATCGCACTCTCGGTGGCCAACGCCGACCGGTATCAGGTGGGGGTGGGCGACACCCTGGAACTCCAGCTCGACGGGGTCAGCGAATCCCTCACCGTCAGCGGGGTGTACCAGGACGTCACGAGTGGCGGTTACACGGCCAAACGATCCGGCGAGGCCGACGGGGCGGCGAGTAGCTATGTCTTCTACGCCGACCTGGTGGAGGGCGCCGATCCCGAGGAATTCGCGGTCGCACTGGACCAGGCCCTGCCCGGGGCATCCGTCATCCCGATGCGGGCATATGTGACCCAGACGCTTTCCTACGTCACAGACGCCTTCGCCAGCGCCGCGCTCATCTCGCTGATCTTCGGCCTCGGCGTTGCCGCACTGATCACCACATTGTTCCTCAGGCTGCGCCTGGCCCGGGAACGCTCATCGATGGGGGTGCTGACCGCACTCGGTTTCTCCCGCGACGAGATCATCTCCTCGGTGAGGCTCCGCACGCTGCTGATGATCGTGCTCGGCGTATTCGGCGGGGCGCTGCTCGCCGCCACACTCGGCGAGTCGCTGGTGGCGGCGCTGGTATCCCTCGCCGGGCTGGGCATCTCCCAGCTGTCGTTCATCCCCCAGGCCTGGCTCGTGTACCTGGCCTACCCGGCTGCCCTGGTGATCGTCGGCTACCTGGGTGCCGTCGGGCTCACCGCCGGCCTGCGCCGAGCCGATGCCAGCCAATGGCTTCGTAACTGAGAGGAACCATCGTGACCCAGCCATCCATCGCCCTCGAAACTATCGGTCTGACCAAGACCTTTCACACCACCCAGCCACCCACCCGGGTGCTCGACGGCATCGACTTCCAGGTGCACGCGGGGGAATTCGTCGCCATCATGGGGGCCTCGGGATCCGGCAAGTCGACCCTGCTGTATGCCATGTCCGGTATGGACCGGCCCAGCGGGGGACGGGTACTCCTCGAGGGCCACGACCTCACCGAGTTGAGTGATGACAAGATGAGCCGGGTCCGGCTGACCCGGATGGGGTTCGTGTTTCAGCAGGCGCACTTCCTGGCAAACCTCAGCATCCGAGACAACATCGCCCTCCCGGCGCTCAAGGCACGCCCGGGACAGACCGAGCAGAGCCTCGCGCGAGTCGAGGCCCTCCTGCACCGCTTCGAGATCGCCCACGTGGCCCACCACGGCATCACCGAGGTCTCCGGCGGGCAGCTGCAGCGTGCCTCCATCTGCCGGGCCCTGGCCGCCGAACCTGCCGTCGTATTCGCCGACGAGCCCACCGGTGCGCTCAACGCAAGCATGACCGAGGAAGTGATGGACGTGCTCAGTGAGGTCCACGCAGATCAGACCACAATGGTGATGGTGACTCACGATCCGGGCTGCGCGGCGCGAGCCGACCGGATCGTCTACCTACGCGACGGCGCCCTGGTCGCCGAACGCGCCTGGGGAGGCTGGCAGCGGGCCGAGGCCAATCAGCGCCACGACGAGGTGCTCGAGTGGCTGCGCGGGTGGGGGTTTTGATCTGCGAGTGCGTGCCGCAGGCCGTTCATCGCCGCCGCAGTGAGTAAATTAAACTCGTGACGAGGGCCGATGGTGCCCCGCCCAATGGTGAGGTGAACCAGGCAATGCAACAACAGCTCACGCCGGCCCACGAGTCCGGCGAAAGACCCGGCAACGTCGGCTGGCTCGCCGGCACTCTCGGCGCAATGGTTCGCTTGGGGTTCCTGCTGGCCGCAGTCGGAGCGGGGGTGCTTGCCACCTGGTTCCTGATCATCCTGCTCGAGGCCGGCGGCGATGGGCAGCTCAGCGGACAGGAGATCCTGGCCAGCGCCGTATTCCTGCTGTCCACCGCCAGCGCGGTGGTGGGGGCGATGGTCTTGACGGTGATGCCGCAGACCCCGCAGACCCTTGGCCGGGCGCGCATGATCGCCCGGGTCTCGATGGTCACTGTCCTGGTGAGTGTGGTGTTCTCGATCTTCGGGTTCGGGCTCCATCCGGTGGCCTTGATCTACCTGTACATGCTCGGCTGGCTGATCTACTTTCAATCGGCCACCGACCCCCAGCTCGACAGGTCCCGCCGGTTCACCTCCCCGTGGGGTGCCGCGGTCAAGGGCCCCGATGAATACATCGCCCTCAACTTCTTCAACCTGTTTTGGGTGTTCCTGGTGGCCAGCGTCATCGGGCTTATCGTGGAGGTCATTTTCCACGCGATGACTGTGGGCGGCTATCAGGACCGGGCCGGGGTGTTGTGGGGGCCGTTCTCACCGATCTACGGCTTCGGCGCGCTACTGATGACTATCGCGCTCAATCGGGTGTGGAAACGGTCGAAGTTGCTGATCTTTGTGGTGGCAGGGCTCATCGGGGCCGCGTTCGAGTTCTTCGTGTCCTGGTTCATGGAGACCGCCTTCGGGATCATCGCCTGGGACTACAGCGGGACATTCCTCAACATCGAGGGCCGGACAAACTTCGCCTTCGCATGCGCGTGGGGCTTCCTGGGGCTGGTGTGGATCAAGCTGCTGCTGCCGGATGTGCTGCGCATCGTCGACGCGATCCCGCTGCGCTGGCGCACCTGGCTGACTGTGGTCACTGCCCTGTTCATGCTGATCAACGGGGTCATGACGCTCGTGACGATCGACTCATGGCACAAGCGTGTCGACGGGGACGCCCCGGACACACCGGTGCAGCGCTTCTGCGCCGAGCACTTCGACAACGACTACATGAGCCACCGCTTCCAAAGCATGGACATTGACGCCGGTGGGGCGCAACGCCTCGACGAACCCTAAACCTGACCTGCCGAGCCGGGCATCGGGGGAGCCGGCGCCGGTAGTGTTTAACCGCCGTGGCCGACCAGTTCGGCGGCCCCAACATAGGCCGCCGCCAACGAGACCGCGGCCAGCCGCAATGAATCGCGCCCGGGCAGGAAAGCGCCATGATGTAGCCCCACCCCATCCGAGGAACCGGTCCCCACGAAGGCCATCAGGCTCGGTGCCACCTGGCTGTACTCGGCGAAATCGTCCGACCCGCACGAGCGGAACGGGACCCCGGCCATCGGCACCCCGCTATCGGCGAGCCATCTGTCGACTCTGGTCACGAGCGCGGGATCGTTGACCAGCGCCGGCCCGCCCCGCTCGAATGTGGTGGTCGCCGAAGCGCCCCGGCCCAGCGCAGTCCCTTCGGCCAGCAAAGCTATCGCCTGGTGCAGCGCCTGCCGATCCGCCTCGCTGTAGGTGCGGATAGTGCCACGGCATGTGGCCTCGTCGGCGATGATGTTCGCCCCGGTCCCGGCGTGCACGCTGCCCACCGAGACCACTGTGGGATGCGTCGGATCGACTGTCCTGGCGGCGAGGTCGCGGAGCCCGACGATGACGGTGGCAAGCACACCGATGGGGTCCACCGATTCGTGTGGGTAGGCGCCGTGGCCGCCTCGGCCGTGGATGGTGATCTCGAACGAGTCGAAGGCAGCGTTGATGGCGCCCGCGCCAGTGGACACTGTGCCGCGCTCGATGAGCGGCTGGACGTGAACCCCCACGAACGCGCGAATGTCCTCATCGTCAAGGATTCCCGACGACACGACGTCGCTGGCTCCCGGCGGCGTGACCTCCTCACGGGGCTGCAGCACCGCCACCAGCCCGGTGGGCAGCTCCACATCGCGGGCCGCCTGCAGCACGGCCCACAGCGCCGCCATATGAACATCGTGGCCGCAGGCGTGCATGATGCCCCGCCTGCCGGATGACCACTCGACGCCGGTGGCCTCGATGATGGGCAGCGCGTCAAGCTCGGCGCGCATCGCCACGGCGGGGCCTGCCGCGCCGAGCCGGGCGTAGGCGCCGGTCTCGGCGATGGGATGCCAGTCGAGCCAGGCGGCCGCGGCGGTGATCTGATCCCGGGTGTCGCCCTCGTCGCCCCCGAGGTGCGGGTCGGCGTGAATCGCGCGGCGCAGGGACGCCGCCTCGGGCAGTACCCGGTCGATGCCGTTGATGAGCCCGTCGAGGACGTGTTTCATGCCGGGCACCCTATCGCGCCGAGACCGGGACAGGCCTAGCCAGGCAGGCCCATTGGCACGAAAGTGCGCAGGTGGTAGGACAGTGCATCCGTGCGATAGTTCTCGGCCCCGGCCACGCGGCCAAGCACTATCGAATGATCGCCGCCCGGCTCGATAGCGACCACTTCGCAGCGAAGCCACGAGGCGGTGTGGGCAAGCTTGGGTAGGCCGCTGTCATCGGCCCAGGCGACGCGGTCGAATCGGTCGGCGGTTCGGGCGGCGAAGCGCTCGGCCAGCCCCGCCTGATCCGAGGCCAGCACGTTGACGCCGAATCGCCGGGTCAGCCGCAGCCGTTCCACCATCCGGCCACGCCCGTCGAGGGCGAAGAAGACCATGGGGGGCGTCAGGGAAAGCGAGGCGAAGGCGGAGACAGTTGTTCCGTAGGCGACATCCGAGACGCTCGCGGTGATGATGGTGACCGGCGCGGGCACCCGCGCCATGGCGTCGCGAAACGCCTGAGGAAGGTCGTACACGACGACCACGGTACCTGCTGAATCAGGGCTCCTGTTGGTCGTTGTATATTCCTGGGGCGTCGTAGATCAACGAGGCCCCATCGGCCGCCTCGCGCATTGCCGGCGGCGCTATTGCCCGCGCGATGTGATACACCCCGACGGTCACGATGGTGCCGAGCGCGATTCCACCGAGGGAGAAGTCATCGCCGAAGGGTAACTGCACGTCCCCGATGCCGATGATGATGCCGGCCGAGGCGGGAATCAGGTTGATCGGGTTACCCAGGTCGACCCGGTTCTCCTTCCAGATCTTGGCGCCGAGCAGGCCGATCATGCCGTAGAGCACTACCGTGATACCACCGAGTACAGCCCCCGGGGTCGCGGAGATGATCGCCCCGAACTTGGGCGAGAAACCAAAGCCGATCGCCACGAGGGCAGCCACGACGTAGGCGGCTGTCGAGTACACTCTGGTGGCCGCCATGACACCGATGTTCTCGGCGTAGGTGGTGGTGGGGCCGGCCCCGACGGCAGTGGCGATCATCGATCCCGCACCGTCGGCGGCGATGGCCCGCCCCATCACTGGGTCGAGGTCGGTCCCGGTCATCTCGGCCACGGCCTTGACGTGCCCGGTGTTCTCGGCGATCAAAGCGATGACCACCGGCAGCGCGATCAGGATGAAACCGATGTTGAACGCCGGGAGATGGAATCCCACCACGTTCTCGGCGCCGCCGAAGCTCCAGTTCGCCAGGTCACTGACGGGGGGCAGGCCAAACCAGTCAGCGCGGGCGACCCCGGACCAGTCCACACGGAAGGCCTCGGTGATGGTGCCGTCCTCGGCGGTGGTGACGCGAGGGCCCAAGGCAAGATCGAAGATCCAGCTGAGGGCGTAGCCGATGACCAGCGACAAGAAGATCGCGATGCGGCCGAGGAAGCCGCGCAGCCCGACGCTCAGCGCGATGACGATCAGCATGACGGTGAAGGCCAGCCACGGGTCCTGCGGCCAATAGACCCCGGCTACGACGGGGGCCAGGTTGAAGCCGATGAGCATGACCACGGCCCCGGTGACCACCGGAGGTAGTGCCCTGTGGATCACTGCGGCGCCGGCGAAGTGGATGATGAGGCCCACCATGAACAGGGTCAGCCCCACCACGAATAGCGCGCCGGTGAGGTCGGCCGGGTTCCCCCCGGCGCCGTAGATGGCGGTGGCGACCCCGACGAAGGAGGCGCTCGATCCCAGGTAGGACGGCACCTTGTGCTTGACGACGATGAGGAACACGATCGTCGCGACGCCGCTCATCATGACCGCCAGCTGCGGGTTGAGCCCCATCAGCAGCGGGAACACGAAGGTGGCGCCGAACATTGCCACCACGTGCTGGGCGCCGAGGCCGATGGTGCGGCCCCAGCTGATCCGTTCCGTCGGGGCCACTACCGCCCCCGGCTCAAGTTTCCCGCCGTTGTGGAGTCTCCAGCCGCGCATGCCTGTCCTTTCGTCGGCCGCATGCTACCGCGTGGGGGCGCAGGCCGCTCGCCGCCGGTCGCGGTAGGGTCGAGCCATGGCGCATGATGTGGCCGTTTTGGGAGCGACGATTGCTGGTTTGACCGCGGCGAGGCGCCTCGCCGCCGAGGGCTACGACGTCGTGGTGCTCGACCCGAACCCCGCGGGTGTGTCCGCGGCCGTCGGGCACGGAGTGGCAGCGTGCGCGCATACGAGCACCGTGGCCCGGATGGAGGCCGCCTACGGCCCGGAGGCGGTGCGTGAACACGTGTGGCGCAACCTCGCAGGCATCGACGAGATCCGCACTGTCGCCACGGCGGGCGGCGTCAGCATCGATACCCTCGAACTGCACGATCACTCTTACGGCGTTACCCTTGACCGCGAACTGAGCGAAATGGCGAGGTTGCTGGCTGAAGCCGGTGCCGAGGTGTGGCCGCTGCGTCGCGATGAGCGGCGTCAGGCCGGGGCGGGGCTCGGCTCGCGGGCGCTGGTGCTGAGCCCAGTGGACTATGCCGAGGCGCTCCTAGCCCAGGCCAAGGCTGCGGGGGCGCGGCTGCACAGCGACGTCACGGTGACCTCGCTGCTGCGTCGCGACGGTGAATCACTGGTCAGGTTTCGCCCGAACTTTGCCTGGCAGCACGACGTCGGCCAGCTGCGGGCATCGGCGGTTATCGACACGCTGGGGGTGTCCCCGTGGGGGCGGATGGCCGCGGTGGGTGAGGCGCAGCTGGTGCCGATGGTCGGCTTCGTACCGGCCGAACCCATCGACCAGGTGACGTTGCGGGCCGGGCCGCCGGTGTGGTTGGTGCGGCCCGTGGGCGATCACGAGGCTGTCGCGTTCGGCCCCAAGGCCCACGGCGCTGTCGCGGAATCGGAGACCGCCGCCCTGAGTCGCTGGGTGCAGGCCGAGCTCGGTGCCACCGGGATCGACACCGGTGCGCTGCGGATAGATCCGAGCGATCACGGCCGTCCCGTCGTGGGGGCCTCGGCCACCCCCGGTGGGTTCTACGCCCGGGGCAACGGGCGGGGTGAACTCATGAACGGCACCGCGAGCGGCACCTATCTGGCCTCGCTGCTGATCGGTACCGTCGGCGGCGCGAAACGCAACGCATTGCCGATGTGGTCACGGGTGCGGGCGCAGGCCCGTCATGCCGCCGGCCGGGTCATCGGACGCGATTGCGCCTAGGAGCCGCTAGATCCAGGTGCCGAACCACATGCGGGTCAGCCACTCGGGCCGGGTCATCAGCGCATCGGTCAACACTGGATAGATGAACGCGAAGTTGAGGATCACCAGCGCGATCGCGAGTCCCACGGCCATGGCGCGGAGCCGTCGCTGCGGTGAGGCTGCCGGTCCCAACAATCGGCCCAGCACCATCGCCAGACCTGTCACGTAGAACGGCACCAGCACCGTGGCGTAGAAGAAGAACAACGGGCGCTCGGTGTATTGGAACCACGGAAGCCAGACCGCCATCACGCCCAGCACCGGCACCGCGAACCGCCAATCGCGCTTGCCCAGCCACCACCAGATCGCTATCACCAGCGCCGCTGCCGCGAGCCACCACAACACGGGGGTTCCCATGCCGGAAACCACGCGCAGGCACGTCGTCTCGACGGCGGTGCACCCTTGCTCGCCGGGTTCGATCCCGTTCTGCGCGTCGATGCCGATGGGACGGATCATCAACAACCATCCGGCGGGATGGGCCTCGTAGGGGTGTTCGGCAGCGTTGATCGTGTCGCCGGTGTGAAAGTCGTACATCGCCGTGTGGTAGTGCCACAGCGAACCGAGCGCCTCCCCGAAGAACCGGACCACCGGATCGTCGGGATTCTTGGCCCCAAAGTCCCGGTCCCAGCCCCCGGGGGTGGTCAGCCAGCTGTACCAGGAGGTCAGGTACACCGGGACCGCCACCACGACGAGCTGAATGAACGCCAACGGGGCATCGGTGACCACACTCAGCGCTGCCTTGCGACTGGCTCCCGCCAGGCGGCGAGCACCCAGGTCCCACACCACGGTCACGATCCCGAACACCGCCAGGACGTACAGCGAGTTCCACTTCACGGCGACTGCTGCGCCGAACATGATGCCCGCGGCGATGCGCCATGGCCGCCACCAGATCATCGGCCCGAAGGCACCCCCGAGGTCCGGCAGATCGTTGTCGCGAAGGTGGCCCGCCAGCCGGTGCCGGAACCAGTCCCGGTCAGCGACGAGCGCGGCCACGGCCGCCATGATGAACGTCGCCTGGAAGATGTCGAGCAGCGCGATGCGGCTCATCACGAAAGCGAGGCCGTCGAAGGTCAACAAGATGCCCGCGATGGCCCCGACCAGCGTGTACCGCGACAACCGCCGGGCGAGCCGGATCGTGAACATCACTAGCAGCGCCCCGAACACGCACGCGGCGATCCGCCACCCGAAAGAGTTCATGCCGAACAGCGCCTCGCCCCATCCGATGAGCAGCTTGCCCAGCGGTGGGTGGACCACGAAGGACGTCTTGTCGGTGATGCCGCTGAGGTCCCCCGTGACGATCTGATCGTTGGCGCCCTCGACCCAGTCCTTCTCGTACCCGAACAGGTACATCGTCCACGCGTCTTTGGCGTAGTAGGTCTCGTCGAACATCAGCCTGTTCGGGAATGCCAACCCGTAGAACCGCAGGCCGAAAGCCATCGCCGTGATAGCCAATGTCACTATCCAGGAGCGCCGTCGGTCGGTCAGCTGGCCAGCCTCCAGCGCGGTGATGGTCACGCCCCCAGTCTAGGAGCAGCTCGGATCGCTGCCCTGGACCCGCCGGGCGCCGTGGTGGCGGGCGCGCCCCGGACGGGCAATAGGCTGTACCCATGTCGAGTGAGGGGGCCTTGGTGCTGGCGGGCACGCCCATCGGTTCCCACCGCGACGCCAGCCCGGCGCTCGTGGCGGCCCTGGAGGGCGCGGATGTCATCGCAGCGGAGGACACCCGGGTCGTCGCGACGCTGCTGCGCCGCATCGGCGCCACCTCGGCCGGGCGGGTCGTCTCATACTTCGACGGCAACGAGGCCGCTCGTGCCGAACAGCTGGTGGAATGGGTGGCCGCCGGGCAACGGGTTGTGATCGTCACCGACGCGGGGATGCCGACGGTGAGTGACCCCGGCTACCGGGCCGTGGCCGCGTGCATCGAGCGGGGGCTGCGGGTGACCGCCGTGCCCGGCCCGTCAGCGGTGCTCACCGCGCTGGCAGTGTCCGGGCTCGCAGTTGACCGGTTCTGCTTCGAGGGTTTCCTGCCCCGCAAACGAGGCGAGCGCCGCGCCCGCTTCGCTGACCTGGTCACCGAGCAACGCACCAGCGTGTTCTTCGAGGCCCCGCACCGGCTCGCCGATTTCCTGGCCGATGCCGCGGAGGTCCTGGGGGAGCACCGCCGGGCAGCAGTGTGCCGGGAGTTGACCAAGCCGCACGAGGAGATCCGCCGCGACGATCTGGCCGGGCTGCGGGATTGGGCGGCCGGTGGCGTGCGCGGCGAAATCACTGTCGTCATCGCGGGCGCGGCCCCGGCACAGGTGAGGCTCGCCGAGGCGGTGGCACTAGTGCAGCGCCACGTGGCCGATGGTCAGAAACTGTCCCTGGCGGCGGCGCAGGTGGCTGCCGCCACAGGTCACCCCCGCAAGGCGCTCTACGACGCCGTCCTGGCCGCCCGGAAGGAAGCCCGATGACCCAGATCGAACTGCCAGCGTTACCGGAGCCGTTGCCGCGGCCGGTGGTCGACAACCACACCCACCTGGCCGCGACGCAGGCTTACTCCGGCCTGAGCGTGGCCGATTCGATCGCCAAGGCGGCCAGCGTCGCGGTGACCAGGATGGTCGAGGTCGGCACTGACGTGGCGTCCAGCCAGGAAGCCATCAGCATCGCCCGGGCCACCCCGAGCGTGGTCGCCGCCGTCGCCCTCCACCCCAACGACGCCGCCCGGGCCCACGCTCGGGGCTCGCTCGAGGCTGAGCTGGCCGCGGTGGAGCAGCTGGTGAGCGACCCGGCGGTGCGCGCCGTGGGGGAGACCGGGCTCGATCACTTCCGGACCCGCGACGCCGCCGGACACGCCGCGCAGGTCGAGTCATTCGCCGCGCACATCGGCTGGGCCAAGCGCCATGATCTGACGCTGGTGATCCACGACCGCGACGCGCACGACGACGTGCTCGCGGTGCTGGACCGCCAGGGCGCCCCGGATCGGGTGGTGATGCATTGCTTCTCCGGCGACGCCGATTTCGCCCGCGCCTGCCTCGAGCGGGGATTCTGGCTGTCATTGCCCGGCGTAGTTACCTTCGGGTCCGCGCAGTCCCTGCGGCAGGCCGCGTTGGTGATGCCGCTGGAGCGGATCCTGGTCGAGACCGACGCCCCCTACCTGGCCCCCCATCCGTGCCGCGGCCGGCCCAATGCTTCCTACCTGATGCCGCACACGGTTCGCTTCCTGGCCGACCTCCTGGACGTCGAACTCGCTGAGTTGTGTGATCGGGTCAGCGCTAACACCGATGCCGCCTACGGCGGCACCTGGCAGTCCCATGCCTGACCACGGGCTCCTCGGCCCCCAGGAGGTGCGGCGGCTGGCCACCCAGCTGGGCGTCAAGCCGACCAAGCAACGGGGCCAGAACTTCGTCATCGATGCCAACACTATCCGCCGGATCGTCTCCCTGGCGGGGCTCCGCAGCGATGACACAGTCCTCGAAATCGGCCCCGGCCTGGGGTCCCTGACCCTTGGGCTACTGGAGCGGGCCGCATCGGTGACGGCGGTCGAGATCGACGAGCGGCTTGCCGGGCAACTGCCGCTCAGCGTCGAGCAGCGCATGGGGACCGGGGCCGCTCAGCGGCTGCGGACAGTGACCGCCGACGCGCTACGGGTCACTGAGCTGCCCGGCCCAGCGCCCAGCGTCGTGGTGGCGAATCTGCCCTACAACGTGTCGGTACCGGTGTTGTTGCACTTGCTTGAGCATTTCCCCAGCTGGTCCCACGGGTTGGTCCTGGTGCAGCTCGAGGTGGCCGACCGGCTCGCGGCGCAGCCCGGGACGAAGATCTACGGCGCCCCCAGTGCGAAGCTTGCCTGGTTCGCCACTGCCACCCGCTCGGGCAATGTGCCTCCGGCGGTGTTCTGGCCGGTGCCCAACGTCGACTCGGGACTCGTGCTGATCCAGCGACACGATCCGCCACCCAGCTCGGCCGCCCGGGAACAGGTCTTCGCGGTGGTCGACGCCGCTTTCGCGCAACGTCGCAAGATGCTGCGGGCAGCCTTGGCCCCGCTGGTCGGCTCGTCTCAGCAGGCCTCGCAGGCGATCGAGGCGGCCGGGATCGACCCGAGCCGACGCGGTGAGACTCTCTCGATCAGCGACTACGCGGCGATTGCCGAACGAGTCTTTGTTTGCCCCTGACCTGCGATAGGTTCGGGAGGTGTCCACCACAGTTCGCGTTCGCGTCCCGGCGAAGGTGAATCTCTCACTACGGGTCGGGCCCACCGAAGCCTCGGGCTACCACGAGTTGGGCACGCTGTTCCAAGGGCTGTCACTGTTCGACGATGTCATCGCAGAGCGGGCACCGGCCGGGCAGTTCAGCCTCGCCTTCCAGGGGGAAGGGGCCGGGTTTCTCCCCACCGACGACACGAATCTGGCGATGCGGGCGGCCAAGCTGATCGCGCGCCGCTTCGATGTCACCGACGCCGGGGTCTCCCTGCTGATCCGCAAGCGCATCCCCGTCGCGGGAGGCATGGCGGGCGGCTCGGCCGACGCGGCGGCCACCCTGCGCGCCTGCAACGAGCTGTGGCGGGTCTGCGCCTCGGACGCCGACCTTAGTGAGCTGGCGGCCAGCCTCGGCGCCGACGTTCCGTTCCTGCTCGTCGGCGGAACCGCCCTCGGCACGGGCCGCGGCGATGTGATCCACCCCGTGGCCTGTCAGGGAAGCTACTACTGGGCGCTGGCCTTGTCGCATTCCGGACTATCCACCCCCGAGGTATTCGCCGAGTTCGATCGGCTTGATGGGCCGCGTGGCGTGGTGGTCGATGAGGCGTTGCTTGCCGCCGTCGCCGCCGGTGACGTTCCCGCCGTCGGGCGGCTGCTGCGCAACGACCTCACCGCAGCCGCTGTCGCGCTGCAGCCTTGCCTCAATGACACCCTCGCTGCGGGGCGCATGGCCGGTGCCATCGGGGTGATCGTCAGCGGATCGGGCCCGACGTGCGCGTTCCTCGCTGAGACCCCGCAGGCCGCCGATAGGATCGCCCAAAGCCTCTCACGGCTCGCATCGGTGCGCACCGTGCGCCGCGCCGACGGGCCGGTGGGCGGCGCCCAGGTGGTGGGCTGAGGGTGTCCTCACAGCGTCTGGTCGTCAAGGTCACTGGTCAGGACCGGATCGGGTTTGAGATGAGCCATCCCGTTCCAGGCCAGGTTGATCAGGTGCCGTGCGACGACCAGCCGGTCGGGCTCGCGGTTACGGTCAAGCCACGACTGTCCGGTCATCGCTACCAGGCCCACCAGGGCCTGTGAATACAGGCCCGCGACCTGCGGATCGTGGCCGAGCCGGTCGAAGCGTTCGCCGAGCAGATCCTCCACCTGCGCCGCAATGTCGCTGAGGATGGAGGCGAACGAGCCGCTGGGCTGACCAAGGGATGAATCCCGTGCCAGGATCCGGAACCCGTCGGGGCGCTGGTCGATGTAGTCGAGCAATGCCATGGCACCGCGCTCCAGCAGCTCACGTGATCTGGCTCCTGGGGTGGTGATCGCGGCGCGAATCGCTCCATGCAATTCCCGCACCTCACGGTCGACGACCACAGCGTAGGCGCCTTCCTTGCCACCGAAGTGTTCGTAGACCACTGGCTTGCTCACCCCGGCGGTGGCGGCGATTTCCTCGACGGAGGTACCCTCGAAGCCCTTCTGCGCGAACAACTCCCGTGCCGTCTCCAGCAGCTGCTCCCGGCGCTGCGACGAGGTCATCCGCACCCTGCCACCGCGGCGCGCGGCGCTGGGCGAGGGGCTGGTCACGCTCACATTTTACAGCAGGGGGCGACGGCTAGCTCTGCAGCGTCGGCCGGGCTGGCCCACCGGGCCGCACGATGAGGGCGCCGGCCCCGCGGTGGTCGAACTCGCGTTGATACGCGGCCAGCCACTGTGCGGCGAAGTCCTCGGCCGTCGCGGAGTCCACCAGCGCCCACACAGATCCGCCGAAACCAGCGCCGAAGGCGCTCGCGGCGTGCGCGCCCACCTGGCGCGCCAGTGCCTGCATCCGGACCGTCTCAGGTATCTGGTTGCCGAGCAGGCAGCCCGCGTCCCGCTGCGAGTCGTCGGTGATCGAGCCGAAAGCTGCCAGGTCTCCGGCGGCCAGTGCCGCGACAGCCTGGGCAATCAGCTCCTCGGATTCGTTCAGGAACGCGTTCAGGCGGGCGGTCAGCGAGCGGGAGTGCGCCACCGCAGCGCGTAACCCCGCGACGGCGTCCGGGGCATCGGACAGCGCGGCCCCGATGCTCGCGTCGCGGCGGTGGCTGCTCAGGTTCCACAGCCGCACCACCTCTCGGGCCTGTTCAGCGGCTCTGTTATAGCGTTCCTTGGCGGCTCCGGTCTTCTGCGCGGGGACACCGGAGGTGGCCACCACGAACGTCAACTCCTCGGGCACAGCGACGGATTCGTGGCGGGTGATCGGCATGAACCGGAACCGGGTCACCTCCCCGGCCCGGCAGCACAACATCGCTGTGTGGTCCTCAGATCCACCGAAGGTTCCCACACCGCGGCGGCCGACGAGGCCCCGAAACGACATCCCGTTCTCGATGCATGCCAGGTACTCGGCCAGGTCGGTGTCGGTCGTGATGTTGGTGGTCCACGCGTCGTGCTCGCGCAGCTGGTTGTGGTCGATGAGCGTGAGCGCTACCGCGACCACGACTGCCGAGGACGAACTCATCCCATTGGCCGGTGGGAGATCTGAATCGATGTCGAGCCGTGCCGGGTGCAGCGGACCGAAGTTGCTGGTAAGCCTGTCGACAACCGTGTGCAGATACCGCCCCCAGTGCCCGGGAGGCAGATCGGGGCTCTGGCCCGCCCGGACCTGCACCTGACCCTCGGCGTGGGTGGTGGTGGCGCTGATGCAGTCACCGGCTTCGGTCAGGCTCACCCTGACGCCGTGGTCCACTGCCGCCAGCAGCGAGTTCCCACCGGCATAGTCGGTGTGTTTACCCAGGACCTCTAGCCGGCCGGGGACGAACCATCCGGTCACAGACGCACCTCACGGGAGGCCAGCGCCTCGGCGACGCCCGAGATGTCCAGCCGGTTCGACATGTCGAGGACCCCCACAGCTGCGCGCAGCACGCGGTAGGTATCGCCCGCGTCGATGGCGGCCCGCACCGCATCGGTGATTTCGTACTCGCCGCGGGCCGATGGTCCGATGGCCCGGGCCGCGGGGAAGATGGCCGGAGAACACAACCAGCAGTTCATGCTCACCAGAGGCTCACGCAGCGTATCAAGGGTTGCCTGGTCCGGCTTCTCCACGAGCCCAGCGAGGTTGCCGTCGGTGTCGCTGGTGGCAAGGGCGAAGGCCTTGATCCGCTCGGCCGGGATGTTTGATTGTGTGATCATCGCCGCCGGGTCGAAACCGATGAGGGCGGAGGAGGCCGATCCGGCGAGCAGGAGCAGCGCCTCGGCGGGGTAGTAGTTGTCGGAGTTGATCACTGCCACCCGGTCGGTGCCGGCGAACTCCTCCGCGGCCAAGAGGGCGTTGGCGGTACCCAGCGGCTCGGCCTGGATCGCGTAGCTGATGGTGACGCGCTGCTTGTCCACCGACTCGTAGTAGTCCCGGATGAGATGGTGTTCCGGGCCGATCACCAGGCAAATCTCGACGAAACCGGCGTCGGCCAGGGCACTGATGACGTGATCGAGGAAGGGGCGGCCCACCGAGATCATTGCCTTGACGCCTTGATCGGCGGCGGCGGCCTGCGTGGAACTGAGCTCGACATCGGCCTGCTGGCGCATCCGGGAACCAAGCCCACGGGCCAGAATAACGGCCTTGCGATTATTCACGATGGCTCACCCTAGCCGCAGCGACCAGGGCGCGAGGCAATCGCTCACTGATGCCGCGCACCATGCCCGGCTCAGGCTCCACACAGACCCTCGGGTGGGTCGAAACCGAAGGCGTCGAAGTTCTGATCCATCTCGTGGGCCGGGAATGTTTCAACTGTCACGGCAATGGGCTTGGCCGGGACACCGGCCACTGTGGTGTGCGGGGCCACATCGTGGAGAACAACGCTGCCCGCCCCGATCTTGGCGCCCTCACCCACCGTGATGTTGCCGAGGATCTTGGCGCCCGAGCCGATCATGACGCCGCTGCCGATCTTGGGGTGGCGGTCGCCGCCCACCTTGCCGGTGCCGCCGAGCGTCACCTCGTGAAGCATCGACACGTCGTCGCCGACCACTGCTGTTTCGCCGATCACGACACTCGTGGCATGGTCCACCATCAGGCGACGCCCCAACCGCGCCGCGGGGTGGATATCGACCCCGAAGGTCTCCGACATTCTGCTGTGGATGAACAGCGCTATCGCCTGACGTCCCTCATTCCAGAAATAGTGCGCAGCGCGATATGACTCCACTGACTGATAGCCCTTCAGGTGCAACAGCGGCTGGCTGTAGCCGCGAGTGGCCGGATCCCGCTGCACGATTGCCTGCAGATCACATACGATCTGCTCACTCACGTTGGCGCTTGCCAGCGCCGTCATGAGTAGGTCCCGCAGCGTCATCGCGGGCATTGTGTGCGTGTGAAGCTTGCCCGCCAGCAGCGTGGCCAGCGCGGTGGGGAGGCTGTCGTGGCGAAGGATCGACTCGTGGAGGAACGACACCAGGAGCGGTTCACGCTCGGCTTCGGAGCGCGCCTCCTCGCGGATTCTCTCCCACACCTCGGAGTCGGGCACTGTCTGCGACATGGTGGTCAGCGTAGGCCACGCAGGAAGTCCTCGTCATCGTCGGGTCCGAGGGCCCGGGGTCGACGCACGATTAACGGGCGTCCCCAGCCGAACCATAGGATCGGCCCGACCACGGGCAGACAGATCACCACGAACGCCCATAGCCATCTCGGCATGGCTCGCACCTTGTAGCCGCGGGATTGGGCAACCTCCACCACGGCATACACGGTCAGCATGATGACCGCGAGAATGACCAACACGCGAATCATCCCCCTACTCTACTCGGGAGAAACGAAACCCGTACGGGCAAGGAGGCAGCGCAATGGACCTCGCGCGTCAGGTAGCTGAGATGCTGGACGGCGGGCCCGCACTGTGGCTGGCTCCCGGCCCCCGGATACAGCTACCGCCGAGCGTGGGCGCAGTGGTGGCGACCAGCGGATCCACCGGCTCGCCGCGCCGGGTGGTGCTGCCTCGAGACGCGCTGCTTGCCGCCGCCCGGGCCGCGGCAAGCAGGCTGGGTCAGCTCACGTGGCATCTCGCGCTGCCGGAAGGCTACGTCGCCGGTCTGATGGTGCACGTGCGGGCCCGGCTGGCCGGAGGGGTGCCCCGGCAGGCCGGGGCCGATCTGGCCGGGTTGCTTCCCACCGGTGACGGGGACGCGATCTCGGTGGTGCCGACCCAGCTGTATCGAGCGTTGCGGGACCCGCACCTGGTCAGAACGCTAGCCGCGATGGACGCCGTCCTGGTCGGCGGGGCGGGCCTTGCCCCTAGGCTTCGTGAGCAGGCCGATGCCGCCGGTGTGCGCATCATCGAGACCTACGGCATGAGCGAGACCTGCG
>JBKEBG010000030.1:0-4210 GCA_047972985.1 Arachnia sp.
AGCTTGCCGATCAGCCACTGGGACAGCCGAGCGGCCCGCGGATGGGGGCTGAAGACCACTGCGTTGCCCGCGGCGAGCATGCCGATGCTGTTGTTGATGATCGTCTCGGTGGGGTTCGTCGTCGGCGTGATGGCACCGATGACCCCGAAGGGGGAGATCTCCACGGTGGTGAGCCCCTCATCCCCGGACCACGCCTCGGTGGTGAGGTCCTCGATCCCAGGGGTCAGTTCGGCCGCCACCCGGTTCTTGGTGATCTTGTCCGCCACCCGGCCCATGCCGGTCTCCTCGACAGCCGCCGAGGCCATGTATTCCAGGTTGGCCTCATCGAGGGCGACGTCGCGGATTGTTTGCACGAACCGGGCCCGGTCGCGCATGGAACACATCTGGTACTGCCGCCACGCCTGATCGGCTGCAGCTACGGCGTCGTTGACGTCGCCGAATATCCCGTCGTTGGCCACGGGAGCCGAGACCACCTGGCGCACCACCTCTTCGACGAGCTGGCGGATGGTTTCGGGGGCGATGGTGGTCATATCGTGCTCCGCTCTGCTGTGAAGGTGCCGGCCGCGGGCCGGGAAATGTTGGCCAGCGCGTGGCTGGCCAGGTGAATGTCCTCGGCGACGGTGCCTCCCGAGACACCGATTCCGCCCACGAGGGTGTCGGCGATTCTCACCGGGAGGCCTCCGCCGAAGATGACCACCCTCGAATTGTTCGACTCTTGGATGCCGTAGAGCTCCCCGCCGGGGGCGGCCCGCTCGGCCAGATCCGACGTCGGCATCCGGAAGGCCGCCGAGGTGTATGCCTTACCCAGCGCCAAGTCGACGCTGCCCAGCAGAGAGTCAGTCATCCGGTGCAGCAGCAGCGGCACCCCACCGGCGTCGACGGCCGCGAACACCACCGGCACGCGCATCCGGCGCGCCTCGTCCTCGACGGCGGCGGCCATTTGCTGCGCGGCCGACAGGTCGAAGCTGTCGATGGCTGCTGCCCCCGGCTGCCCCAGGGCCGCCTCGACGGCCCGCCGCACCGTGCCTTCGATCTCGGCGATGTCGTGAGCGTGCTCGACCAGCCTCGCCAGCGCGTACAAAGCGTCGGAGAGCCGGTTGAGGTAGCGCACCAGATCGGGGCGCACCTCGCGGGTTTCGGCCAGGGTGAGCACGCGCCGTTCAGCTCGGCGCACCACTGTGCGGGCGCGGTGCAGGGCCGCGGAGGCGGCGTCTCGTCCGGGCACCACGAATGCGCGCTGCGGGCCTGTCACCGCCAGGCAGTCGTCGATCAGCTGCTCGAGCTGGGAGATGTCGTCTGCGCTGACGAGGTCACCGAGCGTGGCTCGGCCCGCCTCGTCGCTGGCGAGTTCGGCGGCCACGACGAACAGGCGCAGCTGAATCGAGTGCAGCTTCGCGTCGAGCCCGTCGACACGTTGCAGCGCTTTAGCCTCCCCTATGGCGCTGTTTGCTTCGTCCACTGTGCCGTAGGCCTCGACGGCGATGTCTTGTTTGGGGACCCTGGATCCGCCGAACAGGCCGGTGAGGCCCCGGTCTCCGGTGCGGGTGTAGATGGCTGGCATGGCTCAGGCCTGCATTTCGACCGAGTCGACGATCCCCACGATCGTGGAATCGATGGGAGCATTGGTGCGGTCGGCGGCGAAGCGGGCCGAGCTGCCCTTGGTGACGATGACAGTGTTGCCGATCCCGGCACCCACTGTGTCCACTGAAACCTCCGGCATGCCCAGGAATCCGGCATCGACGTCGAAACGCTGCACCACTAGCAGTTTGAATCCCACCAGGCGCTCGTCCTTGCTGGTGGACACGACGGTGCCGCGAACTTTGGCCACATACATCTCATGCCTTCCTTCTGATGAGAATGGATCGGCGTGCGGCGAGATCGGCGGCGAGCGCCGTGATCTTCGCCTCCGGTAGCACTTCCAGCACGCCTTCGTCGGGGATGGCTGCCAGGGTGCGTTGGCTGATGAGCCGGTCGGTGCAGCGCACTGCGCCCACCGGGGCCGCCGGCCCGGGTGGCACCGGAGTGTGCTGCGGGCTGGTGGCGCGGCCGATCTCCAGCACTCCGGGCCCGAATTGGGCAACGAGGCGTTGCCTGTGGTCAAGTTCAATCCGGTCCCAGACGGCTATGGCGGTTCGGCTGATCGTCGACGAATCGCACAACCGAACGCCGAAGCTCTGCAGCGTGGTGAGGTTGGCGCGCAGCAGCGCCGCGTACCCCTCGGGCATGTGGGGAAACCAGGAACGTTTCTCCTGCCCATCGGGGCACACCGGCGTGCGCGAGGCGACCACACCCTTACCGGTCATGATGAACTCCGAGACGAGGTTACTGGCCAGGCAGTCGGCGACGCCGTGGGCGGCCTTGGCAGCCAGATTCGCGGTCAGCGTCGGTAGGATCAGCAGCGAATGCTCCGCAACGAGCGATCTGGAGACCTCCCGCATCCCCACCCGGGCGATCGCTTCCTGGTCGAGGATGCGGCGGGCACTGGGGGTTTGGATGTAGTCGAGTTCTGCGCCGCTGGCGGCGAGCCTGGCGAGGGAGACCTGCGCGTCGTCGAAGCCGAGCAGTGCGCCGGAGAACACCACGAGTCCTCGCCGGGGTGGGGCAGAGATCACCTCAAGGAGTGCGGCGCGCACCACATCGCGTAGCTCGTCGGGGTTCATTTGGCACCCCGCATCGGGATACCCAACGGCGTGACGAACAGTGGCGCGGCCGGGCGGGTCACTGGGCGGGCCAGCCGAGCGGCGAAGACCTCGGGTGCGTCGGGGAAGGAGCTCGCCCCTCCCACGAGGAAGATGTTGTCGACGTCGAAGCCTGCGATGGCCTGGGCCGCGATGCTGGCCATCTTCTCCAGTGTGGGGCGGATGGTGCCGAAGATCTCCCGCTGGTGAGCCGGGTCTTTCTTGAGTTCCTCGGCGTGCTCATAGGACAGCCCGCGGGCCCCGGCCAGGACCAGGGCCATGTGGTGGCCTCCTGTGGGTTCGTCCACCGAGCGGATAACCGCACCCCGCCGTAGGATGCTGACCCCGGTGGTTCCGTGCCCGATGTCGATCACGCAGCCATCAGCCAGGCCGAGGGCGCGGGCAGCGGCCACGGGTTCGTCGACGATCTCAGCGACGTCGAGCCCGGCGGCGTGGGCGACGTTGACGAAGACTTGGGTGTCCCCGGAGCTGATTGCGGGAGGGACCGAGACGCTGGCGTGGGTGAACTGGTGGCCCAGCCGCCGCTCCACGTCGGCGACGAGGGCGCGGACCGCGCTGGTGGCGCCCGCCCAATCCACCACGACGCCGTCGCGCACAACCTCGGAATGCCCCCAGGCCCCGGCCACTGGCCGGTGCTCCTGGTCCACCACCGAGGCGACGATGTTGGCGGTGCCCAGGTCGATCCCGAGCCGAGGCTCGCCCACGCCGGGATCCACCTCGCCGGTACCGACGAGCTGTTCGAACCTGGCGAGCCTGGCTGCCGGAGAGGTGGGCAGGTCGAGTGCGAGCGTCATTGTCATGTGCGCACCATCCTGGCGACATCGCCGGTGCGCAAGCCCAACGCGTTTGCCTCGTCAGTGTCGAGGTGGATTTCCGGGACCCCCTGATCCTTGACGCGGATGATGACCTGGTCCAGGGTGCCGCCCCGGGTCCCGGAGAAATCGACGCGGACCCGGTCACCGTCAGCGACGTTGAGCGCGTGGGCGTGACTGGGGCCGAGGTGGATGTGGCGCGCGGCGACGATGGCCGCGTGACCGAGGTGAATCCTGCCTCGCGGCCCCTCGATATCGATAGCGGCGGCGTCGTCGAGGTGGCCCGATTGAGCGACGGGGGCGTCGATGCCCAGCGCGACGCAGTCGGTGCGGCTGAGTTCCACCTGGCTGCGAGGCCGGCAAGGACCCATGACCCGCACCCGCTCGAAACTGCGGCGAGGCCCGTGCACCGTCACAGTTTCCTGGGCGGCGAACTCGCCGGGTTGCCGCACGGGGCGCAGCACTGTCATCTCGTCGGCACCGAACAACTCCGCCAGGTCGGCCTGGCTCAGGTGGACATGCCGGTTGGATACGCCGATGGTGATGCGGCATGGATCGTTGAGTCCCCGGAGTTTGAGCAGAACCAGTTGCGTCACCTCCTCGACGACCTGGCGGGTGTCCGGTGCGTGCATGGATCAGCCCTTCTTGGGCAGCAGCGACGCCACGTCGGCGTGGGGCCGCGGGATGACGTGGACCGAC
>JBKEBG010000036.1:0-2305 GCA_047972985.1 Arachnia sp.
GGGGATCATGGTGGGCGGACGGGACGAGGACTTCCGCGCCGCGCGTCCTGTGCTGGAGGCCCTGGGGGCCGTGGTGGTCCGCTGCGGTGATGTCGGCGCCGGGCAGATAGCCAAAGCGTGCAACCAGCTCATTGTGGTGGCGGCGCTGGGCGCGGTGGCCGAGGCCCTGACCGTCGCAGAACGCAGTGGAATCGATCCCGCGCGGGCCCGGGAGGTCCTGCTGGCTGGCTATGCGGCCAGCCCCATCCTCCGCAATCTGGGACAGCGGATGCTCGACGGGGACTTCGAGGCCCGAGGCAAGTCTCGCTTCAACCTCAAGGACATCGCCACGCTGCGCGCGCTGTCGGAAGAGCACAACCTGCCGCTCCCCGTGTTCGACGCCGCCGGCGCCTACATCGAACAGCTCGTGGCCTCAGGGGGGGCGGACCTGGATCATTCAGCGGTCATCAATGTGGTTCGAGCAGCACAGATCAGGAGCGACTCATGATACGCATCGCCATCACCCGCGGAGATCTCTACGGCGACCCCGCCGACCGGCTGTTGGCGCTGGGGCAGGTGGCGCAACGAGGGCTGCCGGACCCTCCCGGAGCCGCCGAGCTGGTGGAGTTGGCCACAGGAGCCCAGGCGGTGCTCGGCGTGTCGGGTGACCCATTCACCGAAGAGACCTTCACAGCCCTGCCGGGCCTGCAAGTGCTCTCCTTGGCCAGCGTCGGCTACGACTCCATCGACCTGGCGGCGGCGGCCCGGCACGCTGTCACGGTCACCAATGCCCCGGGGGTACTGTCCGAGGCCGTCGCCGACACGACCTTCGGGCTCATGCTCGGCGCCCGCCGTCGCTACGTCGAGGCCGACCGGCTTGTGCGCCGAGGGGCCTGGACCGCCAGTGAGCTCACGCTGATGGTCGGTCCAGACGTCCACGGATCGCGTCTCGGCCTCGTGGGTTATGGCTCTATTGCCAAGGCTGTGGCCCGTCGGGCTCGGGGGTTCGGTATGGACGTGGTGTTCCATGACGAATACGCGGCCCCTGATGACTTCGCCCGGGAGGTCTCTTGGGAGGAGCTGCTCACCACCAGCGATGTCGTGAGCCTCCATTGCCCGCTCACGCCGGAGACCCGCGGCATCATCAATGAGCAGGCCCTACGGATGATGAAGTCCGACGCCACGGTGATCAACACCGCCCGGGGAGGCGTTATCGATGAGCCCGCGCTCATCCGGGCGCTCACCGAGGGGTGGATCGGTTCGGCCGGCCTGGACGTGCAGGCGACCGAACCCAACCCGGATGCGACCAGCGTCCTTCACACGCTGGAGAACGTGGTGGTGCTGCCGCACATCGGTTCGGCCAGCATCAGTGCGCGGTTGGCGATGACAGACATCGCGGCGCGCAACATCGAGGCGGTGCTCGCAGGAGAGCCCGCGCTCACCCCCGTGACAGCCGCCTCCTGACGGCCGTCCTCACCACCAAGGAGAACACATGTCCAAGTACCGGCTCCGCGACCTGCTGTCGACCCCCGACCAGGTGATTGTCGCGCCCTGCGTCTACGACTGCGCCTCAGCCCGAGCCGTCGAGCTCGTTGGCTTCCAGGCGATGATGCTGAGCGGCGGTGAGCTATCGATCGCGATGAACGGCAGCATCGACTACGGCTTCACTAACCTCACCGACACCGAGTGGATGGTCTCCCGGCTGGCGCCGACGTCACCGCTGGCGCTAGCTGTCGACATTGAGGACGGTTACGGCGGTCCGCTGGCCGTGTACCGCGGCGTCAAACGCCTGGTGCAGGCGGGCGCTCAGGCGGTGCAGCTGGAGGATTCGGCCGACATGGAGGAGACGACCGCCCTGATCGGCCGCGAGAAATACTACGACAAGGTGCGCGCGGCACTCGCCGCATTGGAGGGCACCGACGCCATCCTCATCGCCCGGACCAACGCGGATCCTGCCACTGAGCTCGACGAAGGTTGCGAGCGGATGGCAGAGGCGCACCGACTGGGCGCCCACATGACGACGGTCGTCAAGCTGACCAACCTGGCCGATGCCACCTACGTGGCCGAGCGGGTGCCTGGCTGGAAGATGTACCCGGACGTGGCCGGGCGCGACGGCGTGCCGGAGGTGACGGTGGAGCAGATCGCACCGTTGGGCTTCAACTTCATGACGATGCACTACACGATGAAGGCTGCGATGGACGGGATGATCGAGCATGGCCTGCGTAACTACGCCCAGCAGGGAAGTCTCTACACCTGCGACAAGGAGGACGCAGCAGGTCTGTATGGGGTCAGTGCGACGCCGCTGTGGGATCCGCAGGCGTACATG
>JBKEBG010000042.1:0-10275 GCA_047972985.1 Arachnia sp.
TACGCCGGGCCGGTTTCCAATGGCCCCCGAGCCGATAACCAGCCAGACCATCAATGAAGGAGCACAATCATGACGACCATCAAGCACGAGAAGTCGGAGTGAGGGCGATGGCCAGCTACAACGCGATCCTGACCCTGAGCCGGCAGCACTCCGGTGCTGCCCTGGCTGACCAGGTCCACGCCGGCGACCTCGACGCCTACGCCGTCGTGACCGGCGTCGACCACCGCGGCCGCGCGCAGATCATCATCACCATCGAGGCCGCGAACCTCACCCAGGCGAACGCGACCGCCCGCGCCGTTCTCGCAGAGTTCCGCGACGGCGTCCGGCTGGACGTCATGACCACCGCGGAATACGACCGCGGCGACGAACCCATTCCCGAGCTGCTGTCACTGACCGAAGCGGCCGAACGGCTCGGCGTCAGCCGCCAGGCCATCCAGTCACGCATTCACTATGGAAGCCTCCCTGCTCGCAAAGTCGGCCACATCTGGGCCATCCCCGCAGCAGCCACCACCAAGTAAGCAGGGACCAACCCCAATGACTCGCACAGTCCGGACGGTGACCCACGCCTGTGGAAGTCCGGCGAAAGTCTGTCTGCGGGGTCGTCGTCCGTAAACGGTCGATTCCGGGTCAGTCTGCATCGTTGGTGCCGTCGTCCCGCGCAGTGAATCGACGCGCCCACTGAGCGAAGCGAGCAGGCATCGGCGCCGCAGAAGCACCAGCATCCACCAGGAACGCCACACCCACCAGCAGCACCCCCACACCCGACAAGATCTCGCCGATGTCGAGCTGTTGTCGGAGGGATCGGGTCTGTCAGATAAACGGTGTGTGGGGCCCGGCGGTTTCTAGTGAGTGGTCCTTTCGAACCTGCCTGCGAAGGTGATCGCGAAGGCGTTCAGGGCGGGCTTCCACCTGACGACCCAGCGTGCCTTCCCGTTCCCGGTCGGGTCAAGCGAGCGGGTGGTCAGATAGAGGCACTTCATCGCGGCCTGCTCGTTGGGGAAGTGGCCGCGGGCGTTCACGGCTCGCCGGTAGCGGGCGTTGATCGACTCGATCGCGTTCGTCGTACAGATGACCCGACGAATCTCGACGTCGTACTCGAGGAACGGCACGAACTCGGCCCACGCGTTCTCCCACAGCTTCACGATCGCTGGATACCTGCCGCCCCACGCCTGGGCGAACTCGGCGAACCGGTCTGCGGCCGCGGCCTCGGACGGGGCGGTGTACACTGGCCTGAGTGCCTTGACGATGGCGTCGCGGTGTTGCCGGTCGGCGTGGCGGAAGCTGTTGCGGATCAGGTGAACGATGCACTGCTGCACCACGGTACGTTCCCAGGTGGTCGTGATCGCCTCCGGCAGCCCCTTCAGTCCGTCACACACGGCGATCAGCACGTCGTCGACGCCCCGGTTCTTCAACTCGGAGAACACCTGCAGCCAGAACCGGGCACCCTCGGCGCCGTCACCGGCCCAGATCCCCAGGATGTCCCGCTCGCCGTCGGTGGTGACACCCATCACCACGTAGAACGGGGTGTTGCGGACCTAGCCGTCACGGACCTTGACCACGATCGCGTCCACGAAGATCACCGGATAGAGCGGGTCAAGCGGCCGGCTGGACCATTCCGCGAGTTCGCCCACGACCTTCTCGGTGATCCGGCTGATCGTGTCCTTGGACACCTTCGCGCCGTACACCTCGTCGAAGTGGGCGGCGATCTCACCGGTCGTCAGGCCACGAGCACTGACCGACAGGACGATCTGGTCGATCCCGTCCAGCCTGCGTTTCCGCTTCGGCACGATCACCGGCGTGAACGACCCGTCCCGGTCCCGCGGCACCTCGATCTCGACCGGGCCGATCTCGGTCAACACCGTCTTGGCCCGGGTCCCGTTACGCGTGTTCGCGCCCAAGGGTGCCGCACCGTGCTCGTGGCCCAGGTGCTCGGTCAGCTCGGCCTCCAGCGCAGTCTCCAGGACCTGCTTGGTCAACCCGGACAACAACCCTCCCGGGCCGACCAGGGACATCCCCTGAGCCTTCGCCTGGGCGAGCAGCTGCTCGGCGAGCTGCTTCTGATCGATGATCTCTCCCGTCACAGGGTCGATCATCTCGACAACATCGGTCGTGACAGACACGGCCATCTCCTTTTCGGATCAGGCCGGACCCTCACACACCGTTATTCAGTCAGTCAGTCCCGAGGGATCGCCAGATCATGAGGGTGGCCGCAGTCGCGAGGAGAGCGATGCTGGTCAGCGTGGGAATCAGTTGCGTGGTGGCGGCGAGGATGGGTCCCAGGATCAGGTAGGCGAGGAGGAGGACCACGGCCACGGCGCGGCCCGGGGTGTGGGGCCGAACCGGTCACGACTGAGGAGCGCACCGGGTGCGGTTAGGAGAACGATGGCTATGCCGGCGATGTGGAGGATGACCAGTGGCCACCCCGCCGCCGCCCAGGTGGCAGCCAGGGAGATGAGGAACCCGACCCCGACGACCGAGACCAGCCACAGCGCGGCCCGGTCGAAGGGTGATGATGCGTCGGGCATGCTGCCCATCCTTCCAGTCCCGAGAGATTGGGGGGCGGTTACGTACGGGCGGCTTGGTTGTACCGAAGATGAACAGCATCCCGGTGCCGACCGGTAGTTCGTCGCGGTCGCTGAGGCCGTCGCGTTGGGTTGCTCGCTGTTGGCTACTTCGACGATGAACTGAAGCGGTCCGACGTCGACGGCCACCATGGTTGGCAGGGTACTTGTGCATGCTGCCAGGAGGCCGATGAGGGCCATGGTGGCGGCTGCGCGGGCGGTTCATGGCGGCTACTCCCCCATCGGGCGGCCTTGGGGCAGTTCGCGGGCTCCTACGGGCGGGAAGGGTTGGCCGTTGTTGTACTTGGCTTCGAGTCGTTGGACTTCGGCCATGACGGCGTGGTTGACGAATTCGGACAGGGTTCGGGGTCCTTCGGTGGCCATGGTGTGCAGGATCGCGCCGCGTACCCTGCCGGTGTCTTCTCGGTCTTGGTAGATCGATACTTTGTGGGGGTACTTCGTCGCGCGCTGCGCCGTCTTCTTGGCGGGGGCTGGCGGTTGGCTGTCGGGTCCGGGTTCGGTGATCTGTGGCGCGGGCGGTGGGGTGATGGGGTTGGCCCCGGCGAGGCTTGATTTGCGTGGTGCGGGGCGGCTCATGGCTGTGCTCCTTCGATGCTGGCCAGGTGGTCGGCATACAGGTTGCCGAGGGTGGTTGGACAATTCGTGCCACGCGCCGTGGTTGTGGCTCGATCGAGGCACTTTGTCAGCTAGCGCAGCTTCACGGCCCGGATGGCCACCAGGGTGAGTGCTGTGAAGAGAACACCGAGCCCGAGAGTGGTGCCCAGCAGCGGCAGAGCGTGGCTGACGGTGAGGTCACCGGAATCGGCCAGGGTCGTGCCGCCGAGGTTGAGCACGCGGGTCACCAGGGGCTGTGGGAGGACCAGGCTCAACGGGCGCAGCGCCTCGGAGGTGAGGCTGGCGATACCGACGACGCAGCCGGCCAGACAGATCGCCACCGGTGCGGCGAACGACCTCATCAGCATCGACAACAGCGATTGCAGCGCGATCAGCGGGAGCGCGGCAACCACGGCCAGCGCGCCGACCACGGTGAACTGCCACGGCGGGGGGCCGTCCAGGCGCAGCACCAGCGAACCCGAGATGAGTGTGCCGAGCACGAGGATGAGCTGCATAGCCGTCACCGGCACCGCGATCACAGTGATCTTTGCCAGCACCAGCCGCAGCGGGCTGGGTGCTGTGGTCAGCAGCAGGTACATGTTCGAGCCCCGGTGCTCCATGCGCCAGGCGGTCGCTGCGAGCAGGCCGATGCCCAGCGAGTAGAACAACAATCCGTAGAAGAGGGTCACCTGCGAGGTCAGCGATGCCCAGCCGGAATCGAGGGCATCGGTGTTGTTCGCCAGGTTGCCGGTGCCGGTGGAGACCGCGATCAGGGGCGTGATCAGCGCAATGAGCCACGTGGCGGATCGGCGGAGCTTGAGCATTTCGGCGCGCACCATCGAGATCACCCTTCTCGCCGGTCGAGCCGCCGGGTGGCGACAGCAAAGCAGGCAGCGACCAGGGCGAGGAACCCGGCGATCCAGGCATAGGGCGGGCTCACGTACGCCAGGGTGCCGCCGGGGGTTCCCACCTGGGAGATCATGGCGTAATAGCCCCAGGGGATGAACCTGCTCACGGTGCCAGGCACCAGCAGGCTGAATGCGGCGAGGAAGGCCCCCAGCGTGCCGAGCCCGACGCTGATGAGTTGATTCTCGAGGATGGCGGCCAACCAGATGTGCAGCGCGAGGAACCCGAGGTTCAGCCCGAACAGCAGCGCCGTGTACCGGGCCCAGGCACCGGCCTCGAGGGGGACGCTGATCCCGGCGAGCCGCCCGATCCCGATCACCAGGAGGCTCTGGGCGAGGATCGCGGGCAGCAGCACGATGCCCGTCGCGACGAGTTTGGCCCGGCACAGCAGGCCGGGGGTATACCCGGCGCAGCCCGCCAGGATCCAGCCGGAGCCGGTGTGCTCGATGTCGGTGTGGCGGCTGGCCAACACCGCCACCAGGATCGGGGAGGTCATCGCCGCCATCAGCGTGTAGGTCAGCAAGAGCCCCGCCCACGGCAGGGCGGCCGGATCACGGCGGGTCTCGGGGGTCGAGGTGAACACTGTGATGCTGGACAGCACGGAGACGGCCACGACGAGGACCCCCAGGAGTGGCAGGCTGTTGAGCCGGCGCATCTTGCTCAGCTCGATCCTGATGGCGCGGATCACAGCTGGCCTGCGCGTCCGGTGATGTCGATGAACACGTCCTCCAGCGACTGCTGCATCCGCCGCACCTCGTGGATCGGCACGCCAGCCGTGGCCAGGAGGTAGACGATCCGCGCTGTCTGGTCCTTATCGATCCCGGCGATCCGGATGCCGGGGGCTGGCCCGGCCAAGCTCACCGGCGCCGCATCAGTGAGCAGGCCGAGCGCGGCCTGAGGGTCCGGGGTTTCGATGACCAGGTCCGGTACGCAGCGGGCGAACAGCTCGTCTCGGCTGCCTTGGAAGATCAGCTTCCCGCGGGACAGGATCCCCAACTCCGATGCCATCTTGTCGATCTCGTCCAGCAAATGACTCGAGACCATCACAGTGATTCCCTGCCCCGCCAGCCCCACCAGGAGGCTGCGGATCTCCTCGATCCCGGCCGGGTCGAGACCGTTGGTGGGCTCGTCGAGGATCAGCAGCTCAGGATCCCGGGCCAGCGCCATGGCGATCCCCAGCCGCTGCTTCATCCCGAGTGAGTAGGTCCGCACCAGCTTGTCTCGCTGCTTGCTGAGCCGCACCGTCGCCAGTGCCCGTGTGATCTGGGCCGTGGACAGATCGAGCATGTCTTGCACGATGCGCATGTTCTCCCACCCCGTCAGATGCCCGTACCCTGGCGGGGATTCGATCATCGCCCCGATCGAGGGCAAGAGTTTCGTCCGCGACTGCCGGGTCAGCGGCAGCCCGAACAGCGTGATCTGTCCCGCGGTGGGCTGGGTGAGGCCGAGCAGCAGCTTCATCGTCGTCGACTGGCCCGAACCGTTCGGGCCGAGGAAGCCGGACACACAGCCCCGCGGCACCGCTAGATCGAGCGAATCGACGGCAGCGTGCTGCGCGAACCTCTTGGTGAGGCCCCGGCTGCGGATGATCAAGGTGTCCATGGCCTCACGATCCCGCGATTCCCCGGCGGCCGGATCGTGCTGAGGTATCGAGCCACCTCATGCCACGGCATGATCCGCGCGGGGGGCGGTCGGGGTTAGCCTGAGACCCCATGGGATCAGCTGAGCCCGCCGCCGACGCCTCGGCCGCCGCACCCCGATTCCTGGCCGCGTCACCGTGGATCGCCGACGCCGCGGCCGGGGCTGTGCTGCTCGGGGTGGGCGCGGTCAGCCGGCCCACTGTCTCCTTCGCGACCGCCCAGCACACCGGCTACTCCCTGCTGGTATTCGGGTGCTGCGCCGCCGTGGTGCTGCGGCACCGGGCCCCGCGGGGATCACTCATCGCGATCGGGTGCCTGCTGCTGGTGCACCTGCTGGCCGGCCCCGAACCGGGAATTTTCGCGCTGGCGATGTGCGTGGTGGCGGTGGACACGGCGCAGACCGAAACCCCCTGTCCGCAGCGGTGGATCTTCACGGCCCTGACAGTGGTGGGTGCCGTGAGTGGCACCCTGGCAGCCTCGGCCTTCCACGGCGGTGACGGGCGATCCCGGGCGATAGCGGTGCTTGCTGTGGCAGCGCTGCTGACGGTTGTGGCGCTGGTGGGGGTGCTGCGGCGGCAGGCCCGCGGCCGCTACGCAGCCGCGGTGGAGCGTGCCGCTGAACTGGAGGCCCGCCGGGAGACCGAGTGGCAGCTGGCCGCCGCCGAGGAACGCGCCAGGATCGCTCGCGACATGCACGACGTCCTGGCCCACTCGATGAATGTCATAGCCGTGCAGGCCGAAGCAGCACGCTATGCGCTGCGGATCGACCCCGCCCAGGCGGACACCGCGCTGGGCCACATCGCGCACGTCAGCCGCGAGGCCGTCGACGAGGTGCGCGGCCTGATTGATGTGCTGCGCGCCGACCAGCAGCCACCGGACACGCGGCCAGCACCGTCGCTGGCCGACGTGACCGAGCTCGCCGACAGCCATCGAGGCGCAGGCGGCCGGATCCGGCTCCACGTCACCGGCGAGCTGGCCGATGTCCCGGCTCACGTCGGGCTCACCGGGTACCGCATAGTGCAAGAAGCCCTGACCAACGCCGCGAGGCACGCACCCGATGCTGCCGTGATGCTCACCCTTGCCGTCACGGATCACGCCGTCGAACTGAGCATCACCAACCCGCTCACCGGGGACCCGGGCCCGGCGGAGCCGGGCCACGGCCTGATGGGGATCCGCGAGCGGGCAGCTGCCCTCGGTGGCACCGCGACGGCCGGGCCCGATCCGGGCTGCGGCAGGTGGCGGGTCGCCGCCCAGCTTCCCCGGAGCCGCCCATGATCACCGTCGCCCTCGCCGACGACGAACCCCTGTTCACCGCGGGGCTCGCGATGATCCTCGATGCGCAACCGGACATGCGCGTGGCCTGGCAGGCAGTCGACGGTGCCGACGCGATCCGCCAGCATGACCGGGACCCACCCCAGGTGCTGCTGTGCGACATCCAGATGCCGGGCACGCATGGGCTCGACACAGTGCGGCAGCTCGTCGATCGCGGCACCTCGACCCGGATAGCGATGCTGACCACCTTCGACACCGACGAGTACGTCCTGACCGCCATCGAATACGGCGCCGCCGGGTTCCTGCTCAAGAACACCCCGCCCGAGGAACTCGTCGCCGCGATCCGCACCCTGCACCGCGGGGAGGCTGTCATCTCACCCGGCCCCACCCGCACCCTCTTCGCCACCTACCGGCAGACAGCCAGCACCGGCCCCGCCGCGGGCGAGGCCGCCAGGCTGGCCGCGGTCTTGACCCAGCGGGAACACGAAGTGATCGCGCTGGTCGCCCAGGGGCTGAGCAACCAGGAGATCTGCCAGGAGCTGTGGCTGTCGATGCCCACAGTCAAGACCCACATCGGCCACCTCATGGCCAAGACCCACGCGCGCGACCGGGTGCAGCTGGTGCTCTACGCCCTGCGCGCGGGGATCGCCACGCTGAGCTGACCTTGCCGCGCTGAAAAAGTGCGCCCAGATGCACAATTCTTGGCACACGCCGTGGCTGGGAGCCGATCGGGGTACTTTTTCGTCGGAAAGTCCCGGGCCCCCGGGGCAGGCTAGCTCTCGAACAGCTTCGTGATCAGGGGGCCGGCGGTGCTGGAGCCCGATTCACCCACCTCGACGAAGGCCGCCACCGCCACGTCGGAGCGCCAGGCGATCATCCAGGCATGGGTCTGGTAATTGCCCGAGCTGCCGAACTCGGCGGTGCCGGTCTTGGCCCCGGTCATCGTGCCCTTGAGGGAGGTGGCGCTGCCGTGGCTCACGGTGGCAGTCATCATCTGGCGCAACTGCGCGGCCTCGGTCTGGGTCAGCGGCGCAGCCGTCGAGGTCGCCTGTTCCCCCTTGACCAGCCACGGGATCGTCGTCGTGCCGGAGGCGACGCTGGCCGCCACCGCCGCCATCGCCATCGGCGACATAGTGATCTGGCCCTGCCCGATCATGCTGGCAGCCTGATCGATCGAGCTCGAGTTCGGGGCGACGGTGCCGAAGAATGACGTGAACCCGGCGTCGTAGTCGGTGCCCACACCCAGGCTCCCGGCCGCGGCGTGCAGCTTGTCCGGGGGGGTCCGGCCGGCATTACCGGCGAAGGCAGTGTTACACGAGTAGGCAAGCGCCTGCTGCAGCGAGATGTTGCCAGTCATCGAGGACGGGTAGCCCGAATAGTTGCCGAATGTGTGCGAGGCAACCTTCAGTGTCGGGGGGCAACTGATGGTCGAATCCGGCGAGAGTCCTGAACGCAGCAGGGCCAGCGCCGAGACCACCTTGAACGTCGACCCCGGCGCGTACTGGCCGTAGGTGGCGTGGGGATAGACCCCAGCCGCGGGGGAATTGGCGGCGACGAGGATGCCGCCGGTGGCGGGATCGATCACCACGATGCTGGCCAGACCGGGTTGGCCCGCCAGGATGTCCTCGGCCCTTGTTTGCAGGTCCCGGTCGAGGCTGAGATCCAGCGCAGTGCCGGTGACCGGCTCGGCGAGGAAAAGGTTGGTTCCCTCGGCACCGGTCGAATCCCGTGGCATCAGGTCGACGCTGACTCCGGGGGTGCCACGCAGCCGCTGATCGTAGCGTTGCTGCAGCCCGCTGAGCCCGACAATGTCGTCGGCCTCGATAGCGCCGTCGGAGGCTTCGATCACCTCGCTCGATGGCAACCCCGAGGTCCCGAGCAGGCTGATCGCGAAAGTGTCGCTGGCCGAGACCATCGTCTCGATCGGCAGGATCGTCGCGCCGGGAACCTCGCCCACGTCCGGGGTGATCTCCATCTCGCTGAGCACCTGGGCTACTACGAACTGGCGGTCCCCGCCCGCGGCCACTTTCGCCTGGAAGGCGGCGGCGTCGATGCCCAGCAGATGAGCCAGATCTCCGGCGGCGGTGTCCCACTCCTGCGGGGTCACCGCGGCCTTGTCCAGCCCCACCTGGTAGCGGGTGAGCTGTTCCACTAGGGCGAGGCCCTCGTTGTCGTTGATCGCTGCCCGGCGCGGCTCGGTGCGCACGTGACGCAGCCGGGTGGTCGCGGTCAGCTTCGGATGCATCATCGACGGCGACCACACCACATGCCATGCGGCGTCGGTGAACAGCAATTTTGCCTGCGAGTCGAACTTCCACCTTGCCACGGAGAACTCGTAGGTGTGGTGCAGTGTCACCGAGGCGATGTCGCTGGCCTCGTAGCTGATCTCGCCGAGGGTGATGCTGGGCCGGTAGCCGTCCATCCCGGAGAAGATCGTCTCTAGTTCGTCCTGCGCGGCGGTGGCGTCCGTGGTGAGGTCGAGGCCGGCCAGGTCGAACTCGTTGAGGGCCTCGGCAAGATCGATCGCCGCCGGCGCCGCGTCAGTGTCCATTCCCCCCGAAGGGGCTTGGCTGGGAGTGGGGGAGCCGCCGGAGTCGAAAGTGCAGCCCGTGGCAAGCAGCATCGCTGCCACCGCTACTTGCACGCTGCCTCGGAGCACTCCCACAGCGTTCAGCCTAGCCGCGAGTGGGCTCGGTGCATTGAATGTGCTAAGGCGGGATACCCAAATCCTGGCCGCTATCCTTGAGGGGCGCCGCCTCGGCGCGTTAGCCGAGCCGCCCAGCGGGGCGAGTGGGAGTCAACAACAGTGAATGTCCCGTTATGGGTCTGGGCGATCACCATCGTGCTCATCGCCGGGCTGTTGGCCTTCGATTTCTTCTTCCACGTCCGTAAGGCTCACACGCCCACGCTGCGTGAGGCAGCCTTCTGGTCGGCGGTCTACGTGGGCCTGGCGCTGGTCTTCGGCGTGGCAGTGCTCATCTTCGGCGGCGTCGACATGGGTTTCGAGTATTTCGGCGGGTGGCTGACGGAGAAGGCGCTCAGCGTCGACAACCTCTTCGTCTTCCTGGTGATCATCGGGTCCTTCGCGGTGCCACGGGACTCGCAGCAGAAGGTGCTGCTGTTCGGGATCGTGTTCGCGCTGCTGTCGCGGGCGGCGTTCATCTTCGCGGGCAAGGCGCTGATCGAGACCTTCTCGTGGACCTTCTACCTGTTCGGGCTCATCCTGATCATCACGGCGGGCCGGCTGCTAGCGCCCGAGGGTGACGGCGCCGACGAGGCCG
>JBKEBG010000052.1:0-37272 GCA_047972985.1 Arachnia sp.
CCGCCGCGCGGTCTACAGCCGGGCCGCGGTCGAGTCGAAGGCGTGGCTGACCCAGCCCGCCGAGGACGTGCCGCTGACGGATCTGGCGGCCCGGATCGAAGCCGACGATAATGTGCCCAGCGCATTGGCGGGCCGTATTCACCACTTCCTGCTGCCCGCCACTGGGTGGGGCTCGACGGCCGAATCGAAGGAGGCCAAGGCCCTGGCGCCCGAGCGGGTCGCCGACCTCAAGGCGTGGCGTCGCGAGATCCGCAAGAAGCCGTCCAAGGCTCAGACCGATCAACTGGTGCGGGTGGCGGCCCAGGCGGACGAGCTGTGGACGATGGCGCTGCGGCGGCTCACGGTGGCCGATCGGGAGTCGCGCCGCGAGATCGGGCTGTGGGGCCGGGAGCCGTCCGGGGCTGGCTCGGCCGTGTCGCGGGAGCAGATCGAGGCCTCCCTTGCCGATCCGGATGGCGCCTATCGCCGGTTGAAGCTCGTGATGGATGCCTGGTGTGCCCTGTGGTTCTGGCCCCTGACCGGTGAGGAGGTCACGCCCCCTGGGTTGGCCGCCTGGCTGATAGCGGTGCAGCAGATCATCGGCATCGAGCCAAAACAGGGACGCGATAAGAAGGGCTGGGATGCCGGCCAGGCCTTGGTGCCTGGTGACCAGTGGGGGGCGCTGGCCGATCAGGAATCGTTCGTGCTGGCCGGTGGCGGGGCGAAACCTGTCGCCGAGGTGCTGGAGCTTCACCCGTGGCTGCGGGTATGCCAACGCGTGGCCGAGGAGCAGGGCTTCTTCCACTGGCCGTTGGAGTTCGCCCCGGTATTCGGACGAGGCGGCTTCGACCTGCAGGTAGGTAACCCTCCCTGGGTGCGACCGATTCAAGATATGGACGCTCTTCTGGCCGAGGGCGACCCGTGGTGGCAACTTGGCGGTAAGCCGTCTGAGGCCGAGCGGGATGAGCGCCGCCACCTCACCCTGGCTCAGCCAGGCATGACGAACTTGGTGCTCGACGGCGTCACGCCGGTGGCCGCGACAGCAGCGTTCGTGGGTGATACCACCAACTATCCAGTGCTGAGCGGCCTTCAGCCGGACCTTTACCGCTGTTTCATGGCCGCTACCTGGGCCCACGCCTCCGACGGCGGCACCATCGGCCTGCTGCACCCCGAGACCCACTTCACCGACGAGAAGGCGAGCGAGTTGCGAGCCCAGACCTACCCTCGCCTGCGTCGCCATTGGCAGTTCATCAACGAACTCAAGCTGTTTGACGAGGTCCATCACCTCGTCTCCTACGGTGTCCACGTGTACGGCGCCACTGGTGAGGTGGCGTTCTCCCAAGCATCCAGCCTTTACCACCCCGACACTGTGGTGGGGTCGCTGCGGCACAACGGAGATGGCCCACCCCCGGGCCTCAAGTTCGAGGGCAATTGGGACCAGCGTTCCCACGCCCAGCGCATCCTCACCGTCACCGACCACACGTTGGCGATCTGGCGCGACACTCTCGAACCCAGCCTTGGCGATCCGCGACGCACCCGCATGGTCTACACCGTCAACCGCGATGTGGCCGAGACCCTTGCCGTGTTGTCGCACGGTGAGCGCCTCGGATCGTTGGGGCTGCGTTTCTCGTCGGGATGGCATGAGAAGGGAGACCGCGCCAGGGGCCGCTTTATCCAGCGCTGGAGCACCCCGGCATCCTGGGAGGACGTCATCCTGCAGGGCCCGCACCTATTCGTCGGCACCCCGCTGTACAAGACACCCAATCCCACGATGAAGCACAACCAGGACTGGTCCGAGACCGACTTCGAGACCCTCGCCCCCGACGCCCTCCCCGCCACGTCCTACCAACCCGCCGGCGACCGCGCGGCCTACGACGCCGCCTACACCCACTGGCCCCACCCCATCCCCGGCGGGGAACCCACCGCCGCCCGCGACCACTACCGCCTCGCCTGGCGCGCCATGGCAGCCAACACCGGCGAGCGGACTTTGATCCCAGCGGTGATCCCACCGGGCGCCGCACACATCAACGCAGTCTTCTGCATCGTTGAGCCCTCGTCTCAGCTACTGGGTGCAGTCGGAGGCTTCGCAGCCAGCCTCCTCCTGGACTTCGCGATCCGCGCAGCTCCCAAGAGCGGAATTTACCAATCGGCGTTTGAACGACTTCCAGCACCGCCGATGGATCACCCACTCCTGTCAGCCCTGCTTCATCGGGCGTTGCGCTTGAATTGCGTGACTGAGGCCTATGCCGACCTGTGGGCCGAGGTCTATGACTCGGCGTTTGGCGAGGACCGGTGGACCCGGCCTGGGCTGACGGTGGACCTGGGCGATGGTGGCCCGGCCTGGACTCCGCAGACTCCGCTGCGCCGCGCCGCCGATCGCCGTCAGGCCTTGGTGGAGATCGACGCGCTGGTGGCCCTGATGCTGGGCGTGAGCGCCGATCAGTTGTGCACCGTGTACCGCACCCAGTTCGCCGTGCTCCACGGCTACGACCAGGACAAGTACACATTCGACGCCAACGGCCGCGTGGTGCCCAACCCGGTCCTGGTGGCCTACCGCAAGAAGGGCGGCCGCCTCACCCTGGACGAGAGAACCCACACCAACCAGGCCGGCACCACCTACGTCTACGAGTTACCCTTCGCCCCCCGCGACCGCGAAGCCGACATGCGCGCCGCCTACTGCGCTTTCGAGTCGAGATTGACCGACTCCTGATCACAGTAGTCTCGGCCACCAGCACGTCGTCGTTCCGCTGCGCTCGCTCCTGAGCGCTGCCTTCTCGGGCCGCCTCACGGGCTCCTTGCCGGAGATGTCAGTGATCGGGGGGAGGATTGAGGCATGAACGGCAAGCAGGTCAAGCTCTTCCTCGTAGACGGCACCCCTGGTGGCTTGACGACGGCGGAGATCACGAACTGGACGGGCAGCGTGCTCTCCGCGCGCCGTTCAGACCTTGCGGAGCTACTGCGTCGAGAGGAGGTCGAGCGCACGGGTGCATACCTGCTACTCGGGGAGGACGAGGACGCCGTCGGTGACACCCGTTGTTACGTTGGCGAGGCCGATGTTGTGGCCACGCGGCTGCGTGCTCACGTCAAGGAGAAGTCGTTCTGGAGCCAGGTGGTGCTCATCACCTCGAAGGACACAAACCTGACGAAGTCGCACGTCCGATACTTGGAGTCTCGCTTGATCGAACTCGCCCAGCAGGCCGGACGCGTCACGCTGGAGAACGCCACGGCACCGCCCAGGCCCCGGCTGCCCGAGGCTGACGTGTCGGACATGGGAGTACTTCCTCGGTGAGTTGCAGATCGTGCTTCCTGTGCTCGGCCTCAACGTCATCCGGGTGCGCACCGCGAAGGCGCACACCGTCGCCTCGCCAACCTCGGAGTCACCGGTGTTCACGCTGACGAACAAGCACAAGACCGTTGACGCTCGCGCTCAGCAGATCGACGGCGAGTTCACCATGCTCAGCGGCTCTGTCGTCGTCCCGACGTGGCACGGCGTGGGCAATGCGCGAAGCACCCAGAAGGCCTACGCGAGCTACCGCGCCCGGCATGAAGGCTTGGTCGCCGATGGCTCCATCGCGGTCGAGAGCGGGATCGCCCGAACAACCCGTGACATCGTCTTCGGCTCGCCTTCGACGGCGGGTGCGGTCGCGCTCGGCGGTTCGTGCAACGGGCGCGTTGAGTGGGTGAGCCCCGAGGGCTCGTTCGGTGCGTGGGAGAGCCGCGGTGTCGAGGATGACTGAAGCTCGAAGCAGTGGCTTGGGGGCGTCGGCAAACTACCGGCTGAGCGGCTACTGGTATGTGTATCGGGTCCTGAACGGTCATGCAGTGATCGAGGCGCGCAAGCGATCGCAGTGCTCATCAGCGTCGACCAACTCGACTGCACCGGCGCGTACCTCGGCCAGTCGCCGGGTCACCTCGGCCCGCCATGCCGCATCGACTTCGCCCGTATCGGCTGAGTCATGGAGGCTGTCCAGCAGGGCGTTGGCGACGACCGCGCGCTGATCGGCGTTGGGCGCGAGAGCGTCTCGGATCACAGCCGCGGGGTTCGGTGTCATGCCTCCAAATCTACGCCGAACGGCCAGCACTCGCCGGAGCATCGTTGTCTCAGTCTGCGAACGCCAAGCCATCCGTCGCGGCACCTTCACCTCCGCCCGAGGCCTCGCCACCAAATTCGGCCAGGAGCCCGAGGTGGGGGTCAAGTGGACCCGAATGCGGGGGTGGTCGGCCAGCCACGCTTTCGCCTCGGGCTGTTGAGGAGTTATCTGCCTCACTACGAAGAACCCCCGACATGATCTCCTGTGCCCCGGCCAGCGTCCCTCCTCACGGTCCAGATCCTGAACTCCCCCGGGCACCTCCAGACCATCAGGCGGGCAGCCCGGTACGGTCAGACCATGTCTGCCCGGGCGCCCCATGAGTGAACTCCTCCCGTCTCGCCAGGCGATGTCGCTGCAGACGGCGCTGCTGGACTACCTCACCACCACCTTCGCGCTCGCCGATGCCGACGCCCAGGCAGCCCTCACCAGTTTCCTGCTGCACCACACCGACGGCCTGTTCAAAGGCCCCTTCATCCGCACCCGCATGCCGTTCGCCCCCGCCCCGCAGGGCTGGCAATCGCTGCTGGACGTCCTGCCGGCCGGGTTCGAAACAGCTCCTCGCTCGACACCGACGACGCGCTGCTGGCGAGCCTGGCCCATCCGGCGGCGTCCATCGAATTCGCCCGCATCCAGGGCGTCGACGAGCTGCGCCGGGTCATCGAGGGCGGCGATTTCGGGGCCTGGCGAGTGTTCCTGCATCCAGCGCAGCGGCGCTTCGCCCAACGCGAGACCTCCGGCCCGTTCCGGCTCTCCGGTGGTGCCGGCACCGGCAAGACTGTGGTGCTGATTCACCGGGCCGCCCGGCTGCTGGGCGCCGCGGCCGTCCCGCGGATGGTGCTGACCACATACACTGTCAACCTGGCCGAGGCGATGAAGCGGGACCTGCTGCGGCTCAACCCGGATGCCGCCCTTGCCGATCGGCTCGGCGAGGACGGCGCGTGGGTTGCCGGGATCGACGCGATAGCCCGGCAGGTAGTCAACGGCGCCGGGGCCGACATCAAGGATGCCGTGGCTGATGTGCTGGGCTCCGGTCACGCATCGGTGTCCCGGGTCACCGCTCAGGGCGCCTGGCACAAGGCCATCGACGCCGCCGGCCAGGACCTGCCCGATCAGCTGCGCTCGGTGCACTTCTTCTCCGCCGAATACAGCCATGTGATCCTGCCGCAGCGCATCATCGACGCCGCGGGGTACCTGCGGGTGCGGCGTCCCGGCCGGGGAGTGCGGCTGACCCGGGTGGAGCGGGCCGCGGTGTGGCAGGTGGTGGAGGCCTACCGGTTGGCCGCCCGGATCGCCGGCACCGTCGATTACCACGAGACGGCAGCAATCGCTGCCGCCCACCTTGACCGGCAGGCCCAGGCCGGCCAGTCGCGGCCGGCTGACCATGTGTTGGTCGATGAAGGCCAGGATCTGGTGCCGCCGCACTGGCAGCTGCTCCGCGCCCTCGTTGAGCCTGGCCCCAACGATGTGTTCATCGCGGAAGACTCGCACCAGCGCATCTTCGGAGCCAAGGTGGTGCTCAGCCACTACGGAATCGCGATCCGCGGCCGGTCACAGCGACTCACCCTCAACTACCGCACCACGGCGCAGAACCTGCGCTGGGCGGTCGCGGTGTTGGAGGGCGGCAGCTACACCGATCTCGAGGACGAGGCCGAGAGTACGGCCGGGTACCGCTCGGCCCGGCGCGGCCCCGACCCGGTGCTGCATGGGTGCCCGAGCCTGAGCGACGAACTCGACGACGCGGCGACGGTGGTGCAGAAGTGGATCGGCGAGGTCGGGGCGGACCAGGCGGATTCCATCGCCGTGCTGGTGCGCGATTCCCGCCAACGCGAGCTCGTCGTCACCGGGCTGGCGGAGCGGGGCGTGGCGGTCCGAGCGGTCGAACGCACCCAGCCCACCGCGCGCACGCCGCTGGTCATGACGATGCACCGGGCCAAGGGCACCGAGTTCGCCAAGGTGCTGCTGTTCGGCATCTCGGAAGGGTCGATCCCGGTCTCCCTGCGCGATCTGGCGGCGCTGCCCGATGAGCACCGCGACGCACTGCTGCGGGAACGCTCCCTGCTCTACGTCGCCGCCTCCCGGGCCAGGGACGAGCTGGTGGTCACGTGGAGCGGCGAGCCCAGCCCCCTGCAACCGGCCTGAGCTGTCTCGATCCGCAGCATCGGAGGGCGCCGGGGAGAGATAGAGCTGCGGCACGGGCTTGCCGCGCCGGAGACCACGCCGACCCCCACCCAACGCTAAGATGCATCGACCGGTTCAGTGACGAGGAGGCACCCTGTGCGGCAGCATCCAGCAGCATTCCTGGCCCTAGTGGTGCTGTTCCTGGGCGGTTGCAGCACCCCCACCGAGCCGTCGCCGGGCACGTCAGCCGAGCCGGGCTCCTCAGCCGAGGCCTCCAGATCGCCGACCGTGTCACAGGACCGCAAGCGGGAGATCGAGCACGCCCCCGCCCCCAAGCCCCCCGGATCGCCGTCTGCCTCCGCGGCGGAGCAGGCGATCGTGTGCCCAGCCGGGGTTGAGCTACCCAGCCAGGCCGATCCTCGCGGCTGCGGGCCGGTCCCCGAGGACGCCCGCGACGCGCAGGGCAGTTACCGCTTCATCACCCCGTCGGGCAATATCGCCTGCTCGATGCAGGACGGCTTCGTGCTGTGTGAGGCCCTCGAGACCACAATGATCTCGGAGCACCAAGGGCCCGAGAGCGGCGGTGTGTGCAACGGATATTCCCTCGACGACGTGGCAGTGATGGCATGCCATGGTGACCCGATGCTGTGGGGTAGCCCCGATGGGGATCCGGCGACCTGGCCCGCTTTGGCCTATGGCGATTCGGTGTTCGTCAACGACAATGTGTGCGCCGTTGTCGATACCGGCCTCACCTGCTGGAATAGCGTGAGCGGCCACGGATTCTTCCTCTCCCGGGGGCACTACGCCGGCTGGTGAGTTGCTGCTGCGGCCGAATTGGCAGCGGTTCATACACTGAAATTATGCTCACCATCCCCGATGAAACCCTGCCGATCGCCGACATCGTCGTCACCGGAACCGCCCAGACACGGGCAATGCCGGACCGGGCAACGCTCAGCCTCACCGTCAGCGCAGAGGATGCCAAGCGCAGCGATGCATATTCCGCAGCAACCACGCTGGCCACCGCTGTCGATACCACTCTCAAGGCCCACTCCACGGATACCGACCGGGTGGTCACGGCGGCCCTGATAGTGCAGCCCATCACCCGATGGCGCCGGGGAGAGCGGCAGCGCACCGGCTGGCGCGCCACCCGTCATACCCGGGTCGAACTCACCGGGCTCGACGCCGTGGGCAAGCTTGTTGCCGAACTTGCCCGCGCCGGGGCCGAGGTCGAGGGGCCGAGTTGGAGCGTGGCTCCGGACCACCCAGCCCATACCGAGGTCCGCAAGGCTGCCGCCGCCGACGCGCGGGCCCGCGCCGAGGCCTACGCCCACGGCCTGGGCATCGGGTTGGGCCGCGCCCTGTGGCTGGCCGAGCCCGGGCTGGGCCGACGCCCGTCGCGTCCGGGCATGCAGCCGGGCTCGGCGAGAGGCCTGCCCGTCCCCGCCCCGAGCAGCGCCCCCGCCGAGGACGCAATCATCGAGGTGGTCCCCGAGGAGCTCGTGCTCAGTGCGTCAGTGGAAGCCGCCTTCGCTCTGGCCGACGGGCCCCACTGATCCAGCCCTCGGCTGGCTGACGGGCGCGTCTCGGGACCTCCCCAGCCACGGCGGAGGTTCCCATCCGACTGCCCTGCGCCCGGCTCAGCCAGCCGGCCGGCGGGGGCTACAGACCGGCCCGGTCAAAGGCCTCTACGGCAAGCCGGTGCCCGAGGTCCATCACTTCCTGGGCCCGGTCGAACTCCAGCGCCGAACAGGTATCCAGCGGGACCGAGATCAGCACCTCGGGGGCGCTCATCGCGGTGCGGGCGATCTCGATCTGACCCTGCATCATGTCCAGCGCCCGGATCGCCATATCGATCAGCGCGACATCGGTTCCCGATGAGACATCGTCGAAGAGGTGCTGCTCGGCGGGCCGAGACAGCAGCTGAGCCAGCCGGCGGCCCAGCCACGAATCGGCCAACCCATCCGAGCCCGCTTCGTCAGGCTCGTCGTGATCGGTATCTGCGGCGTCGTCGGCCGAGGTATCGCGGGGTGCGCGGCTGTACAGGCCCGAGGAGCGGCCGAACAGCGACACCGCGACGCACAGGTCTGCGTCCACGTCGCGGGTGGGGCCGATCGGCAGCGGGTTGAGTAGCCCGCCGTCCACCAGGATGCGGCCGGAGGCCTGCACTGGCGTGAATACTGCCGGCAGTGAGATCGACGCCCGGATGGCAGCGATGAGTTTGCCCGAGCGGAACCACACCTCGCGGGTGTGATCGATGTCGGTGGCCACGGCTGTGTAGGGGATGCGAAGGTTCTCGATCCGGACATCGCCGGTGAACTCGCTGAGCTTATCCATCGCCTTGTGCAGCCGGATCAGGCCGGGAGAGCGCAGGGTGAGATCGGCCATGCGCCGCAGATCCGCCGAGTTCATCGACATCACGTATTCGGTGAACGGCTCGAGTGCCCCGGCGGCGTAGACACCCCCCACCAGGGCGCCCATGGAAGTCCCCGCGACGGCGACAATCTCGTGGCCGCGCCGCTCGATTTCCTGGATGACGGGGACGTGGGCGTAGCCGCGGGCACCACCAGAGCCCAAGACGAGTGCGATCCTCATGGCAGTAGTAAACCGCCCCGGCGGTCCGGGCGCGGCCCAAGTGCGGCTACACAGCTCAAGCAGCGGCCTGCTCGGCTCAGGGGGCCGGCAGGCGATCTGGCAGCATACATACCCCAGGGGTATTAGGTGTGGGTGTCCACCGATCCTTCGATGGCTCCCGCGACGGCATCCCGGGCGAACGCTCGATAGGCCGAGAAATCCACCGCGAATCCCAGCGCTCGCTGCACCGCGAAACCGCTGATCAGGCCGAGCAGTAGTTCGACGATCAGGTCCGGGTCGGCGTCTGGGTGGTTGGGTTCGCACCAGGCGGCGACGAAGTCTCGTACGGTGGCCCGCGCCAACTCCATCCGCTCGTGGACCAGCCGGCCGAGCGACTCGTCGTCTTGGGCGCCCGACCAAATCTGGAGCAGGAGTTTGGGGGTGCGTTCGTCCTCGGCCACGCGGGTCAGGGCAGCCACGCATAGGTCGGCCGGGGACAGCCCGGGAGTTGTCCGCATCACCATTGTCAGGGGGCCTGCCGCCGCGGCGTGGCCCACCGCGAGCACCAGCTGCTCCTTGCTGCCGAAGTGGTGGTAGATCGCGCCGGCCGAGGTGCCCGAACGCGCCACAATATCGGCGATGGACGTGCCCGCGACCCCCTGAGACCGGATCAAGTCTGACGCGGCCACAAGGATGGATTCCTTCGCCGATGCCCGTTGCTGCTCCTGGCTCACTCCCGCAGGATACCGGCGCGGGCGAGAGTGGATGGGTGGGTCGCCGCCTGGGCGCAACCGGTCGCGCGGCCGCCCATTACTGAAAAAGTGCACCCAGGAGGCCGAAACCGGCGACACGCCGCAGGTTTCTTCCGCTCGGCGCACTTTTTCAGTATGTGGCGGCCAGCCGGGACCCGCACGCGTCAGTGCTGAGCAGTGTGGCAATCTGGCTGGGTGCCCTACACGCCGCACTCCGACGCGGTCAGCGATACCCGCGTCATCCGAGACTTCATCCGCTCGCACCCGCTCGCGAGCCTCATCAGTCACGACGGCACCGCCCCCGACGCCAACTTCATTCCGCTACTCCCGGCCGGGGAGGGTGACGACCTGACCCTGATCGGGCACATCGCCCGCAAGAACCCGCTGGGTACCGCAGGCCGGCAACAGGGGCCCGTGCTCGCAGTGTTCGGGCCGGCCGAACACTACATCTCCCCCACCTGGTATCCGTCCAAGGAGCCCGAGCATAAGAAGGTGCCCACCTGGAACTACCTCGTGGCCCACGCCTGGGTGAGCTGGTGATCCACGACGATCGCAAGTGGCTCCTGGCGGCAGTGTCGCGGCTGACCAAGCAGCAGGAACAACCACGCGAGCAGCCGTGGTACGTCGGCATGGCACCCCACGATTTCGTGGGTGAACAACTGGACCACATCCTCGGAATCGAGGTGCGGGTCACGCGGCTGAGCGCGCGCTTCAAAGTGTCGGCGGCCGAGACCGAGGCCGACCGGCTCGGGGCACGCGATGGTGTGCGCAGCGAAGCCGCCGGGCGGCACACCGACACCCTTGTGGCCGCCATGTCCCACCCACCCCAGTTCACCAGCACGCCGTGACTCAGTTGCCGAGGGTGCCAAGTTCCCGGGAATGGGGGGATGGCCGCGGCGGATACGGCCAGACCTCGCCCGATCACATCATCGAACAGGTGGCCACGCTCGTGTCACGCCATCCGACGCTCGCCCTGACCGGCGCCGGCATGTCAACGGGCTCCGGGCTGTCGGACTATCGCGGGCAAACCTCCCGCCCCCGCAATCCCATGACGTTCACCCAGTTCGCCACCTCTGACGCCGCCAGGCAGCGGTACTGGGCCCGCAGCTGTGTCGGGTGGACGGCATTTCAGCGCGCCCGGCCCAACGCCGATCACATTCTGCTCGCTGAACTCGGCACCCACTCGGGGCTGACCGGTGTGGTGACCCAAAACGTGGACGGGTTCCACAGCGCCGCCGGCTCCGCACCGGTGGTAGACCTCCACGGGCGTCTGGACCGGATCATCTGCCTGTCGTGTGGCACCCGCAGCGGCCACGATGCGCTGCAGCAGGAGTTGCTGCGGCTCAACCCGGATATCGCCGCCCGCCTCGACGAGCTTTCCGCCAGGGCCGAATGGGCGCCCGACGGTGACGCGGAGATCGAAGACCTGGGAGTGTTCGGCTACCCCGACTGCCCCGTCTGCGGCGGCATCCTCAAACCAGATGTTGTGTTCTTCGGAGAGAACGCCCACCCAGAGGTGGTCGCCGAGGCCAACGCGCTGCTCGACGGCTCCGAGGCCTTGCTGGTGCTCGGCTCCACGCTCACAGTGATGAGCGGGCTGCGCTTCGTGCGTCAGGCTGCCCACCACTCGAAACCTGTCATCATCGTCAATGACGGCAACACCCGAGGCGATGCCCTCGCCACCATCCGGGTCCACGGCCGCCTGCGCGACGTGCTGACCCGGATCCGGTCGCTGGTCGGGTAGGGAACCCCATGAGCAGGATCGACTGCAGGCTGGGCGACATCACCAGCCAGGCCACCGACGCGATAGTCAACGCCGCCCAGGCCTCGCTGCTGGCCGGCCACCATCCCAGACGGATTCCTGACCTCACCCGACCCCGGAGCCGATGCTGCCGGCACCACCGCCGCGCTCGGCGACTCGGGCTCGGCTGGTGTCACTGTCCATCCTCGGGGCCGGGCTTGCGGCGCTTTCCTGCGGGCTGCTGCTGATCCGTCGTCGCGTCAGGACCTAGACTTCTGACATGTCTGAGCTCGTCCTGACCGCCAACGCCGCCGACGGCACCATCAGCGTCCTCGCGCTGGAACGCTCCCCTGCGCCGCGGCTGCGTCCGCTGTCCACCTTCGGCGCTGCACCGGGATGCAGCACGTTTGCTGTGGATCCCGAGCGGAGCCTGGTCTTCGCCGCGGTCAAGGGGCAAGCGGGGGCGGCGATCCTGACGCTGGGCCTGGACTGGAGCACCGGGAACCTTGATCTGCTGGCGCGCCGGGACGTCGATGGGCCGCTGGTCTACCTCACCCTCACCGACGACGGTGACGCGCTCCTGGGTGCCTCGTATCACGCCGGGTTCGGCGCTGTGTGGCCCATCGATGACGGCCAGCTGGAGGAGCCGCACTCCCGGTTCGATTACAGCAACCTGCACTCGATCATCCAGGCCGGCCGGTACGTGTACGCGGTGAGCCTCGGGGAGGACCTGATCGCACAGTTCCGGCTCGACACCGATCAGCGGCTGGTCGCGTTGGACCCGCCCACTGCCGCGGCCCCGGCGGGCAGCGGCCCACGTCACATAGTCTGGGCCGGCAGCAGCGCCTACGTGGTGACCGAGTTCTCCGGCGATGTGATCCGCTACGACGTCTCCCTGGGCGGGACGCTGATCGAGGCCGAGTCAAGGTTCGTGGTCGACCCGGCAGCACAGCTCGGCCGCAGCCGGTTCGGGGCGAGCCCCCGCCAGGAGCGTCTGATCTGGGGGGCCGATATTCACCTCGCCGAGGGGCGCGTGTTCTCCTCGGAGCGGATGAGTTCGCAGATCACCAACACCCAGCTGCTGGCCGACGGTTCGCTGGGCGAGGTCCTTGCCTATTCCTCCACCCCCGATCAGCCCCGCGGGTTCGCGCTCACCGCGGACGCCAGCCTGGTCATCGCCGTCGGGGAACTCTCGAACCAGGCCTGGCTCCTGGCGGTGGATCCGGCGGGTCCCCTCATCGAGCTGGATCGGGTGGAGATCGGCCGGGGAGCCAACTGGGTTCGCGTGGTATCACCGGCTGGTTGAGCAGCGCCGCCAGGCGGTTCTGGAGACCTCCACCGGTAGCCGCGGAGGTCTCACCCCGCCCTTGAAGCGGCGGGCGACCAGCGCGGCGGTTCAGGATGTGCGGTCCGATTCGCCCGCGATGAGCCCTCGGCTGAGCCGGCAGAACTGGTCGACCTGGGCGATGCGCCCGGAGACGATGAGCTCATCGCCGTGTTGGGGGACCGACTCCGGCTCGGCGTAGAAGAACGGCTGGCCAGTGCGTTTGATCCCGACGACAGTCACGTTGAACTTGGCCCGCAGGTCCGACTGGCTCAGCGGCCGGTCGACGCACACATCGGGTGCCACGGTGCGGGCGATGGCGAAGCCGTCCTCGAACTCGAAATAGTCGGCCATCGAACCCGAGACTGCATGCGCAACCCGGCGCCCCGTCGAGGCCTCCGAGAGCACCACCTTGTGGACACCGATGCGGCGCAGGATTTCGGCGTGCTCGCGGGTCGCGGCCCGCGCCCAGATCTGTTTGACACCCAATTCGTTGAGGGCGAGCACTGTCATGATGGACAGTTCGACCTTGCTGAGCGCGACGACTGCCTTGCTGACCCGGTCGATACCGATTTGTTCCAACGCCTCCCGATCCGAGGGGTCCATCTCGATGACCCGGTCGAAGTCGTCGGCGTACCGCTCCACCTGCTGGGCATTCTCGGAGATGGCGACGAAATCGACCCCCACTTCCTTGAAGGTGGCGGCCACGGCCGAACCGAACAGCCCGAGCCCCACGACGAGCACGAGTTCCCGGGATTGATCCTGGTTGCGTTTGGGTCTACCCAACAAGGGGCGCCTCCTCCGGTAGTGAATAGCGCCGGTGCCGCTGACGCAGCGCGAACGCGGTGGCCACAGTGACAATACCCACCCTGCCCAGGAACATCAGCATCATGAGCACCGCCTTGGATTCGGGCGGCAATAGGCCGGTGATTCCCATCGACAGCCCGACTGTGGCGAAAGCCGAGATCGCCTCAAACAGCGCTGCCTGCAGGGTGAACTCGCTGTCGTCGACGATGAACAATGCTGAGAGGAACACCACTGCGATGGCCAGCAGCAGCACCGCCGCTGCCGTGCGCTGCACCGCCGCTGGAATCGCCCTGCCGCCCACGATTGCCTGATCTTCGCCGCGGACCTCGGCCAGCACCATCGCCACCACAATGGCCACTGTGCTTACCTTCAGCCCACCGGCGGTTCCGACCGAACCACCGCCTACCATCATCAGGCCGTACTGCATCCCAATATTGGGATCGGTCAGCTGGGCATAATCCACCGAATTGAACCCGGCGGTTCTGGGCACCACGCCACCAGCCACCGATCCCCACACCTTCCCCGCCAGATCCAGCGGTCCCAGCGTGCCGGGATTGTTCCATTCGAAGATCGCGAACCCCACCACGCCGATCACCAGCAAGATCACGGTTCCGGCGAGCGTGAGGCGGGCGTGGACGCTCAGCGGCACTCGCTTGCCGCGCAGGCGTCGCCACAGCTCCAGCAGGACGGGGAAACCCAGGCCGCCGACGATGATCGCGATGCAGATCGGCAGGATGACCATCGGGTCACCGACGTAGTCCATCAGGGAGTTGTTGCGCAGCGCGAAACCGGCGTTGTTGAACGCCGAGATGGCGTGAAACACGCCGTACCAGATCGCTTGCGGCCAACTATCGGTGTGCTGACGGAACCCGAGGCTCAGCAGTGAGGCCGTCACCGACTGCACCAGAAGCATCACCACACCGATCCGCATCGGCAGCCGCCAGGCATCGCCGATGGAACGCGAGTGAAGCTCATATCCGGCCACCATCGAGTGCCGCAACGTCAACCGGCCGGTGGCAAGCATCGTCAACAGCCCGGCCACGGTGACGATCCCGAAGCCTCCCGCCTCGATCAGGCCCAGGATCACCACCTGCCCGAAGTGGCTCCAATGATCGGCGGGGACCACCGCCAGGCCGGTAATGCACAACGCTGACACAGACGTGAACGCGGAGTCCAGAACGTGTGTGCTGTGGCCCGAGTTGGTTGCCACAGGCAGCGACAGCAGGACTGTGCCGAACGCGATAACCCCCAGGTAGGCCAGTGGGATGATCCTGACCGGATGGCTCACCCAGGCGATGAATTGCCTCACGCAGCGATGGTAGGCCCCCCGTGACCGATTCTGTGCCTCGGCGGCCCCGCGGGCCGATGACCCGCGCGCCTCCGTATCAGGATCGGCTCGCGAGGTTAGGGTCGTCGCCATGGCACGAAACGGGTCGCGGCTAGCGCGGTGGACCCGCGTGACGGAGACGCCGCTGACGGTCGCCGCGTTCGTGTTCTTGGTGGCATGGGCCTCGCCGATCATCTGGCCCGAGATGCCCGGCTGGGTCGAGACCGGGTGTGGGGTCGTGGAAGCCACAGCATGGGCGCTATTCGCTATCGACTATGTGGTCCGGCTCACCGTGTCGGCGCATCGGGGCGAATTCATGCGCACACATCTGCTGGATCTGGCTGTCGTGCTGCTGCCGATGCTGCGGCCGCTTCGCCTGCTACGCCTGATCACTCTGGTGCGGTTCGTCAACAAACGTGCCGCGATGCGGCTGCAGGGCCGGGTCACCATATATGTGGCCGGAACCACTGTGTTGCTGATCTTCGTGGGCGGTTTGGCCGTGCTTGAAGCCGAACGCCAAAACCCCGAGGCCGGGATCCGTACTGTCAGCGACGCACTGTTTTGGGCGATCACCACCATCACCACCGTCGGCTATGGCGATCTGTATCCCATCACCACCATGGGACGAATCATCGCCGTGCTGTTGATGGTGACCGGTGTGGCCCTGCTCGGCACAGTGACCGCGACCCTGTCGTCGTGGTTTGTCGAACGCGTCAAGACCGCTGAAGACAATTCCGACTAAATCGGATCACACCCGAAGCTTCAAATATTACGACACGGTATTGTGCGGACAATAGCTCACCGGCGAGATCACCGCCGATGACCAATCTCGACCTCAACATCAATCTCAGGTGATTATCGTGCATCCATGAGGTTCAATAGATGCATGTTCGCCCCCCGCTGGATATTTCGCATCTTCCTTACCCTCAGCCTGGCCGCCGGATATCTCTTGGTGCCGCAGCCCGCCTCGGCCTTGACTGCGTCGACATTTGTATCAACAACGTATCGCTGGGCCCAAGAGGAGGAACGAAGCCACGGGGTCCCCGCGTCGGTGGCGATCGCCCAGGCAATGCTCGAATCCGGGATGGGTGAATCGGGCCTGACGAAGAATCACAACAACTGGTTCGGCATCAAGTGCTGGTCCGACGGTTCGCCATGGCCCAATGGGTGCGTCTCGGTCAGGACCACCGAGTACAACTCCAGCGGTGAAGCGTACTCCACGACCGCTAGTTTCCGCACCTACGCCACCGATCAGGATTCGTTCCACGATCACGGGCGCTTCCTGTCCACCAGGTCCCGCTATGCCAAGGCATTCAACTACACCAATAACCCCGACCGATTCATCGTCGAAGTGCACCTCGGCGGATACGCCACAGATCCGCAGTACGCGAACAAGGTCATCAACCTGATGACCAAGTACAACCTGTACCAATACAACATCACCGCCCCCGCCAGCGGCAGCGCCACACTGGCGATCCGCCCACAGACCCAGGCCAAGGTGGGGGCCACGGCAGTGGTCACGGGCCTGGTCAGCCCCAACGGCGGCGGGGTCAGCGTCCAGACTCAGGTGAAGCTGGCATCGGGCTGGGCCCGGAGCCAGGTTGTCACGGCCGGTTCGCGTGGGCAGTTCACGCTGCAGCTGACCTACGGCGCCAACCAGGCGGGCCCGCAGCGGTTCCGGGTGGTGGCATCGTCCCGATCGGGAACCCTGGTCAGTCAGGAGTTCACGCTGACCAGAACCGCGTCGATCTCGGTCAGCAACCTCGCCGGTGAACCCGGCGCCGCCCTCCACGCCACGGGCACGATCAACGGCGTCTCGACGCCGACCTGGGTGTCCACGCAGGTGTGGACAGGTTCGGCGTGGTCGACGAGCAAGACCGGCTACACGGCATCGGATGGGACCTACCGGCTGGAGGCTACCTACGGGAAGGGGCATTCCGGATCGTGGCGGTACCGGATCGCGGCCCGGACCTCCAGCGGATACGCGCTCTACTCCTCGGAGTTCTCGGTCAGGCGGTGGTCTGCACCCTCGGTCAGCGCCCCAGCCACCTCACCCCTGGGGATAGTGACCAACGTGACAGGTACCACCGGCGACGGCACGAGCGGTTCCTCGGTGCGGACCCAGGCCCTGATCAACGGCCGTTGGTCCACCAGCCAGGTGCGCACCACCACATCCGGCGGCGCATTCAGCATCCCGCTCACCTACGGCTACGCAACGCTGGGGCAAACCACCTACCGGGTGGGGGTGCAGCGACCCAACGGCACCACCGTGTGGACCTCGCGTTTCACCCTCACCCGCACCGATGCGACAGTCTCGGCTTCGGGCCCCTCGTATCCGCAGCTCGGCACCGTCTATCAGGTGCGGGGCACAGTATCCGAGATGACATCGGGGCTGCGGGTCCAGACGCAGGCCCTGGTCAACGGCCGCTGGTCCACCAGCCAGGCCCGCACCACAGGATCCCAGGGGTCCTACAGCATCCCGTTGACCTACGGCTACAACCACATCGGCCCCACGCGCTACCGGGTGCGGGCCACGCTGAGCAATGGCAAGGTGGTCTACTCCCCCACCATCACTGTCAACCGGGTCTCGTTCTCGGTGAGCGCTCCCAGCACATCACCGCTGGGCACCCTGGCCTATGTGACCGGGGCGCCCGGTGTGTCGGCCGGCCTACGGGTCGAGACGCAGGCCCTGGTCAACGGCCAGTGGTCCCGCAGCCAGGTGCGCACCACGCAGGACGGCGGCAGCTTCAGCATTCCGCTGACCTATGGCACGAATCTTCGGGGTGAGACTACCTACCGGGTCAAGCTGATCGACGCCAACGGCGCGGCCGCCTACTCCATCTACTTCCGGGTGTATCGCTCCTGATCTGGCTTGTAGCCTGGCGACATGCCCATTCGGGTCCTCATCGCCGACGACGATCCTGACGTTCGGGGGCTCTACCGCGGCTTTTTCGAGGCCCATCCCGACTTCGAGCTGGCCGCCGAGGCAGCAGACGGTGAGGCGGCGGTGGCCGCGTTCACCGCGCATCGCCCGGATGTGACGCTGATGGATCTGGAGATGCCGCTCCGCGATGGGGTCTGGGCCACCCAGGGGATCTGCGCCGCCGACCCGTCGGCGTGCGTGGTGGTGCTGACCTCGTTCGCCACCCGGGACTACATAGTTGCCGCGCTGCGCGCCGGGGCCGCCGGGTACCTGGTGAAGGCGGCAGGCGGGGGTGCCATCGCGGCGGGAATCCGCCAGGCCCTCGATGGGGACATGCCCTTGTCGAGCTCGGTGCGTCGGCAGCTGGTTGCCACGCTCACCCCGTCACCTGCGCCGCCCACGGCGCGGGTAGCGCTGACCCCGCGGGAGACCGAGCTGGTCACCTGGCTGGCGCACGGGATGACCAACCAGCAGATAGCCACCCGGATGCACCTCTCGCAGGGGTCGGTGAAGCAATACGTGGCGCGGGTCTCGGGCAAGCTCGGGGTGGTATCCCGCACGCAGGTGCTGGTGCGGGTGATCCAGCTGGGGATCGTTGATCCTGCCGACCTGCCCGCCGTCGGCTCGGGTTAGGCGCTCCCGGCGCCACGTGCCGGGCCCTGGTGGCGCGGGATCGTGGCCGACAGGCGCCACTGCTGCCCCGTCACGCCGGCCTCCAGCCGGGCCCCGGTCAGGTGGGCCCGCTCCTGCAGGCCCCGCAGCCCGTTGCCTCCGGAGTGCTGATCTGCCCGTGGTTGGCTGGCCAGCCGGCTGAGGATCTCCACGTTGATCTCGTGAGGGCTTGGCGCCACGCGCACTAGGCACGCCGATCCGGGTTCGGCATAGCGGATCACGTTCGTGGTTCCCTCCCGCAGGATCCGACCCAGTGTCGTGGCCGCCGAGGCGTCGAGGCGATCCGCGCCGGGACCAACCTCAACGCTCGGGTGGAACCCGGCAAGCCGCAGCGCATGCCCCGCCGAGCCTGCCGCCTGCCTCGGGGTGTCCCAGCCCGGGGGTAACGCGGGCCCGGGCTCGCCCGGCAGCACCCGCACCAGCGCCGCCAGCTCGTCGCGGATCTCCTGATAGGCGCTGGCCACATCGGCCGCGGCCCGCCGCAGCTCCGCCACATCACCGGAGTCGCGCTGCTGGGCCGCCTGCAGGCTCAGCCTCGACAGCCGGTGCGCCACCACGTCGTGCAGGTGCCCCGCGAGCTGTTGCCGCTCCCGTTCCTGCGCCTGATCGCGTTCGGCTCCGAGCCGGGCGAGTTCGCTGCGCTGATAGCGCCGCACCCCACCCACGTGGCGCACTATCAGCCCGGCCGTGGCGGCCATCAGGAACATCGCGGCCACCACGACGGCGAGCACGAACTGGCCGAGGGTGTCCCACCTCGGCGCCGATTCCATCGACCACGCCCACCCGGCGCCGTAGGCAGTCCACACGAGCAACGCCATCGGCAGCCGTCGCGGGGTGAGGCTGGCCATCAGCGCGGTGAAAGCGATCAGCGCGGCCGGCCCGGGCTGGGCGAGTGAGAGCTGCTCCGGGGACGCCAGCAGGCTGGCGGCGGCCCCGCTCAGCAGCAGCGCCGCCCCGATCCTGGGCCGCCACAGGCACACCCCGACCGCTAGCCACAGCCACGCCCACAACGCGCCGTCGATGCCGCCGCGGCCCGCCAGGAATTGCCCGAGCGCGCCCCCGGCCTGCACTGCCGCGGCCAGCCACACCGCCGCCGCCAGGATGCCCCTGGTCAGCGGCAGGGTCCCGGGCCGCCGGCTGGCCGGGCGCTCCACCGCGGCCTGGGGCGGGGTGGCCGGGGCGATGGGCAGCCACACCTGCCCGGTCCAGCCGTCGCGGGTGGAGGTCTCGACCCGGCCCGCCAGGGCAGCCACCTCGTCGACCAGGTCGCGGCGGGCCTGGGCCGCCAGATCCTGTCCGTGGCCGCCTGGCCCGGCCACCCGCACCCGCAGGCAGCCGGGTTCACAGGACACGTCGATCCGGGCAGTTGCCCCCTCGGGCATCACCCGCAGGAGGTGATAGCCCATCGGCGTGAGGCACGCGGCGGCCACCTCGGCGGTCTGCGGCGGCACGGATCCGAGATCGTCGAGGTTCAGCTCGACCCGGTGACCGTACTCAACCAGCACATCCTCCACGTGCTCCAGCGTGGTGGCCAGCCGGAGCCGCGGGTCCCGGCCCCGGCCCCGTAGCGCGCCGACGATCTCCCGCAGTTGCGTGAGCGCAGCGCGTGAATCGTCGCGGGCCAGCGCCAACGCGGCGCTTAGCCCGGCCGGCTCGCCGACGGCCAATGCCCGTCGAATGCCGGACTCGTGGCGGTCCAGATCGTGGCGCAGCAATGTGGCCAGCTCGTCGGCGAGGAGGACCCGCTCGCGTCGGCGCAGCTGGTGGATGCTGCGTCGAATGTCCTGGATGCGGCGCTCACCGGAGCGTTGAACCGCCTGATACCCGCGTCCCATCAGGCCCACCAGCAGGCTCAGGGCCAACGCCCACGCGAGCACCTGACCCGAGTCCGGGGCCAGCCGCCACACCCAGGCGATACCTGCCGCCACGACGCCCGCCGCGGCCACCCAGACCCGGAATCGATGCGTGATCGCCACCGCCAGCATCACCACGAGCAGCGCGAGGCTGACCAGCCCCGGTTCGCCGAGCACCGCGGCGGCCAGCAACGGCCCCATCAGCACCCCGGCACCGATCAGGGGCCGCCACAGCGCCACGACTGCAGCCGCCGAGGCCGCCAGGCACATCGCCAGCTGGGCGGGCGACCCATCGGCCAAGCGCAGCAGGCGTGTGGCGAGCTCCAGCGCCACCACCACGACAACGACCACGCGGAACTGGGTCAAGGACCCCTGACCCTGACCCGTATCCACAGCTGGCGCACCCACGGCGCGGATTGTCGTCACGACGCCGCCGAGTGTAGCGAGCGCCGTCGACGCTGGCCGCGCGCGGGCCGATGTTCACTTCCGGCCAGTGTGTGCGCCCCGGGCCGACGGCCACGCCCGGGCAGCGGTTGGCTGGCGGTGCAGCATCCGTCCCGCCGTAGGAAGGCCCCCCGTGACCCAGCATCCACCCGAGTCGCCGCCCGCAGCCGCCCTGATAGCCCGCGATATCGGCAAGTCGTACCCGCTGGGCGAGGCCGAGATCGAGATCCTGCACGGGGTGTCGTTGACCCTGTGGCCGCAGCAGATCGTCGCGGTGATGGGGCCATCGGGCTCCGGCAAGTCGACGTTGTTGTACTGCCTGGCCGGGTTGGAGGCCCCCACCGCGGGGGATGTGATCCTCGCGGGCAGCTCGTTGGGCGCCAGGTCACGCACCGAGCTGGCTCGGCTGCGCCGCCGCCAGGTGGGTTTCGTGTTTCAGTCCTACAACCTGATCCCCACGCTCACCGCGCGCGAGAACGTGCTGCTTTCCTACACATTGGATCGCCGCAAGCCCGCCCCCGGCCTGGCGGATCAGGTGCTGGCCGCCGTCGGCATCGAGGGCCGAGCGGATGCCCGGCCCCCGTCGATGTCCGGCGGGGAGCAGCAGCGGGTGGCGCTGGCCCGGGTCCTGGCTCAGCAGCCCGAGATCATCTTCGCCGATGAGCCGACCGGGGCCCTCGACACCAGCACCGGGGAGCGGGTCCTGGCCGAGCTGGTGCGGATCGCGCATTCGCCGGGCCGGTGCGTGCTCGTGGTCACGCATGACCCGCGGGTGGCCGCCGCCTGCGATCGGGTGGTGTTCATCAGCGACGGTCGCCTCGTCGACGAGATCGCCCCCGCCTCGGCGGCCGAGGTCGCCACGAAGCTGGCCGGCCTGGAGGATGCGGCGAGGACCGCCGAATGAGACGGCTCTACCTGGCCGAACTGCGGGACTCCTGGACAGCATGGGTGGGGGTTTCGCTGAGTTTCATAGTGATGAACACTGCCCTGACCATCCCCGCAGTGGTGCTCTTCTCCGGGATGGCGGCGCTGAGCAGCGGCGAGTTGGGCTTCTATGAGTCCTCGAGTTACACGGTGGTGCAGGCGCTGCTGGCCGGGTCGGTGTGCCTGGTGGCCTTGCCCGTGGTGTCGTCTGCCACGAGCCTGGTGGTCGATTCCCGGCGGGGTTCGCTGGCCCGTCTCGCACTGGCCGGGGCCAGCCCCCGCCACATCCGGGGAACCGTACTCAGCCAGCTGGCCGCAGTGGCGTTGGCCTCGGCGGTCATCGGGGATGCCATCGGCCTCGCCTTGGTGCGGCCCTGGGTGGCGCTGACGCAGGCCTCCGGGGACACCGGGACCGCCACCCTGGAGCCCACTTATTCGCCGTGGGCGCTGCTGTTGGCCAGCGGCACCACAGTAGTGGTGGCGCTGATCGCCGGCGGCAGACAGGCACGGCAGGCCAGCGCCATCCCCCCCGTCGAGGCGCTTCGGCAGTCCCAGGCGCCGCTCAAGCGGGTGCGGATTCGTCCCCTGGGCTGGATCGGGCTGCTCCTGACGCTGGCCGTCGGCGTGGGATCCTTCGCCTCGGTGCCGGTGCAGATCGCCCACAGATACTCCGAGACCTTCAGCAATCTGCTGATCATCGGGGCGATGCAGATGTTCATCTGGGGGATCGCCATCGCCTTCCTCGGCCCGGTGCTGATGCGGCCGGTCACCCGGGCCTGGACCGCGCTGATCCCCGTTGGTTCGGCGCCGTGGGTGCTGGCCAAGGCGTCAGTCACCGCCCGCACCGAACGGTTATACAAGTCGGTGACCCCGGTGCTGTTCGCCGTCGGCATCCTCGTCGGCAGCGTGGTGACCGGCGAGTCCCTCGCGGCGACTCTGGCCGCCTACGCGGAGGCCGATCTGGTGGCGGGGATGGGCGGCATCCTCACCGAGCTGTTCACCTTCGGTTTGCCCCTGGCCGTGGCGTTCGCGGGCAGCATCAGTTCGCTGGTGATGATGACCAAACAACGCGACGCCGATCTGGCTCTGCTCGGCGTGGCCGGGGCGACCCCCGCCCAGCGCATCCTCATCCCCGCCTTCGAGGGCGTCATCATCACGGTGACCGCGGCCCTGCTATCGCTGGGCATGATCGCGCCGTCGCTGATGTTCTTTGGCTACGCCATTCCCAGCATGGATGTGGCCTGGCATCTGGTAATTCCGTGGCCCCTGGTGGCGGCGATTCTCCTGGGATGCGCGGCCATCACCGTGGCCTCCACCGTGATTCCCACCCTCGCGGCGCAACGCGTGCCCGAGCAGCGAGTCATCGCCCGGCTCGTGGCTGAATAGACCACTGGGCCAACCCTCGCCGCGGAGCCTTGAAAGCTGTGAGTAGGCTGCCAATGAAAGGGGTCACGTCTATGAAGGTCATCATTGTGGGCGGTGTCGCCGGAGGCGCGACAGCAGCCGCCCGGGCCCGCCGGCTGGACGAGACAGCTCAGATCATTGTCTTCGAGCGCGGCGAGCACGTTTCATTCGCCAATTGCGGATTGCCCTATTACATCGGCGGCGTCATCGAGAAGCGTTCCTCGCTGTTTGTCTCGTCGAAGGCCGCCATCGAGGGCAAGTACGATCTGGAGGTGCGCGACAGGTCGGATGTGCGCTCGATCGACCGGGACCGAAAGACCGTCACTGTCACCGATCTACGCACCGGCGATTCCTACGAGGAAAGCTACGACAAGCTCGTACTTTCCACCGGCTCCAGCCCCTTCGTCCCGCCGATGCCAGGCGGCGAGGCGGATAACGTGTTCACGCTGTGGACCATCCCCGATACCGACGCTATCTCCGCCTATATCCAGGCCCATGCCCCGCGCCGGGCCACCGTCGTGGGCGCCGGTTTCATCGGGTTGGAAATGGTGGGGAACCTCGCCGAGCTCGGCATGGAGGTGACCCTCGTCGAGTTGATGGATCAGGTAATGCCGCCGTTGGATCCTGATATGGCCAAATTGCTGTCCAACCAGCTGGTCACCCAGGGAGTCGGGCTGCGGCTGGGTGTGGGCGTGAGCCAATTGCGCGACGACGGCCACACTGTGGTTCTCGACGACGGCTCCTCCTTCGACACGGACCTGGTGCTGCTCAGCGTGGGGGTGCGCCCGAACAATCAGCTCGCCAAGGACGCAGGCCTGGAGCTGGGGCCGCGCGGGCACGTGACCGTCGACGAGTTCCAGGCCAGCAGCGATCCCGATATCTACGCCGTGGGTGATGTCGTCGAGGTCAGCGACCCGATCCTCGGGGCCCGCACCGCGATCCCGCTGGCCGGCCCGGCCAACCGGCAGGGCCGCGCGGTGGCGGCCAATGCGCTGGGATCCTCGGCCCCGGAACCCTACGCAGGCAGCATCGGCACCTCGGTGACCAAGGTATTCGACCTGACCGCGGCCGCCACCGGGCACAGCGAGAAGTCACTACAGCGCGCCGGGAAGGTCTACGGCACCGATTACCACGTGGCCCTGGTGCACCCGATGAGCCATGTGGGCTACTACCCCGGCGCCACCCCGATGACGCTCAAGCTGATCTTCGGTGCCGACGGCGCCGTGCTGGGCGCGCAGATCGTCGGATTCGACGGTGTGGACAAGCGCATCGATGTCATCGCCACCTCGATCCACTTCCGCGGCAGCGTGACCGATCTTGCGCAGCTCGAACTCGCCTACGCGCCGCCCTATGGCGCGGCCAAGGATCCGGTGAACTTCGCCGGCATGGTGGCGGGCAACATCCTTTCCGGCCTCAGCCGGCCCGTCTTGTTCCGCGAGTACATCGAGGATCCCTCGCGCTGGCAGGTGCTCGACGTGCGTGAGCCGGCCGAAACCGCGGGCGGCATGCTGCCCGGGGCCGTCAACATCGCGCTGGGTGAATTGCGAGGCCGCCTCGACGAGCTCACCACCGACACCGAGTACCTGGTCAACTGCGCCGTGGGCTTGCGCGGCTACCTTGCCGAACGGATGCTGACCCAGCGCGGCTTCAAGGTCCGCAACCTCGCCGGAGGCTGGCGCACCTACGCCGAGCAGCTGGCCGACACCGACCACCCGGTCCCGGATCGCGTCGAGCCACGCACCACCCAGGACGTTACCCGGCCCAGCTAGCCACGGGAAGCCACCGGGACCAGCCCCGGGGGCCATGACCTCACCTGCTGGGTGGCTGGAAGGTCTGGCCCCGGGTGCCGCTGGTACGCCTCGCCCGGGGTTGTGGGTGTCCGCGACGCGGCAGCCCACAGCGACCTGTATCCCCGGCTGGCCGGGCGACTCACAGCCTGGCCATCGTCGGGTCACAGCTACCACACAGGTTGGCGGCGCAGCGTGGAACCATGACGGCCACCGCACCCATGACCAGGCATACCAGGCGCCCGCCGGCGCTGCGCGAGACACTTCGTGAGCGCTACGCCGCGCAGCACCGTCGCCGTGCCCTGGCCCGCGATGGCCTCTACATCGCCGCCTGGCTGGTAGTCGCGATACCGCTGGGGTTCTGGCTGGCCAGCGGTGGGCTACAGACAATGACCGGTTCGGGGGCCGGGCTGCTTCAGGGAGCCGGGATCCTCTCGGGGCTCGCGGCGACCTCGGCAATGATCATCATGTTGTGGCTCAGCGCGCGCGTGGGTTTCATCGACCGCACCATCGGCCACGATCGGGCCCTGGAGATCCACAAGAGCCTCGGGCAATGGACCTTCGGCGGCCTGCTGCTGCACGGCGGCTACCTCATCGTCGGCTACGCCATGGCGGATCGGCTTAGCCTGGTCGACGAGTTCGTCAGCCTGTGGGGTGTCGGCGATTTCGTCTTCGCAGTGGTGGCCATCGGGCTCCTGGCCCTGGTGGCGGTCTCGTCGATAGTCTCGGCACAACGCTCACTCGGCCACGAGGTGTGGCACGCCATCCACCTGACCACCTACGCGGCGATCCTGCTGGCGCTTCCCCACCAGTTCTCCATGGGAGCACTGTTCTCGGCGGGCCCCGCTCGCTGGTCTTGGCTGGGGCTGTGGGCGGCGACGCTGTTCGTGATGCTTGCCTGGCGGGTGTTCCTTCCGCTGTTCGCCTCGCTGGAACATCGGGTGCGGGTGGCATCGGTGACCTGGGAAACCCACGACACAGTCAGCATCGACCTCACCGGCCGCAACATCGCCAAGCTGGGCGCCCAGGCCGGGCAGTTCTTCCACTGGCGTTTCCTACAGCCCGGGTTGTGGTGGCACCAGCACCCGTTCTCGCTGTCCATGGCACCCCAGGGTGACCACCTGAGGGTCACTGTGCGTGCCCTCGGCAAGGGCACCCATCGGCTCGCCACGACCCTCAAACCCGGCACCCGGGTAATGTTCGAGGGCCCCTACGGCATCTTCAGCGAATCCGCCCGCACCGCCCCCGACGTGGTCCTCGTGGGATTCGGCATCGGTGTGGCGCCAGTGCGGGCCCTGCTGGAGGAAACCGGCTTCGAACCCGGCCACGCCACTGTCATCATCCGGGCAAGCAGCGACGCCGAGGTCGCCCACCTGAAGGAGTTGCGGGCCTGGTGCCAGGCGCGGGGAGCGGCGCTGCGCGTGATCACCGGTCACCGCGGCCGCGACGCCGACGGCACCGCCAGCTGGCTACCGGCCCGCTACTGCCACCTCACTCTCGCCGATCTGGCGGGCCCGCTCGACGAGGCCGATGTGTACCTGTGCGGCCCGGAATCGGCCACCACGGCAGTCGTCGCCGAGGCCAAGCGGGCCGGTGTTGCCGAGCACCGCATCCACCACGAAGCGTTCGCCTGGTGAGCTCACACTCGGCCAGGACACCCATCACGCAAGCGGCAGCGGGCCCGGCCCGGCGGCCAAGAAAGGAAGCACGATGAGCCTACGAGCAAAGACCGGGGCGGCCCTCGCCTCGCTCGCGGTCCTCGGACTCGGTTGGGGCGCGGCCACGGCGTCGGGGCAGACCCTGGCGATCAACCCCGTTTACGGCACCAGCCACGACCCCGGCACCGACCCGACGAGCCCGGCGTCGACGCAGCCGACGACCTCACCCAGCACCACCACAAGTGACCCCACGACGAGCCAGACCACGCAGCCCAGCAACGGGTACGCCGACGGCACCTACACCGGCCAGCAGGTGACGCATCGCTACGGCAGTGCCACAGTCACGGTCACGATTTCCGGGGGCGCCATCAGCGACATCACCGAGAACATCGTCAGCGACGGCGAGCGCAAATCGGACCAGATCAACTACCGGGCCGTGCCCGCGGTGCGCAGCGAGGCAATAGCGGCAAACAGTGCCGAGGTCAGCACAGTCTCCGGCGCCACCTACACCACCGGTGCCTACCTCACATCGCTGCAGTCGGCACTGGATCAGGCACGACAATGAGCCTGCCGCTGGTATTCGAAGCCATGGGCACCGCGGTGAGCCTGCGCACAGCGTCCGGGCTGCCCGACGAGGCCGCCACCGCCGTCCGCGACGCATTCCGGGTTCTGGAGGACCGGTTCAGCCTGTGGCTGCCGACATCGGAAGCCTCCCGATTGGCCCGGCGCGAGATCACCCTCACCCACACCAGCCGCGAGTTCCGCTCGGTCTACGACCAGGCCGTTTCGTGGCGGGAAGCCACCCGAGGGGCCTTCACCCCGCACCGGCCCGACGGCACCGTCGACCTGTCCGGCATCGTCAAGGCCCTCGCGATCCGCGATTCCGGCCGGGCACTGGCCCAGGCCGGAATCCACGACTGGTGCCTGAACGCTGGCGGCGATGTGCTCGTCGACGGCGCCCAAGCCTCGGGGGAGCCGTGGGTGGTGGGCATCGTCGACCCACAGCAGCGGGAGGCGATGCTCAGCCAATTCGTCAGCTCACCCGGCCGGCGGGCGGTGGCGACGTCGGGGACCGCCGAACGCGGCGAACACGTGTGGCGGGTCGGAGCCGATGACACTTTCGTCCAGGTCAGCGTGTGCGCGGCCGACATTGTCTCCGCCGATGTCTTGGCCACCGCGATCTTGGCCGGCGGCCCGGCCACGCTGGAACTCGCCCAAGACCTCGCCGATATCGATGTGCTGGCCTGCACCCCGGGCGAACGCATCTGGGCCAGCGCCGCCTTCCTCACCGAGGCCGCCTGACCTGGCGAGGCGAGCTCAGCCCTGGGCCTCCAGCAGCTCCGCGACATAATCAACGTCCTTATCGCCGCGGCCGGAAAGGTTCACAATCAGCGCCTTCTCGGGGCCCAGCTCGGGGGCAAGCTTCATCGCGTGCGCGAGTGCGTGGGCCGATTCGAGCGCCGGAATGATCCCCTCGACCCGAGACAACACCTGGAACGCGTCGAGGGCTTCGGCGTCGGTGGCCGAGACGTAGGTGACCCGGCCGATCCCGGCCAGATACGCGTGCTGGGGGCCGACGCCCGGGTAATCCAGGCCGGAGGCGATCGAATGGACCGGCGCCGGGGTGCCCTCGGCGTCCTGCAGCACCAGGGTGTCCATGCCGTGCAGCTTGCCGGGGGCTCCCTGGCTCATCGTCGCCGCGTGCCGGGCGGTGGTGAGCCCCTCACCCGCGGGTTCGACGCCGTAGATGTCGACCTCGGGATCGTCAAGGAATGCTGTGAACAGGCCCATGGCGTTCGAGCCGCCACCGACGCAGGCCACCAGCGCATCGGGCAGGCCGCCCTCGACCTCGGCGAACTGGGCCTTGGCCTCTTCCCCGATCACTGCCTGGAAATCGCGGACCATCGACGGGTAGGGGTGCGGCCCCACCACCGATCCGATGCCGAAGAAGTAGTCGTCGTAGTGGGCGGCGTAGGTGTTGAATGCCGAGTCGACCGCCTCCTTCAATGATCTGCCGCCTTCGTCCACCGGCACCACCGTGGCGCCGAGCAGCTGCATCCGGATCACGTTGGGATGCTGCTTGGCGACGTCGATGGATCCCATGTGGATCTCGCATTCCAGCCCCAGCAGGGCGGCGGCGGTGGCCAGCGCGACGCCGTGTTGACCAGCGCCGGTCTCGGCGATGAGCCGCCTTTTTCCCATCCGTTTGGCAAGCAGAGCTTCGCCGACGGTGTGGTTGAGTTTGTGGGCCCCGGTGTGGTTGAGATCCTCACGCTTGAGGTAGATCCTGGCTCCGCCGAGTTTCTCGGTGAGGTTGCTGGCGCGGTACAGCAGTGACGGGCGCCCCACGTAGTCGCGAAGCAGGCGCCGGTACTCGGCCTGGAACTGCGGGTCCTGCCGGGCCTGCTCATAGGCGTCTCGTACTTCGGCGATGGGCGCCACCAGGAATGGCGGCAGCACAGCACCCCCGTAGGCACCGAAATAGCCGTGTTCGTCAGCTCTGACAATGCTGGACATCAAATCCCCCTCGATCGGCTCCCCGAACCTAGCAGGCGTGCTTCGGCTCGGCTGGCGGGGCACGCCGTGTAACCGAGCCGCCGGGCCGCGGTTCAAAACACCGTGATGGATCCGATGGAGTTACCCAGCGCCATGCCGGAGAAGGCGGTGGTGGCGGTGGCGGGATCGGTGAGCGTTTGATCTACGACGCGGCTCACCCGCGCTACAGGGTTGCCCGTAGCCAGTCAGCGGCCAGGCCCAACCACCCGTCGACGTTGACCGGTAGTTGCCCCTTGTCCTGGTTAGACAGCCGCTCGCCAGTTCCCAGGCCGTGGCCGCCGTAGCCGAAGTGGTGCAACTCGAAGCCGACGCCGTGCTCGGCGAGCGCGGCGGCGAAGGCGAGCGAGTCGCCGGGCGGAACCGTCGCATCCTGACCGGTGGTCCACAGAAACGACGGTGGGGTATGGGGCCCCACCCGGGCCAGCGTGTCCCTGGCTGGGTGTCGCTGGCGGCGGATGGCAGCCTCGGCCTGGATCGGCGTGTCCCCGGGGTCCCAGTCGAGCCGCAGCGCCGCGTAGCTCAACACCAACGCGTCGGGCCGGTTCTGCGCTGCCATCAGCCCCGCATTAGCTGGATAGCCGCGCGCGGCGAGTGCCTCATACTCGGCCTGCTCGGCGGAGGGCAGATCGGGATCGTTCCATTGCGTGCCCAGCAGGGCCGCGACGTGCCCGCCGGCGGAGAACCCACACAGCGCGATCCGGCGCGCATCGATGCCGAGTTCGCCGGCGTGCACCCTGGCCCATCGCACCGCCCGGGATGCGTCAATCAGCGGATGGGGGTATGCGGAGTGCTCGCGCAGTGAATAGCGCAGGATGAGGGCGTTGAAGCCATGCCGCAGGAAACCCACCGCTATGGGGTCCGCCTCACGCTGGGAGCAGAATTGATACCCGCCGCCGGGGCAGAGGATGATCAGCGGCCGCGGGTGCTCCAGGCAGCTGGGCTGCTCGCTGGCCAGCGGCGGATCGAACAGCACCGCCTCCAGCGTGACGCCGCGATCGGGGTTCATTTCCACAACGAAACCGCGCATGGTTCACATCCTAGGCAGCTCGGCATCCGCACACCCTCACATGAGCTCGTGGCCGGCCGCCTCACCCGACAGGGGTCGGCTCGGCCGCGGCAGTGTGGAGGGCCCGGCGCCCCAGCAGCGTTGCGCCCAGCAGCCCGAGCGTCGCGAGTGCGGCGAGGACGGCAGCGGCGAGGACGAGGTTGAGGGTGCCCAGCCAGCCGGCGATCGGGTAGGTGACCAGGAAGCACGCGTGAGACAGCGCGAACTGGGCGGTGTAGACCAGGTGGCGATTCGAGTCGGTCGAGGCTTCGGCCAGCAGCCGCGAGGATGGGGTGTTGACCAGTGAGGTGCCCATGCCCAGCAGCGCCCAGGTGGCAAGCAGTGCCAGCCAACCGGTGCCGGTGTCCACGGCCAGGCTGGTGACGATCACGGCAACGGTCAGGCCTGCCGTAATGGTGAGGGCGCCACCGATCATGACCCGGATCACCCCGGACTTGTCGACCAGCCACGGGATATTCAACGCCACGAGGAGCGAGCCGACGCCATAGCTGCCCAGGGCGATAGCCAGCGCCTTATCGTCCAGCCCGAATAGGCTGCGGGCGTAGACCACCGAATTGACCAGCACTATGGCGGTGCCCGCGGCAACCACGACGTTGGTGATCCCGACGAAGCGCAGCGTCGGGGTGCGCGCGAAGACCTGCACGCCCAGCGGGAACCGCTGCCAGAACGTCAGAGTCGTCGGCTCGGTGGCCGGGGTTGGCAGCGATGTGATGAGCACCAGCAGTGCCGAGCCGGCGAAGCCGATCGCGGTACCGACGAACAGGTTGTGGTAGCTGATCAGCGTCAGCAATGCCGCCGCGATCGCGGGACTCACCAACGCCTCAAGATCGTAGGCAAGCCGGGACAGTGAGAGGGCCCTGGTGTAGTCGCGCGGCTCGGGCAGCACGGCCGGGATCATGGATTGGAAGGCCGGGGTGAATGTGGCCGATGCCGACTGCAGCACGAAAACAAGGAGATAGATCTGCCAGGTCTGGGTGACAAAGGGCAGCGTCAGGGCGACCCCGAGCCGGATCGCGTCTGCGCCGACCAGCACCGCCTTCTTCGGCAGCCGATCCACCAGTGCCGCCACCAGCGGGGCGACGCCGACGTAGGCGAGCATCTTGATGGTCAGCGCGGTGCCGAGCACCGAGCCTGCCGCGTCCCCGGCGATGTCGAAGGCGAGCAGGCCCAGGGCGACGGTGAGCAGCCCGGTGCCGAGCAGGGCTATCATCTGGGCCGCGAACAGCTTGGCGTAGGTGGGGTTGCGCAGCACTGTGATCATGCGTGGTGCTCCGGAGCTTCGTCGAGTGTGTGTTCGGCCTGCCGGATTGCCTCGATGACCAGGCGCATCGCGTGCTCATCGGTGAGCCGGTAGAACATCCGGTTCCCGTCCTGCCGCACTCGAACCAGCTTGCCCCAGCGCAGTTTCGCCAGATGCTGAGATACCGCGGCGGGGCTGCGCTCGACGAGCTCGGCAAGCTCGTTGACCGGGTGCTCACCCTCTCGCAATGCCAGCACTATCCGGATCCGGGTGGCGTCGGCGAGGAGGCGAAATACCTCGACGGCGATCTCGATGTAGCCGTTGCTGGGCCCCAAGTCCTCAGCATTAGTATCTACGTGCATGCGTAGATACTAATACTGAGGACGAGATTGTGAAACCAGGTCTCGACGCGGCCCCGGCGCTGGGTGGCTCACGCCTCGGGGCCAGCCACACAAACCGCAGCCGCTAGGCCACGGCTTCTCGTCGTCTCAGCCGCCGCTGCTTGGCCGCTGCGACCACCCGCGGCGAGGACACGCACAACGCGATGAGAGTGAACGCGTACGCGGTGGCGGTGATGAACTGCGTCGGGATGTCGAAGGCGCCCAGCTGGATGGCCGCCGCCACCGCCGGCCCCGGCAGCTGGCAGGCACGCCGTCAGTGGCGTTCGCGCAGCCGATCGATGGCGCGCCGCTCGCGTTTGGTGGGGCGGCCGCTGCCTCGCTCACGCACCGCGATCCTGTCCTGCATCGCGGCGATCGGAGGTGGCTTCTCGGGAGTGCGGTCGAGATAGGCCGCCTGCGCCAGTGGCGCCCCGACCCGCTTGGCAAGGCTGGGATCCACCACCTCGAGCAGCCGCTCATCGTGATCCCGCCGCACCCGGATCACTTGCCCGGTGACCACTGGTTGCGCTGCCTTGGCGAGGTCACCGTCGACCCGCACGTGGCCGCCGCGCACGGCGGCGGTGGCGGCCGAACGGGTCTTGTACACCCGCACCGCCCACAGCCAGGCATCCAGTCGCGCCATGGCTCAATAGTAGGCCGCGGCTGGCCGTAGGCTGACGATCATGCCAGCATCGCCGCTCGTCATCGCCGTCGATTCATCGACCACCGCAACGAAGGCGCTGATCCTGAACGACGAGGGCGAGGTGCACGCTGCCGGTCGCGCCGACATCCGGCTACACACTCCCCAGCTGTCCCGCTACGAGCACGATCCGCTCGACTGGTGGCGCTCCACCGACGTCGCGATCGGGCAGGCAATAGCGGCGCTGGCTGCCCCCGACAGGTCGCGGGTGAGCGCGCTGTGTATCACCCCGCAGCGGCAGTCGTTCGCACTGGTGGCCGACGACGGCTCGGCCATCCGGCCCGGCATCCTGTGGCTCGACGGCAGGGCCGTCGCCGAGGTTGCCGAGCTCGGCAGCGGCCAGGTACATGCACTGTCCGGCTTTCAGCCCGACGTGACCCCCTCGTTGTACAAGATCGCGTGGCTGGCCCGCCACGAGCCGGAGGCCCTGCGCCGGGCCGACAAGGTGGTGGGGGTCCACGGCTACCTATGCCACGCGCTGACCGGCAGCTGGGTCGATTCCGCCGCCTGCGCCGACAGCCTGGGCCTGTTCGACATGGCCCAACTCACCTGGTCGCCCGAGTTGCTGGACATGGCTGGGCTTCGCCCGGATCAGCTACCCGATCTTGTGGCCCCCGGGGCTGTGGTGGGCGAGGTGACCAGCGACCACCGTGCGCGCTGGGGGCTGCCGGGGCCCGTCACAGTGGTGGCAGGCTGCGGCGATGGCCAGGCCGCCGGGCTCGGCTGCGGTGCGGTGCATCCCGACGAGGCCTACCTGAACCTGGGTACCGCGATCGTGGCCGGGGTGCACAGCAGGCAGTACCGCCACGGTGATTCCTACCGCACCGACGCCGCGGGCCTGCCTGGCCAGTTCGTGCTGGAGATCGTGCAGAACTCGGGTGCCTACCTCGCGGGATGGTTCCGCAGCGAACTCGGCGATCCTGCCCTCGACGGCCGCCCCGATCCGGCGCTGGAATCGGCGGCAGCGAAGGTAGCCCCGGGTGTGGGCGGGCTGGTCACGCTGCCGTACTGGAATGCCGCGCAAAGCCCCCACTGGAACCCGGTGGCGCGGGGAGCAATCGTCGGTCTGGCCGGCCAGCACGGGCGCCCGGAACTGTATCGCTCGCTGCTGGAAGGCCTGTGCCTGGAAACTGCCCGCAATTTGGGCGCCCTCCAGGCCGACACCGGGGTGCCGCTGACCAGCGTCCGGGTCATGGGCGGGGGGCAACGCTCAGCGCTGTGGCGGCGCATCATGACCGACGCGGTGGGGCTGCCCTTGACCGCCTGCGCCACCGAGGAGGTCTCCGCGCTCGGTGCGGGGATGCTGGCAGTGGCCCACCACAGCGGCGCCAGCATCAAGGAGACCTCGACCAGGATGGCGCGGCCCAGCGATGTCACAGCACCTGACCCCGGCACCACAGCGGTCTACGCCGAGCTCGGCGCGATCCAAGGTGGCCTGTACCAACGGCTTCGCGAGACCTTCGAGCAGCAATACAGGTTCGCCGCGACGCACCCGCTGGGTGGCCACGCGCTGAACTGAGCCGTCGAGACGCCGAGACTGCGGCGGTGCGTCAACCGGCCGGCAGCCGGCCGATCGCCTCCAGCACGTCGACCAGGGTGCCGGGGCCACCCACGTTGCCCGGGACTATGACGTTGTGCCGTTTCCGGCCGTCGGCGCCAGTGGTGCGCCAGACCGAGATCCCGGCCGCCACCTGGCCCAGGACGTGAGCTGTGTTGGCCCCGACCCCCTGGGAGGTGATCTCGGCCGAGGTGATGCCGCCCTTGGTGATGACTGTGTCGACATCGTCGAGCAGGCCTCGGGTCGCCTGGGTCAGCGCGCTCATCACCTGACTGCCGTGGGTGAGTGTGTTGTGTTCGGCCGCCCGGTGCGGGTCCGAGGTGATCACGGTCAGCCCCTGGCGGCGCAGGTCGTCCCGGGCCTGGCCGATCACCGCGGCTGCTGCCGCGCCAGGGTCGGCCAGCGCCGCGGCGGTCTCGATCACCAGGCTGTGGATGCCGTATCGGCTCAGGGCGGCGATCTGCTGCGCCGCGGCATGGGTGTGGGATCCGCACACGATCACCACGCCGCCCGGGCCGATCGGAACTGGCCGCTCCAGCAGCCCCCGGCTTGCCACCCCCGCCAGCTGCGCGGCCAGCGTGGCGGCCGATCGGATCACCAGCCGACGATGCTGCGCCGCCACCTTGATCGCCTGCGCGAGCCGGGCGATGTCAGCGTCGGACTCGGCATCGGGCAGGGCAACATCCCCGGCAGGCAAGGCCAGCAGCGCCTCGACCAGGGCGGCCTCGGGGCCGCGCACCAGATCCAGCCCGAGCAGGTGACCCTGGCGTGCGCCCTTGTCCCGGACGTAGCCAAGCAGGTCGGAGTTTCGGAAACCAAAGACCGGGTCGGCGGCGAACTCGGTCTCGGCCGCCGGGATCCGGCGGCCCTCGATCTCGACGTAGTGAATCCCCTCGTGGGTGGTGCGTCCCCCCGCCGGGAAGGCGGGCACGAATACCATGAGCGACTCGGGGGTCAAGAAGACCTCCGATTCGCTGAAGACGTGGCCCCGCAGCGTCGAATCGCCACGCAGCACCACAGTCATCGGCTCGGCCTTGTGCCGGGCAATCGCGTCGAGCTCCTCGCGCAACCGCGTGCACAGCTCGACTGCCTGATCTCGGGCAAGGGCGCGGCTGTTTGTCTGTAGGTAGACACTCGACGAGGCGTCGAAGGCCTCCCGGATCGCCGCCGGCGATAGATCGAGCACCACTGACACGTCGCTGGCTGCCTGGGTTCCGGTGGGGTCATCGTCGAGGACTGCGGTCAGCATCGATTCTCCTTCGAATCCTCAGTGGAGCCGCGGGTTCCGATGTGACCTACCCGGTTGCCAACTCCCCCGATCTGTGAATAGTATCAGATTGGTCAGACCAATTTGAAGGTGAACATGCTCAGTGTTGAACAGTTCTTCCAGACCCTGCTGGAACTCGGGGTCTCCACCCCCGCCGGCATCAAGCTGCCCACCGAACGGGAACTCGCCAGGCTCACCGGCCTCAGCCGGGCCACGGTGCGGGAATACCTGTCGGCGCTGCGCATCATGGGCCTGCTGAACAAGACCCAGGGCTCGGCCAACATCCTCCACGCCCCCACCGAGGAATCCTCCGGCGCCATCTACGGGCTGCTGCTGCAGCTCAACCACGCCACGGAAGCCGACGCCGTCGAGGCGCGGGAGATGTTCGAAATCGGGATGATGCCATTCGTGTGCCGCCGGATCGGCCCCGGAGACATCGAACGACTCACGGCATGCGTGGACCGGATGACGGCAGCCTCCCGCGCCGGCGACGCCCAGGAGGGGATCGAAGCCGATCTCGCCTTCCACCGAGCACTGTTCCAATCGCTGAACAACCCGATGATCGATTTCGCCTTCGCCGGGCTGCGCACCCTGCTGCGCGACGCGCTGGCCGTCAGGCGGCAGCAGGCGCTGCAGGCCGAAATCCGACGCAACAACGGCGTGGCGCCCGAGTTCTTCGCCACCGACACTGTGCACCTCCAGGTGGTCGATGCGCTGCTGCATCACGACCCGCAGGCATCGGTGGCCGCCATGACATTCCACTACCAACAGTTCCGCGATCTGGTCTCCGCGGACTGATCCCACCGCACCGCCGCACCCCACCCACCCCCACTACCGATCTCCCACCACCAACCACTCAAGGAGGAGTCGTGTCTTCACAGAATTATCGGTCAGTAACATTCGTCGGCATCGGGGCCATTGGCCTACCGATGGCGCAACAGATTCAGGCAGGGGGCTTCGACGTCACCGGCGTCGACCCCTTCGAGGCGCCACGAGCCAAGGCGGAGGCGGCAGGGCTACGCGCCGCCGCCGACGCCGCCTCAGCGGCCCTGGCCCAGACAGTGGTGGTCATGGTCGCCACCCCGGATCAGCTGCGCACCGCAGCATTGGGTGATACCGGGCTCGTGGCAACCATGACGCCGGGCAGCACCCTGATAGTGATGAGCACCGTCGGGCCAGAACCAGTCCGCGAGGTCGCCGCAGCGGCCCAGCAGCGCGGCATCGGTGTACTCGACGTCCCCGTCACTGGCGGTGTGGCCCGCGCCGTCACCGGATCCCTCACCCTGTTCGCCTCGGGCCCCAGCGCCGACATCGAAGCCAACCGCGCTGTCCTCGAAACCATGGGAAGCATCTTCGTCTGCGGCGAGGAGATCGGCATGGGCCAGTCATTCAAGGCCGTCAACCAGCTGCTGTGCTCGGTACACATCGTTGCCGCCGCCGAGGCCCTGGCATTCGCCGGGAAGCTCGGGCTGGATCCGGCCACGGTGCTGCCCGCCATCGAAAGCGGCGCCGCCGGATCCTGGATGCTCTCAGATCGCGGACCGCGGATGCTCGAAGGCATCGACGCGACAGTCACCAGCACCATCGCAATCTTCGTCAAAGACTCCTCCATGGTCAGCGATATCGCCGACGACCTAGGCTTCGACGCTCCCCTGGTCAAGGCGGCCAAGGCCGCCTACCTCGCCGCGCGCGAGGCAGGCCTCGAGCTGCGCGACGACTCCCAAGTGATCCGCACCTACCTCGACGACTAGGCCCATCCCTCGCCCCCTGAAAGGAAGCGATCGTGGAACCAATCATGCTGATTCTCCTGGCGGTGGCAGCGGTAGTGACGCTGCTGGCGCTGGTCATCTGGGTGAAGATCCCAGCCTTCATCGCCCTGCTACTGGTCTCGGTGGCCACAGCCCTCGTCGCGGGTATAGCACCCGACGAGGTCATCCCATTGGTCATGGAAGGCCTCGGCTCGACCCTGGGCAATGTCGCCCTCCTGGTGGGCCTGGGCGCCATGCTCGGCGGCATCGTCGAGAAGACCGGCGGGGCGCAGGTGCTCGCCGAGACGTTCACCGAGAAGCTCGGCCCCAAGCGAGTCGGCCCAGCTCTGCTGCTGGCATCGTCGATCAACGCCATACCGAT
>JBKEBG010000087.1:0-3795 GCA_047972985.1 Arachnia sp.
CCGGTTCGGTGTCCTTCACCGACGACGCCCACTCCGCCACATACGGGATCGTGAAACAGCTGGTGTCCATCCGGGGCCACAGCCACGACATCGTCGCGGAACTCCCTGGGGCACGGCTTCGGCATGGCCGACATCCTTCCTCACGAGGTGCGAACCTCACAGGTCAGGTGTCAACCAAACGCGGGGCAGTCCCGAATACGGCCGTGGATGATATCAATGACATGACGGACTCGTTGTTGGGGATAATGCGCGCGATCCAAGATCTCGACCAGCAGCTCACGGCGGCTGAGTCCGACGGATCAGGGAGCGCGTGTCGGTAGCATACTTGGCTCCTGCGGAGGAGAGGGAGGATTGAGCGTGGTGGCAGGACCTGCGTTGGAGTTTGCGCGCTCAGCCACGCTGTGGTCGCGCGAGCAGTGGTGGGAATTCGAGGCGCACGCGTGGCAGGCTCACCAGCCCGTTCGACGGGCGATTGCCTACTTCGCGCCGACCTCGGCATGGCAAAAGCTGGGAAGGGGCCCCCGTGCGGTTGGCTGGGGATGCGTGACCGTTCCCGTGGCGATCTTGGGAATTGCCGCACCCGCGGTCGTCGGCTTCATGCTCCTGAAGTGGGTGCTTGGGGGTGTGGATTCGTCCACGGTTGCACTTGGCATCCCAGGGATCCTGACGGCGTGCGCGGCCGTCTTGCTGGTGATGGGTGCGCTGAGTGATTACCGCGACGGCAGGCGCGTGGACGGAACCGGCGCCGGTCGTGTGATCGCCTGGGTCCACGTGGTGCCATCGGGGATCGGCGCCGTCATTGCGACAGGTGCGATCGTGGCGAGCCGGGCCGAGGACCCGTGGGGTGTAGCGGGAGTTTATGCCGACATCGTGGCCGGAGTGATCGCATTGCGCGTCTATCGCGTGGCGCACGAACCGGCTCGTGCGAGGTTCCTCCGAAACAGGGCGCGCCTGGACGGAGCGCTTGCCTCCCTCGCACAGCCAGACCGCGCGATGGTCGCCGTCGATATCGACGCAGGACTGGAGGTTCTCCGGTCGAAAGGGCTGATCTCCGCCGCTGACGCAGCGCGAGCGCGGAAAGCCCGGCTGGGAATGCTCGGGGTGGCAATGGCGCCCCGGAGCGATTATCCGGCGCTGGCACCGGATGATGCACTGCTCGACTGATTCGATGGGGAAAATCTCCCCATCGAAGTGGTGCAGTCACGTTCGCTAGCGTGTGGGTTGACACGCGCAGAGAGGAGTCTCCCGGTGTTCAGCGCTTACCCAAGCTTCGATTTCGACCAAGTCGACTACGTCACTTCCGACACCCACTTCAGCCACGCCCGGATCAGCGAGCTCGCTACCCGCCCATTCGCCTCGGTGACGGAGATGGACAATGAGCTGATCCGCCGCTGGAACCAGACAGTCGCTCCCACCGACACCATCTTGCATCTCGGTGACGTCGCGCTCGGGCCGATCGCCGATTCGCTACCGCTGACCGCGCAACTCAACGGCCGGAAGTTCCTCGTCCCCGGTAATCACGACCGGGTCTCACCGGCGACGCAGTCTCGCCGCGCGATTGAACGCTTTAGCCCGCTGTACAAGCAGGCGGGCTGGATCATCCTGCCCGAGATCATCGAAGGCACTCGTCGCGGCATCCGCGTCCTCGCCTCACACTATCCCTACTCCGGCGACACCCAGGACGCGGACCGGCTCACCTCACACCGCCCCGTCGACCGCGGCATCCCGCTGCTTCACGGCCACACCCACGAACGAGTCAACGGGCCCGCCGGTCACCAGTTCCACGTCGGCGTCGACGCCTTCGAATATGCGCCCATCTCGCTGTCACTCATCGACGCATGGCTTGACGACCTCGTGGTCAGCAGCGCCCATCACGGCCTGCCACCGCACTAGCGCGAGTTGCTCGTCGGCAGCGGGAGTTTCCCGGCGCTTCATCGCCTAGATTGGGTCCATGCCAACTTCGCCTACTCCCCCGGGCTCTGAACGGTTCCCGCAAGCGGTCACAGTGGACGATTTCCGCGCGAACCTGGCCGCGGTGCGGGCACGCATCACCGCAGCGGCCGAACGCACCGGGCGTCGCAGTGATCACGTGCGGCTACTGCCGGTGAGCAAGACCGTTCCGGAGGACCGGGTGCGGCTCGCGATCGCTGCCGGATGCTCGCAGCTGGGGGAAAACAAGGTCCAAGAGGCTAAGCGCAAGTGCGCCAACCTGGCTGACCTCGATGTGGCCTGGTCGGTTATCGGGCACCTACAAACGAACAAGGCGCGTGACGTCGCCGCGTTCGCCACTGAGTTCCAGGCACTCGACAGCCTCCGGCTGGCCGAAGCCCTCGACCGTCGGCTGCACGTCATAGGGCGGCGGCTCGACGTGTACATACAGGTCAACACCTCCGCCGAGGAATCAAAGTTCGGGCTGGATCCCCTCGAAGTGCCTGGGTTCCTGCGCCAACTTCCCGCCTATCCTGCGCTCCGGGTTCGCGGCTTCATGACCCTGGCGTTGTTCAGCAACGAAGCGCAACGCGTGAGGCAGTGTTTCCGGATGCTGCGCCAGATCCGCGATCACGCCCGCGACACGGATCCAGACTTGATTGGACCAGGTGAGTTGTCCATGGGCATGTCTGGGGACTTCGAGGTTGCCGTCGAGGAAGGCGCTGACTGTGTGCGCGTCGGCCAGGCAATTTTCGGCGCCCGCAGCACCCCCGACGATATGTACTGGCCCACCCCGGCCGGGAAGCAGATCAGCGCGTGAGTCGCACCGCGATCGCCGTGCGCCATGTTCAGTTCGAAGACCTGGGACTCCTCGAACCGATGCTGGCCGGGCGTGGCTACAGCATCAAGTATGTCGAGGCAGGCATCGACGACCTCGCCGGTGGCCCAGCGGCCGACGCGGATCTGATGGTGGTGTTGGGCGGACCCATCGGGGTGGCTGACCTCGCCAGCTACCCGTTCCTGCGCGAGGAGATTGATGTGCTGGCACGCCGCCTCCACCAGCAGCGGCCCACCATCGGCATCTGCCTGGGGGCCCAGCTGATCGCCTCGGCCCTTGGCGCTGCCGTGCGTCCCGGCGGCAGCGCCGAGATCGGCTACGCACCGCTGAGCCTCACCGAGCAAGGCCGGGGATCGCCCCTGGCAGCGATCGAGGGCACCCCCGTGCTCCACTGGCACGGCGACCTCTGTGAGCTCCCCCCGGGTACCACCAACCTGGCAGCCACCGGCCAGACGGCCCATCAAGCATTCAGCCTTGACGAGCATGTCCTAGCCCTGCAGTTTCATCTGGAGGTTGATCACCTCCAGATCGAACGCTGGCTGATCGGCCATGCCCACGAGTTGGCCAGCCACGGAATCGATCCGCGGTTGATCCGCCGAGACGCCGAGGCCTTTGGCCCGACCCTGGCTAGCCGCGCCGGCGCCGTGTTCTCCGCCTGGCTGGACCGGGTCGATGCTCCCCCACCGCGGGCATCGGCTGTAGAGCCGAGCCCGGGTCGCCGGGCCGAGTGTGCGGGATAAAATCGTTCGTCGGCACACTAGTGAGCAAGGGGTTCCTGATGAACATCCACATCACCGATCTCGACGCCGGTGACCCACGCTGGCACGCCGCGCTCCCAGTCCTGCAAGAGCTGCGCCCGGACCTCACCGAAGACCTCCTTGCTTTAGTCATCGCTGAAGGACAGCCCCAAGGACTCCGATTCACCGCCGCCTTTGACGGCACCGACTGCGTCGCCGTCGCCGGATGGCGCGTGATGGCCACCACCAGCGCCATTCGCAAGCTCTACATCGACGACCTCTCCACTACTG
>JBKEBG010000092.1:0-2325 GCA_047972985.1 Arachnia sp.
ACGCTGGCGGCGCTGCCGCCGGGCGGGATCCGGGCGGATGTGGTGCCGGTCATTGCGGGCAAGCTGCTCTTGCACCCGCTGGCGGTCTGGCTGGGCCTGGGGTTGATGGCAGCACTTGGCCTCGGCGTCGCCGACCCCGAACTGGCCGCCGCCGCAGTGATCATGGCGGCGATGCCGGTCATGTCGATCTACCCGATCCTGGCGCAGCGCTATGGCGAGGACCGGACCGCCGCGCTGGCCATGTTCGCAATGACGGCGCTGTCCTTCTTTTCCATCAGCGGGGTACTGGCGCTCGCCCTGCCCTGACGGCAGCCGGCGCAGGCCCTGCCCAAAATATTTGCAGAATCCGCAAATGCGACATGAGCCTGATCGCAACCCTGTCGGACAGCCCGGCGCTTTGCCGTCGGACCCGCACCATGGCCGACCGTGCAGATTCCATTCTCGTTCAACCCGTCCTGCACCGCACCTCGCCGGTCTTTCGCGACTTTGCCCTGGCTAGGCGGGTTGGAAACCTGCCTGCGGGCATCCTGGTCGCGATCTGGCCGCTGGAGGGCATTGCAGAAGTCAATGTCGGGGCGTGATGCCCCTCTCCCCCACTGAGGTCACGCCACGCGTTCGATCTCGGCAGTGCCGAGGGCGCTGAATCGGTTCATCAGGGCAACTCGGATGTGGATCTCGGCGGTCTGGCGGTCGGGGTCTCTTGAGGCGATGCGCTCGCCGAAGGACTTGAGGTTTCTCATCCTGGCCTCGATCCTGCTGTGGACATGGTAGCCGGACCACTTCTTCCAGATCGTCCGGCCCAGGCGTCGGGTGGCCCGCAGGATATCGTTGCGCGCCAGCGCAGCAGGGCGGTCCTCTTTCCAGAGACGGCCATTTCTCCGGATGGGAATGGCTCCTGTGCCGCCGCGCGCCAGGATTGCCGTATGGCACCGGCGGGTGCCGATCTCCTCGTCCTTCGGGATCTGGGACAGAAGGTCTGGTAGAATCGGGCTGTCGCCCTCGCGGTTGGACGTGAGTTCCACCGCCCGGATGTCGCCGGTGGCCGTATCCATGGCCAGATGGACCTTGCGGTACCGGCGGCGGCGGTGCGTGCCGTGCTTCCTGGCCAGCCACTCGCGTTCGTCGGGCCGGCCGCTGTCCCGCAGGCTTTGATCCTGCCCCGGCTCGGCCTCGCGCGCTCATTCGGCATCTCTTGGCTTTGCCAGTCCCCGGTCGTCCTTCCTCGCCGCTTCTTGGCTCGGTCCCGCGCCGGTGGGTTTCTTGGTCGCGTTTCTGGCAGGGCCTAGAAGGTGCCGGTTCCCTGCCGGGTTGGGGTAGACCCCAGGTCTGTATTCCCCGCTGATGTCGCTCAGCGGTCAGAAGCCAAGGGCGGATGGTGGAATATGCCCGGCTCTGCGTCCGGTCTGCTTCGGTGAATGGACCCCCCCGCACCGCGCCCGAGGCACGGGGGCGAGCTTCTGTCAGGCTTCGATCAGGTCGAAGTCGCCGCCGCTGTCTCTGCCGATCCGGCCGCGCGTGGCGTAATGCTCGGCCACAACCTTGTTCAGGATCACGTGCTGCTTCGTGCTGGGCTTCCAGCCGGGCCGCCTGGCCTTGCCGAGGATCGACAGGACGAAGTCGCGCACCCAGTCATTCGGCGCGGCGTCCACGATGTAGGGCAGAGACCACAGCAGTTCATCGACGGGGCGCAGGGTGCTGGTATTCATGTCGCCGCCCTCCGGTCCAGATGGGCGAGGAACGCGGTCTGATCGCGCCCGCCCATGGCCTCGAAGCTGGCCAGCGATAGGCCTTGCGTTCGGCCCGGCTGGCCCATGTGGCCCATTCCCGCGCCTCGGTCATCATCCAGCCGAAAGCCGGGATCGGTTGCCCGCAGCGCAGGCCCTCGATCAGCATTTCTAGCGGGGGAATGCGATCCTCGGGGTGGGTGTCGACAATCGCGGCGATCAGGGGCCTTGCCGCCGATTCCCGCCGGGCGTGAATGTCGATCTGTTCGAACCACGAATGCAGATCAGCCCCGATTGCGCCCGCCAGCGCGTCGGGGTTTTCGTTTTCGGGCGGAACGTCCCCGGAACACCGCGTGTCAATTACGTGCCACTTCTCCTGGCCCGTTCCGTCTCGTTCTGCGTGGCCCTGCGAAAATCTGCATGGGCGGCATCGCAAGACTCTTTGTGTATTGCGGTTTTTTCAGGGTCAGCGTATGTCCCGCGCCGGGACACCCCTCCCCAACGAGGGGCTTTTAGCTGGAAGGCTAGCCATGACCGATCTGACGATCCCGGCTGCGCGCCCGGTCAATCCGCGCTTCTCCTCTGGCCCTTGCGCCAAGAT
>JBKEBG010000098.1:0-8782 GCA_047972985.1 Arachnia sp.
CGTCCCGAGACCAGCCAGAACCTCACGTCGCGATCGGCGGCCAGTTGGGCGGCGGCGAAGAGCCCGTCTCCCCCGTTGTTCCCAGGGCCCACCGCGGCGACGACCGGGCCGGTGGGGGCGAGCCGCCGGGCTGCCGCGGCAACGGCCGAGGCTGCCCTGGCCATCAGTGGCTCACCCGCGGCCAGCAACGGTGCCTCGGCAGCGCGCATCTGCGCCGCGGTCAGCACCTCCATCACGATTCACACACCACCATCGCCGTCGCGAATCCGCCGTCGTGCGACAGCGATAGGTGAATCCGCTCAACTCCCAGCAACGCCACCCGTTCGGCCACCGTACCGCTGATCTCGAAACGCGGCGCGCCGTCGGTGTTCTTGACCACCTCAACGTCGAGCCATCGCAGCCCCCCTGGGGAGGCCAGGGCCTTCGCCAGCGCCTCCTTGGCAGCGAATCGCGCGGCCTGAGAGTTGATACTCAAGGCCTGTTCCGAAGCGGTCAGCAGCCGCTCAACGAGTCCGGGCCGGCGGGCCAGCATTGCCTCGAATCGCTCCACGACACAGATGTCCGTGCCCACGCCCACGATCATGCGTGCCAGCCTACTCAGGCGATACGCCCCACGAGCAACCAGCCGGCCCGGCCGCGCACCCCTGCGCAACAGCTTGGCGGCTCCGGCCGTGAGACACCGCGGGGCGTTGTCCTGGCTGATGTGGGCCCACCATCAGTAGCTCGGGCGTCCCCGCCGAGCCAGCGGGAGTCGCAGCTGGTACACCCGCCCACGGTCACAGGCGAGCGCCTTGGGTAGTTCGGCTACTCGACGGTCACCGACTTTGCCAAGTTGCGCGGCTGATCGACGTCGTGTCCCTTGAGAGTGGCGATCTCGCAGGCGAACAGCTGCAGCGGCACGATTGCCGCAAGCGGCTGAATCAACGTCGAGATCTTGGGCAATTCGATGAACACGGATGCCGCGGCCCTGGCCTCTTGGTCATCAGCCTCGGCGAGGGCGATCACCTCGGCGCCCCTGGCCTTGATCTCGGCGATGTTGGAGACCACCTTGTCGTGCAATTGGTCCCGGCCATGCGGCGGCACCACGACGAACACCGGGAGATCCTGCGAGATCAGTGCAATGGGCCCGTGCTTGAGTTCACCGGCGGGGAATCCCTCAGCATGGACGTAGGCAAGCTCCTTGAGCTTGAGCGCGCCCTCGAGGGCCACCGGGTAGCCGGCATGGCGGCCCAGGAACAAGATGGAGGGGGCGTCCTTGAGTCGCTCGGCGAGGTCGAGCACCTGCTGTTGGTGATCCAGCAGCCGCTGGATCTCACCCGGTGTGCGCTCGAGTTCGGCGAGGATGGCACTGATCTCGTCGCCGTATTTCATCCCACGGACCTGCGCCAGGTAGAGCCCGAGCAGGTAGCAGGCCACGAGCTGGGTGGTGAATCCCTTGGATGAGGCGACGCCGATCTCCGGGCCGGCGTGGGTGTAGATCACCGCGTCGGACTCGCGCGGGATCGTGGCACCGTTGGTGTTGCAGATCGCGATGACCTTGGCGTGCTGCTCGCGGGCGTGCCGGATCGCCATGAGGGTGTCGGCGGTCTCCCCCGATTGCGAAATAGTCACCACGAGAGTGTTCGGGTCGATGATCGGGTCGCGGTACCGGAACTCCGATGCCACCTCGACCTCGCAGGGACTCCGGGTCCAGTGCTCGATGGCGTACTTGGCTACCAGACCGGCGTAGTAGGCGGTGCCACAGGCGACGATCACTATCTTGTTCACCCGGCGCAGCACCTCCGGGCTGATCCGCAGCTCGTCGAGCACGAGTTCGCCGCGTTCATTGAGCCGCCCCAGCAGCGTGTCGGCCACTGCCCTCGGCTGCTCGAAGATCTCCTTGCGCATGAACCAGTCGTAGCCCTGCTTCTGCGCAGCGGTCAGGTCCCAGTCGACGTGGAACTCCTTGGTCTGCGCGGGGCCACCGTCGAAGCCAGTGACGTTGACCCCCGCTCGGGTGAGCTCGACGATCTGGTCTTGGCCGAGTTCGACTGCGTCGCGGGTGTGCTCGATGAAGGCGGCCACGTCGGAGGCCAAGAAGTACTCGCCGTCGCCGATGCCCACCACCAGCGGCGAGTTCCGCCGCGCGGCGACGAGCCGATCAGGATCCGCCGCGTCCGCCGCCACCAGGGTGAATGCGCCCTCCAGCCCTGCGACCACGTGCCGCATCGCCTGGACCAGATCGGCGCCACCGGCCACTTCTCGGGCGAGCAGGTGCGTCACGACCTCGGAGTCAGTCTCGCTGGCGAACTCGATCCCCTCAGCGATGAGTTGTTCCCTGAGCGGGGCATAGTTCTCAATGATGCCGTTGTGCACCAGGGCGATGCGCGGGGCGGCGATATGGGGATGGGAGTTGGTATCGGTGGGTGCACCGTGGGTGGCCCACCTGGTGTGACCGATGGCAGTGCCCGATTCGGGAAGCGGATCGGCCTGAATCGCCGCGGCGAGGTTGGCGATTTTGCCCGCGCGCTTGCGGTAGTCGATCTCGCCCTCATGCACCACGGCGATACCCGCCGAGTCGTAGCCGCGGTACTCAAGCCGCCGCAGGCCAGCTAGAACAATGTCACGGCCGTCACGGCGGCCCAGGTATCCAACGATTCCACACACGCGGTGAAGCGTACACCCCTACTGAGCACTTCTTGACACTTGACGCATCTGTACACTATTCGGCTTTCGTCGTCCAGCCTGGTAGCGGCGCAGCGCCTCGGCGCGCTGCACGGCGAGATCGACCATCCGTTGGGGATAGCCCTGGTCATACCCGCCGTCGGACCGCCAGGGTTCGTGGACGGTGGCTCCAGGCAGGTGCCTGAGTTCCGGGACGAAGCTACGCACATAATCGCCGTCCGGGTCGAACTTCTTTGCCTGGGTGATGGGATTGAACACCCGGAAGTAGGGCGCCGCATCGGTCCCGGTACCGGCCACCCATTGCCAGCCCTGCGAGTTCGAGGCCGCGTCGCCGTCCAGCAGGTGCCGCATGAAGTGCCTGGCACCATGCACCCACCACACGTGGAGGTGCTTGGTCAGGAAGCTGGCGGTGATCATCCGCGCCCGGTTGTGCATCCACCCGGTAGCCAGCAGTTGACGCTGGCCGGCATCGACGATCGGGTATCCCGTACGCCCCTCGGCCCACGCGGCCAGGGCGGCGGCGGCCGACGGGTCGGTCTCCGGGTCGTCGTAGGCCATGGCCGCCAGCGAGCCGGTCAGGTCGGACCACTCGGCCTCGGGGTGATGCCACAACACGTCGGCACAGAACTCGCGCCACGCAAGCTCGCTAACGAATCGAAATGCGCCCTCGGAGGTCCGTCCGGCGAGGTCGGCCAGCAGGGTCCGTGGATGGATGGTGCCGAACGCGAGGTCGGCCGACAGCCCGGAGGTGGCGGCGAGGTCTGGGCGGTCACGGTCAGTGTCGTACCCGTCCACAGCGTCGAGGAACGCAGCCCACCGCTTGAGCGCGGCGGATTCGCCGGGCAGGGCCAGCTGCGCCCGGGTTTCGGGCAGCGCGGGCAGTGGTGTCGACTCGGCACCGATGAATCTGACACCGGCCGGGACCATCGCCGGCGGCGGCGCGTGGTCGCGCCAGGCCCTGGAAAACGGCGTGAACACGCGAAACGGTGTCCCGGCGGCAGATCGCAGGGTTCCGGGGCCGACAGCATACGGCAATCCTGTCGCCACCAGCGGCACGTCGAGCACGCGGCGCACCCGCTCGTCGCGCAGCCTTCCATAAGGCTGTGATTCGGCAGAGATGTGCACCGCAGTAGCGCCGACCTCGCGCACGATGCCGGGCAGAATCTCCTCGGGGGCTCCCCAGCGCACGACGATGGCCCCGTCATAGGAACCTTGCGCGGCCGCCACGGCGGCCAGCATTCCCGCCGCCCTGGTGGGCGATTCACGCAGCAGGCGTTCGTCGAGGATGACCAACGCAAGGACAGGGCCATCGGCTGCTGCGGCGTTCAGCGCGGGCAGGTCGCGCAGCCGCAGGTCGCGTCGCAACCACAGGATCGACGTCACAGTGCCACCGTCTCACGGAGGTGACCGGGGATCAATCCGGGCCCCGGGCCCTCGGCCCAGGCGGACCCACAACATTGCAGCCTCCGCCGCGGCGGCCCGTTAGGCTCCCTCCATGGACTTCCGCAACGCCTACGCGCAGGGATTTGCCCGCATCGCCGCCTGCACTGTGCCCGTGGCCGACTTCGATCCGGCCGCCAACGCGGCGAGGATCGCGGATCTCGCCAGGCAGTGCGATGTTCGGGGCACCGCTGTGGCGTTGTTTCCGGAGTTGTCGGTCTCCGGTTACGCGATCGATGATCTGCTGCTGCAAGACAGCCTGCTGGATGCCGTCGACGACGCTGTGACCAGCTTGATCGACGTCAGCCGCAGCCTGCGCCCGATGCTGGTCGTCGGGGCCCCGGTGCGGCTGGGGAACCGGCTGTACAACTGCGCGGTGGTGGTTCACCGGGGGCGGGTGCTGGGGATCGTGCCGAAGTCGTTCGTGCCCAACTACCGCGAGTTCTACGAGAAGCGCCATTTCGCCCAGGGGCATGCGTGCCCGATCGAACAGGTCACGATTCCAGCCTGGGGCAGCGAGCCGATAGCGGTGGGTACCGATCTCATCTTCACCGCCGAGGACGTGCCGGGGCTGGAGGTGCACGTCGAGATCTGCGAGGACCTGTGGGTGCCGGTGGCGCCCAGCGACCGCGCCGGGCTCGCGGGAGCCACAGTGCTGTTGAACCTCTCAGCCTCCCCCATCACCATCGGGAAGGCCGAGACCCGCCATCTGCTCGCCAGGGCGAGCTCCGAGCGCAACCTGGCCGTGTATGCCTATGCCGCGGCAATGTTCGGGGAATCCACCACGGATCTGTCCTGGGACGGCATGACGATGATCTATGAGCTGGGTGCGCTGTTGACTGCCTCCGAGCGTTTCCCGGAGTCCTCCCGGGTCAGCCTGGCCGACATCGACCTCGATGCGCTGCGGCAGGAGCGGATGCGGCAGGGGTCCTTCGATGACTGCCGGGTGGCGCTCGGTGCGCCAGCTTTCCGCCGGATCGGCTTTTGTGTGGACCCACCAGCCGGTGACATCGGCCTGGAGCGTGCCGTCGACCGTTTCCCGTTCGTACCAGGCGACCCGGCCCGCCTGGCCCAGGACTGCTACGAGGGCTACAACATTCAAGTGTCCGGACTGGAGCGCCGCATGGTTGCCATCGGCGGCGGCGATCCGGCCAAGGCACCTCGGCTGTGCATCGGGGTATCGGGGGGGCTCGATTCGACTCACGCGCTGATAGTGGCTGCGAAGGCTACCGATCGGCTGGGCCTGCCCCGCACCCACATCCTGGCCTACACAATGCCGGGATTTGCCACCACCGATCACACGCGCAGCAACGCCGAGAAACTCTGCCGGGCGCTGGGAGTGACCTTCGAGACCGTCGATATCCGGCCGCTGGCCACCCAAATGCTCGACGATCTGGGCCACCCGTACTCCGACGGCAACGACGTCTACGACGTCACCTTCGAGAATGTGCAGGCGGGCCTACGCTACGACTTGCTGTTTCGCGCCGCTAACCACCGGGGCGGGATCGTGGTCGGTACCGGAGATCTGTCCGAGCTTGCCCTGGGGTGGTGCACCTACGGTGTGGGTGACCAGATGAGCCACTACGGCGTCAACGCCGGCGTGCCGAAGACCCTCATCCAGCACCTCATCCGGTGGGTCATGGCCAGCGGCCAGTTCGACGAGGCGGTCAACGGGGTGCTGACCTCGATCCTGGGTACCGAAATCACCCCCGAACTGATCCCCACCCGCCCCGGGGAGCAGCCGCAGTCGACCCAGGCGACGATCGGCCCCTACGAGTTGCAGGATTTCACGCTGTTTCACCTGCTGCGCCGTGGTGCCCGCCCGCGCCGGATCGCGTTCCTCGCCGAGCAGGCCTGGGGCGATGTCTCTCAGGGGGTGTGGCCCTCCGGGTATCCCGACGATGAGCGCCGCAGCTACGATCTGGCCACCATCCGCGGCTGGCTCGAGGTGTTCGTGCGGCGATTCACCTCTCACCAGTTCAAGCGCAGCGCATTGCCCAATGGGCCCAAGGTGGTCGCTGGCGGCACCCTGTCACCGCGGGGCGACTGGCGCATGCCCTCGGATGTGTCGGCCCGGGTGTGGCAGGCTGAGATCGACCTCGACGTGCCGCGCGCCTAGTCCGGCTCGACGAGCCGCGAGGTGGGGGCGGGCCGCCGCACGGGTCCCCCCTTCTGGGTTGGCATCCAGCCCGACTACGATGATTCGTGATCCGCAGGCAGCGATGTGAGGAGTGCTGGTGTCAGGTCCGTACGTGGTGCTGCATCGCAGCGCGTGGGCCGCCAAGGCCAACGACACCGAGATCGCATTGGATGAGGAGACTCTCATCCGTTCCCGCGGATTCGGCGAACCGACGAGCCTGCAGGAGGTGGCGGAGGTTTACCGTCCGCTGACCCAGCTGATTCACCTGTACCGGGCCCAGACGGGGCGGCTGTACGAACGAAGCAATCACTTCCTAGGCATCGATGAGCGTCGCACGCCGTTCGTGATCGGCATCGCGGGTTCCGTGGCGGTCGGCAAGTCCACCACAGCTCGGCTGCTACGCGAGCTGCTGAGCCGTGCCCCGGGCTCACCCAAGGTGGATCTGGTTACCACAGACGGCTTCCTGTACCCCAACGAGGTGCTTGCCGAACGCGGTTTGGTGGAGCGCAAGGGGTTCCCAGAATCGTACAACCGGAGGGCGCTGCTCAGCTTCGTGATGGATGTGAAGTCCGGCATGGAGTGCGTCGAGGCCCCGGTCTACAGCCATCACTTCTACGACATCGTGCCCCAGGAGAGCGTTGCAGTGCGCAACCCAGAAATCCTGATCGTCGAGGGCCTCAACGTGCTGCAGCCGGCCCGCACCGATTCCGAGGGCCGCGCCGGCTTAGCGGTCAGTGACTTCTTCGACTTCACCGTCTATGTCGACGCCGACGAGGCCCACATCAAGAACTGGTTCCTGACCCGCTTCATGGCGCTACGCGATACCGCGTTTCAGGATCCCGACAGTTACTTCAAGCGGTTCACCGAGATCGGCTACGAGGAGGCGCTGAGGATCGGTTCGCAGGTGTGGGAGGCGATCAATGGGCCGAACCTTCGCCTGAACATCGCCCCGACGCGCGAGCGGGCCACGGCGATCCTGCGTAAGGGCGCTGACCACAGCATCGAGACCATCGCGATCCGCAAGATCTGACCCGCCTGGCAACGCCACAGGCGCTGGTGACCCCGAGGGCCCGGCCGTCTACAGCGCGAGGCGTTCCATCACCTTGCCCGCCAGGCTCGTGGCGATCGCCTCGGCAGCCTCGCTGGTGGGGGCCTCCACCATGACCCTGACCACAGGCTCGGTTCCCGAGGGACGCAACAGCACCCTGCCGCTGTCTCCCAGTTCCTGAGCTGCCGCGGAGACCGCGCGCTGGAGCTCAGTGTCGATCCCGGCCCGCAGCTTGTCCACGCCCTTCACGTTGAGCATGACCTGCGGCAGCGGCGTGACGATCGAGGCCAGCTCACGCAGCGACTTGCCGGTGTGCATCATACGGGCGGCCAGGTGGAGGCCCGTGAGAGTCCCGTCGCCGGTATTTGCGAACTCGCTGATGATGACGTGGCCGGACTGCTCACCACCCAGGGCGAACCCGTTCGCGTTCATCGACTCCAGGACGTAGCGGTCGCCCACCTTGGTCTGGTCCACCTTGATGCCGTGTTCCCGCATGGCGATCAGCAGGCCAAGGTTGCTCATCACGGTCGCGACAACAGTCTCGGAGTGGAGGCGGTGAGACTCCTTGAGCGCGACGGCCAACACCGCCAGAATTTGGTCGCCGTTGACCTCGTTTCCGAGATGATCAACTGCCAGGCACCGGTCGGCGTCACCGTCGAGCGCGATCCCCAGGTCGGCCCCTTCCGAGATCACCCGGGCGATCAGGTCCTCCAGGTGGGTGGAGCCGCAGTTGTCGTTGATGTTGCAGCCGTCGGGCAGGTAGTGCAGCGGCACCACCGTGGCGCCCTGGGCAGCGAAGGCCTCCAGTGCGGTCACGCTGGCGGCGCCGTTGGCGCAGTCGATGACCACGGTGAGCCCCTCCAGGGAGCCGTCGGACCCGAGCGACGAGACCAGGTGGGCCACGTAGGCGTCCACCGCGCCGAGATCGTCGCGAACTCGTCCTACCGCTGCCCCGGTGGGCCTGCTCCATTCCTCCCCGAGCCGCGCCTCGATGGCATCTTCGAGGAAGTCATCGAGCTTGACGCCACCACGGGAGAAAAACTTGATGCCGTTATCCGGCATCGCGTTGTGGGAAGCGGAGATCATGACCCCCAGGTCCGCCTCCATCTCGTTGACCAGGTAGGCAACTCCGGGGGTGGGCAGCACACCCAGCCGGATCACGTCGACCCCGGCCGAGGCAAGCCCTGCGACGACGGCGGACTCGAGGAACTCGCCGCTGACCCGCGGATCACGTCCCACCAATGCCGTGGGCCGCTCGCCGGAGAACACGCCGGCCTCGCCGAGAACGTGGGCGGCAGCGACGGACAAGTCGAGAGCAAGTTCGGCGGTCAAGGCCACATTGGCGGTTCCGCGCACACCATCAGTACCAAACATTCGGGGCATGCGCCTGACTCTACCGGGCCCGGGCATGCCTGCCACGTCAGCGGCAAAAAAACCACGACGCCCTCCGCGGCGAACCGGGGCGGGCGTCGATGCGAAAGTCGCTGATC
>JBKEBG010000068.1:0-3890 GCA_047972985.1 Arachnia sp.
CTTTCGATGGACCTTCGGGAGAGGGCAATGGCGCGTCTTGGCGCGGGGGAGAGTGTTCGGCAGGTTGCCGCTGCGCTGGATGTGGCTCCGTCCAGCGTGGTGAAGTGGTCGCAGCGGTTGCGCGGGACCGGAAGTTGCGCACCTGCTGGAACGGGTGGCCACCCGCCGCGCAAGATTGTGGGTGTGCACGAGGCATGGCTGCTGGATCGGGTCAGGGACCCGTTCACCCTGCGTGGACTGGTGGTGGACCATGACCTTCATCGCAGCACTGCGCCACGACCGGATCGAAGCGCCGTTCGTTCTGGACGGTCCGGTGAACGGCGAAGCCTTCCGGGCCTATGTCGAGCACGTGCTCGTCCCGACCCTGTGCCCGGGCGATGTGGTGGTCATGGACAACCTCGGCAGCCACAAGGGACAGGCCGTTCGCCGTGCGATCCGCGCCGCGCAAGCGCACCTGCTGTTCCTGCCGCCATACAGCCCTGACCTGAACCCGATCGAACAGGTGTTCTCAAAGCTCAAACACATGCTCCGAGACGCTGCCGAACGAACCATGGAAGCCACATGGCGCAGGATCGGGACACTCCTCGACCGCTTCACACCGCAGGAATGTTCAAACTACCTTGCCAACGCAGGATACGCTTCAATCTGATCTCATCACGCTCTAGCTGAAGGAATAGCTGCGCCGGGTCGTGTCATAGACGCGCAGGTTGTCGGTCACCCCTCAGGCCCGACAAAGTTCGCCCGGAACTAGCGCAGCTCGTCGTCCCGCAGCTGCAGGGCCGAAACCTCGACCCGGTGCCCCGCGTCGTTCTCGTAGATGACCTTGCCCAGATAGCTGGTCAGGTTCGCGGCGGTGCCTTGGATCCGGTCCCCGGCGCCGCTGGTGTAATCTTCGCCCGACGCACGCTTGCCATAGGCCAGCCAGGCGACATCCCCCTGACGGCCCGCCAGCGTCAGCGCGCCCTGCGTGGTATCCCCGTTCTCGCCATAGCTCAGACGCAGGTTGCCGCCAAAGCGGCGCCCCTCAAGATGTCCTCGGGATCGACGGTTTCAAAGACCACCGAACCGGCAAGCGCATAGGGTCCGGCATCCGCCGGCGCGACCGTCGCATCGGCGCGCACCTGTTTCAGCAGCCCCGGATCGATGGCATTGGCCGAGACGTGGTGGAATGCGCGATTGTTCTGCGAGGCCTCGTCGATCGTCACGCCGAGGTTCAGCATGTTCACGCCGTTGAGAAAGATCTTCTGCGCCAGGGGCACGACGACGCCCGTGTCGGTGATCTCGACCAGTGTGGTCGCGGGGGTGCGGTGCCAAAAAAGTCACATCTGCCGGGCACCCGCCCAAATATCCGATAAAAATAATCAGAATTAGGAGAGGGCTGGGCTAGGTACGCCTCGTAACCTTTGTAATTTTTGGGAATCACATGTTCCGATTCCGCACCCTCATCCTCAGTTCCGCGTCCGGTCTCGCCTTGTGCAGCGCCGCCGCAGCCCAAGAGACGATCGTCCTTGATCCGATTTTCGTCACGCTTGTCGAAGACGGTCAGGAGAACGTCGAAGCCACCGGTGGTGCTGAGATCACAGAGGCGGACATCGAAGCGCTCCAACCCCAGAACGTGACAGAACTCTTCTCGCGCGAATCCTCCGTGACCGTCGCGGGCGGCGGCGGCCCTGCCCGGCGCATCCATGTCCTTGGCATGGAGCAATCCAACCTCGCCGTTTCGATCGACGGTGTCCCGCAGGTTGCAACCAGCTGGCACCACACCGGCTCCTCCGTCTTCGATCCCGCCTTCCTGAAGTCGGTCGAAGTCGAGGCCGGTGCCGCCGCCGCCGACAGCGGCTTTGCCGCGGCAGCTGGTGCCGTGCGCTACACCACCGTCAGCGCGCTCGACCTGCTGGAGCCGGGGCGCACCGTCGGCGGGCGGGCCCGCCTGAGCTATGGCACCAATGGCCGTGGTGTTTCGGGGAGCCTCGCAGGCTTTGGCCAGTACAACGGTTTTGACTACCTGCTAATGCTCTCCGGTCAAGATGGCGACGACTACGAGAGCGGCGATGGCACCACCATCCTCGGCACGCGGCCGGCGGCGTCGGGGGCACTGGCCAAGCTGGGCTACCAGACGGACGAGCACCGGATCGAGCTGACCTATCAGCACGACAGTGACAAGGCCGACCGCACGATCAAGATGAACCTCGGCCTGGCGAGCGACACCGATCTCTACCCGATGGATGTGACGCGCGACGTTGTGAAGCTGACCTACACCAGCGTCGCCCCCACCGCGACCTGGGATCCCACGGTCGAGATCTATTACAGCAACAACGCCTACTGGCGCCCCGACTATGCCACCGGCACGCGGGCCACGAATGGTGACATGGACCTCGACGAGGACCAGCTCGGCGGCAAGATCCAGAACGTCTTTTCGCTGGCCATGGGCAGCGTGACGACGGGTATCGACTTCAACCAGCACGACTATTCGGTCGACGCCTATGGCGACAACATGGATGGTGTGCGCAGCTTCTCGACCTCGCAGATCGGCGCCTACATGCAGGCCCGCCTGGAATTGGGCCGCTTTGACCTGTCGACGGGTGCGCGGTTCGACGCACAGCGGTTTGACGACTGGAACGGCGAGCGCCACGACGACGCAGGCGCAAGCTACAACGCGACCCTGTCCTACGCGATCACCGATGGGCTGGAAGTCTTCGCAGGCGCCTCGCGCACCTGGCTGGGCTATGTGATCGGCGATTATGCCTATCTGCACGCCCGGTCCGGCCCCGCCGCGGACGGCTATTATCCGGTTGGCGACTTCGGCACCGGTGAAGCCGAGAACTTCAAGGTTGGCTTCAACTACTCCAACGGCGCCTTCAACGGCGGCGTGACCTACTTTGACACCACCGTGAACGGCCGTCCCCTCTACGGAAGCGCTAGCCTGACTAATGACGCCAAAATGGAAAGCAAGGGTATCACGCTCAACGCATCCCGGTCCTACGGAGCGGGCCGTGTGGGCTTTACCTACACCGCGGTGGACACCAAGTATGACGGTGCCGACAGCGTGCCGGACGGGTCCAGCTTCATGCCCGTGGGCGACACGGCGTCGATCTACATCGACCACACCCTGCCGGCCTATGACCTGACGGTCGGCGCCACGGCCAAATGGGCGGCCGGGATTGCCTACGACGACCCGTTCGTCGATCAGGATTCCTATACGGTCGTGAATACCTATGCCTCGTGGACCCCGCCTGCCCTGCGTGGCGCGACCCTGCGGCTTGGCGTGGATAACCTGTTCGACGAAACCTACTACGAGCGGTCGAGCTATGCCGAAAGCTCGGCCCGCGGGGGCATTGCCCCGATCTACGCACCGGGCCGCGTCATCAGCGTGAGCGCCTCGATGGATTTCTGATCCACGTTCGGAAAAGAGACGAAAGGGCACGCGGAGGCGTGCCCTTTTTCATGCCGGTCCTTCACCCCGGCCGCGCAGGCGCCCGGCCAGTGCATCAGCCCCCCACCGGTGTGACGCAGCACGCCAGTTCCAGAACCGAAGGCAGCCCATTGGCACCAGCGGCAACGTGCAAGGACCCATCGGGGCCCGCGATGGTACACGATGGTACAGGCCCCGATGAAGTTTATAGAGACGCTCAGACCGGGTCCGGCGCGATGGAGGCGACTATGCTCTGGTCCAGCGCCTCGAAATCATTGAGGCGGATGGTGTCGTAAAGCTCCTTCCGGGTCTGCATCTGGTCCAGCATTGCGGTCGTCGCCCCGTCACAAGCCAGCGCGGTGTATAGTTTTTCCTGCGCCCTATTCGCGACCCGCAGGGAGGACACGGGCCAGATCACCATGTCATAGCCAAGTTCCTCAAACGCCTGCGCGGTCAGCGCAGGGGTGCGGCCGAATTC
>JBKEBG010000166.1:0-32123 GCA_047972985.1 Arachnia sp.
CAGTGAACGGAACAGCCAACCCAGACAACAACAACCCAGCCAACACACTGACCGCGAAGAACATCAGCACGGAGTAGGCCTTCTGACTCAACGACGGCGATCTCATACACCAATTCTACGGATCGAACAGTGCACCCCAGCCGGACAGCTGCCGCGGCACCTTCGACGAGCGGCCTGGCCGGGGTATCTCAGCCGCCCATGCGCCTGGCGCAACGCCGGCCTGCGGGGCGTCCCCGGTAGCCAGCACCCCCCTGTTGCGAGGCCGGGAGCGTGCGCTAACGTCTAGGCAGGTCACATTCGCGCGAGGGAGGCGATTGATGTCGTTGGCTGAAGTCGATGAGTGGACGCTCCAGGCCAAATGCCGTGACATGGCAGATGCGCTGTTTCCCGATGGCAAAGATCAAAAGCGCGCGCGATCGGTCTGCCTTGGGTGTCCGGTTCGCTCGCAGTGCCTCGCCGAGGCGCTCGACAATCGCATCGAATGGGGCGTGTGGGGCGGCATGACCGAGCGCGAGCGTCGGCACCTGCTTCGCACCAGGCCCGACATCGAGTCGTGGCGAGAGGTACTCGTCGCCGCCACCCTCGACTGAGCCGCAACGCCGGCTTCCGGCTTGCCCGCCCCCCGTGGCAGGCTTGGCCCATGAACCAATGGGAGTACCTCACCGCGCCGATCCTGTCGCACGTGGCTCAGCAGATCCTGAACAATTTCGGCTTCGAGGGCTGGGAACTCATCACCCTCGCCCCCGGCCCCAAGCCTGACACTCTCGTCGGGTATTTCAAACGCCCCCTGCACGTCTGATGTTCGCCGCCCGCCTCCGGGATCTGGGCATCGAGTTGCCACCGGTGGCAACCCCGCTGGCCGCCTATGTGCCGGCACGGCGCGTGGGTAGCCAGGTGTGGACCTCAGGGCAACTCCCGCTGGCCGACGGTGCCCTGATTGCTACGGGCACACTCGGCGCGGAAATCGAGGTGGTTGAGGGATCGGCGTGTGCCAGGGCCGCCGCGCTCAACGCTCTCGCGGCCGCCGCCCACGTCGCGGGCGGGGTCGACGGCATCGCGCAGATTCACCGCGTGGTGGTCTATGTGGCAAGTGCGCCAGGTTTCGTGGATCAAGCTCAGGTGGCCAATGGCGCCTCCCTGCTGTTTCAAGAGATCTTTGGCGAGAAGGGCGTCCACGTGCGCAGCGCTGTCGGGGTCAGCGCCCTACCCTTGGGCGCTCCCGTCGAGGTCGAGTTGGTGGTTGAGCTGAGGTGAGGGCCGGGGACCCGGAAGCCATCAACGACGCCCTGGCGTTGGCATATCCCAACGCGCGCTGCGAACTCGATTTCGCCGACCCATTTCAGCTGCTTGTGGCCACAGTGCTCTCGGCGCGAACCACCGACCGCAGGGTCAACAGCCTCACCCCTGATCTGTTCGCCGCCTACCCTGACCCGGTGGCGCTGGCCGAGGCGGACCTGGGCGAGGTGGAGGCAATCGTGCACCCCCTGGGCTTCTTCCGGACCAAAGCCGCCGCCATCACCCGGCTATCGCGCTCACTCGTCGATGACTTCGACGCGCAGGTCCCCAGCACCCTCGAGGAGCTCGTGCGGCTACCCGGTGTCGGCCGGAAAACCGCCAACGTGGTCCTCGGGGACGCCTTCGGGGTGCCGGGGATCACCCCGGATACCCACATGATCCGGCTCGCCAACCGCTTCGGTTGGTCGGTCTCCGATAAACCCAATGTCGTCGAACGCGACGTCGGCGCCTGCTTCGAGGCCGCCGAGTGGGTGATGGTCAATCATCGGGTCATCTGGCACGGCCGACGCTGCTGCCATGCGCAGCGACCGGCCTGCGGCGCCTGCCCGGTGGGTCACCTGTGCCCGAGCTTCGGGCTGGGCCCCACCGACGCGGAGGTGGCGCGCCAGCTGATCCGGGAACCCCGGATATGACCCGCGCAGCACTCGTCACGGCGGTGGCCCTAGCCGTCCTGGGCGCCGCATGCACTGCCCCGGTAGCGCAGGATGCCACGCCCAGCCCCAGCGCCAGCCTCGACCTGGAGGAACTACGGATCAGCTTCGGGGTCCCCGATTGCCCGGCCACCGACCCGGCGGCCGCCGCGGTCCCCGACGGGCTCCCGGTCACCGAGCTGCCCTGCCTGGGCAGCCAAAGTCCAGTGAACCTCGCCGGTCTGGACCGGAAGGCCACAGTCATCAACTTCTGGGCGCAATGGTGCGCGCCGTGCCGGGAGGAAGCCCCCTACCTGCGCGAGGCCGCCGCCAGACACCCCGAGATCGCCTTCCTCGGCGTCAACTACGGCGACCCGCAGGCAGATTGGGCCCTCGAATTCGCCGGCCTCGTCGAGTGGCCCTACCCCCACGTACAAGACATGGACGAGACCTTGCGGGGTGAAATCGGCATCCCCGGCCTCCCGACAACGCTCTTCGTCGACCAGACCGGCCGAATCGTGGGACGCCACATCGGGGTGCTGGAATCCCCGGAGCAACTCAACGAATTGATCGAGCAGTATCTTGGCTTTTCATGACGGGGGTGTTCGACCAGCTACGAGGCGGACTGGCGGGTGAGGTGCCGCCGCTGGAGGGGCCGCGACGACCCCACGGGGGACGCCAGGCCGCAGTGCTGCTGCTGTTCACCACCAACGCGGACCCGTCGCTGACCTTCATCGAGCGGGCATCGACGCTACGCAGCCACGCAGGGCAGATTGCCTTTCCCGGCGGAGGCCTCGAGCCGGTAGACGACTCGCTGGTGGCTGCCGCGCTTCGCGAAGCACATGAGGAGATCGGCCTCGATCCCGCCGCGGTGTCGGTCCTGGGGAGCCTTCCCCCGGCCTGGGTGCCGGTCAGCCGCTATGACGTGACCCCCGTGGTGGGCACCTGGGATGGTGCCTCGCGGGTGTGGGCACGCGACGCCGGTGAGGTCAACCGGGTGCTCAGCGCCCCGGTCTCGCACCTGGCCGACCCGGCCAATCGGGTGAGCACGCACCTGGAGCGCGGCTATGTCGGGCCGGGCTTCGTGGTGGGCGACATGTTCATCTGGGGCCTGAGCGCCATCCTGGTGGATTGGGTGCTGCGCCTGGCGGGCTGGTCGCGCGCCTGGGACCGGGACCGGATCGTCGAGGTACCGGCGCGGTTTCGGCGGGACTGAAAGCCCAGTTCCGGCTCAGGCGCGCGGCTGGGCCGAACTGGCCCGCGAATCGACGGCCCCCGGGTCCGCGGTGATGGTGCCGGGCAGATTGCTTGCTGCCGGTTCGCCACCGATGGCGGAGCTGAGGGCGTTGAGAGTGGCCTTCGCCTCGGCGATGGTGGCCTCGGGCTTCTTGACCTTGCGGAACTGAAGCTGGCCGGCGCGGAACAGGATGAACGCGATCAGCAGCGAGGTGATGACTGTGATCAGGAAGCCGAGCGTGAACGATCCCCAGGCGCTCAGCCCGGTCACACTGGACAGCAACCAGCCGATGGCCAGCGCCATCGTGATGATCAGCATCCAGATCGCGTGGAAGGCAAACACTCCGGCACCCGCGAAGAGCCCCGAGCCGATACCGGCGTGTTTGGCTGCCGGGCCGAGCTCGGCCTTGGCTAGCTCGGACTCGACGCTGATGAACTCCGACAGGCCGTCCTTGATGCGGCCGACGGTGTCGGCGGTTTCCTGCTGTGCCATCGTGGTCCTTTCGACGTCGCTGCCTAGCCTAGTGCTCATTGCTGGGGCCTGCTTGATTGAGTGGCTGGCTTGGCACATCTGAGACCCCGACCGCCGACGGCGGTGCCCGCGGCCTAAACGCGGATGTTCAGAGCACTGTTGGCGCCGGTGGCCCAGGTGTAGTTGTCGTGGTTGACGAAACCCCGCCAGCACAGCAGCTGGAACGGCAACCGCAGGTGCTCGCCCGGCCGCACGGAGGCCTTGAACAGGTCCATGACCTGTCCCGTGAGCCCGGAGCGCTGCGAGTCGGTGAGCATCGCCCACAGCGGCTGCCGTTTCACCAGGCCCAGCAGATCACTCTCGGAGACCGGCTGCCAGATCCGGAAGGCGCGCTGCTCGATGTCCGGGAACAGGCCGCTGGTGCGCAGCGTCTCAAGCGAGCGGTGACCATAGTCGCCCTTCATCGCGTCGGGGTCGAAGTGCCGGAGCAGGGCAGCGAAGCGGCGCACCCACGGCACCGAATCGTCGCGGATCACGTAGGACGCGCTGAAGGCGCCGCCGGGGCGAAGCACTCGGGCGATCTCCGGCAGGGCGCGCTCGGCGTCAAGGAGGTGGAACTCCTGATGCGTCACCACCACATCAAACTGGCGGGCGTCCAGCGGTATCGCCTCCGCCCGGCCGCACATCGTGACTGTATCGGCCACCGCCCATAGCCGATGTGCCTGCATCTCGGTGCGGCCGAGAGCGAATACCTCATGATCGGCATCGCGTAGCCGGCGGGCAAGCACCGGGCCACCGCCCACGGCAAGTGCCCGCGCACCCGGCCATACCGCTAGCCAATCGAGGGCCGCGGCCGGAAGCGGATTGAAGGTCGACACAGTTTCCCGTCGGTAGGCGAAGCAGCAGCACTGCAAGGTTATCCACATCCACCGACCAACTTGGGTCACGCCGCTCCCGGATACCCACAGTGATCTCGTGACTACAGCTTCTGATCCCATCATCGCTACCCGTAGCCCCGCAGTGGCGGAGGCTGTCGCGGCCACATCCCTGGCTCTGGGAGTGGAGGTGCGCCAGGTTGAGACGCTCCGCGACATGGCCTCCGGCTGGTCAACATCGGCGCTGGTGCTGCTGGGCACCGATTTGGCGTCCCGGGCAGGTGCGCTACCGCGGCGTACCCAACCCACCTACCTCGTGGGGATGGTGGAGCGCGAATTGATCGCTGCCTCCTCCGAGCTTGCCGCGCCGACGCTGCTGCTGCCGGATCACGCCGCGCGCCTGGCCGACCTGCTCACAGTTGACCTCGAACGTGAGGCAATGGCCGAGACCGTGCTGATCCTGGGGGGATCCGGCGGGGTGGGGACAAGTTCCCTGGTGGTGGCCCTTGCCGCGGCGGCCTCCCAGGCAGGCTCTCGGGCCGCGGCCATCGAACTCGCCGACGGCGGAGCCGGAATCGACCTGCTGTTCGGAGCCGAGATGCGCCCGGGGCTGCGGTGGGGGGATCTGGGGCAGGCGGCCGGTGAAATGGGGGTGCTGGACTCGGAACTGCTGCACGCGGACTCGGTCTCGGTGCTCGCCGCGTCCAGATCGCCGTACTCGGTCCCCGACGTGGCCGCCGTCTCATCGGTCACCAGGGCGCTGGCCCGCAGCCACGATTGGCTCCTCATCGACGGGGGCCGCGCCGTGCCCGAGGGCCTCCCCCGGCAACCTCGGCTGCTGCTTGTCGTGGGCGGTGACGTGTCCTGCGTTGCCGCCGCGCGCATCCAGGGCCAACGCCACGACCTGTCCGCCGCCAGGGTGGTGGTGCGCCGCGGCCCGGGCAGGCAGCTCTCGCCGGCGTCGGTGGCCTCGTCCCTGGGCCTGCCATTGGCTGGCGTGATCAGCCACGATCCGGCGGTTCCCAAGCTCGCCGCCGACGGGAGCAATGTCGCCTCGAGCGCCGCCCGCCGGTTCCGCCGCGATGTGCAGCGGCTCTGGAAGGAGATCACCGCGTGAACGCCGAGACACTTGCCGGGCTGCAGCGGGAGCTGGGAGGCCTGGGCCGTCCCTATCAGACCGGCGATGTTGCCGTGGCGCTGCGGCGGATGGGGATCGTCGTGAGCCACTCGGTGCTGCTGGAGGTCCTCGATCAGCTCCGGCGCAACAGCCTCGGCGCGGGGCCGCTGGAGGGGCTGCTGCGGGAACCCGGTGTCTCGGACGTCGTAGTCAACGGGATGGAGGGCGTGTTCGTCGATCGGGGCAGCGGGCTCGAGCCCGCGCCCGTCTCTTTCGGGTCCGACGAGGAGGTCCGGCGCCTGGCGATCCGGCTGGCCGCCGCGGCGGGTCGCCGGCTCGACGATTCCCAACCCTTCGTCGACGGCAGACTGCCTGGCGGGGTGCGGCTGCATGCTGTGCTGGCGCCGGTCGCGTCCCCAGGCACCAGCCTGTCGCTGCGGGTGCCGGCCGCGCAGTCGCTGCGGCTGGCCGATCTCCTTGAGCGGGGAACCCTCACCACCGAGATGCTGTGCCTGCTGGGTGAGGTGGTTGACCACCGGGTCCCGTACCTCATCAGCGGCGGCACCGGATCCGGCAAAACCACCTTGCTCGCCGCGATGCTCGCCACCATCGCGCCTCGCGAGCGGATAGTGATTGTCGAGGACGCCCGAGAGCTCACCCCCGATCATCCGCATTGTGTGAGGCTGGAGGGACGCCCGGCCAATACCGAGGGTGTGGGCGCGATCACGCTGACCGCTCTGGTGCGTCAGGCGCTGCGGATGCGCCCGGATCGCCTGGTGGTGGGCGAGGTGCGTGGCGCCGAACTCGCCGATCTCCTCGCCGCGCTCAACACCGGGCACGAGGGTGGGTGCGGCACCATCCATGCCAACTCACTGGCTGATGTCCCCGCCAGGCTGGAGGCGCTGGGGGCGTTGGGTGGCTTGGACCGGGTGGCCTGCCATGCTCAGGCAGTCGCGGCGCTGCGGCTGGTGATCCACATCCATCGCCGCCCGGACGGGCAACGAGTCGTGACTGACATCGGTGTCGTGACTCGAGGCGAGACCGGCCTTGAGGTGCTCCCCGCGTTGAGCATCACGCCCGAGGGTCAGCGCCGGGGGCCGGGTGCCCGGGCGCTCGACACGCTGCTGGGCCGGTCATGATCCCGGCCGTCATCCTCGCGGCGAGTGCGGCGGCCATCTGGCTGGGTGCCCCCGCCCGCAGCGCCTTGCGTCGGCTGGAGCCGCGGCGGGGCGCCCCTGCCGCCTGGTGGCGTGCGGGGGCACTGCTCGTGGTGGCGCTGGCCGGCAGCTGGGCCGCTGGTGGACCGCAGCTGGTTGGCTGGCTCGTCGCCGCCGGGGTCGCGCTGGCGACCATCGGCTGGGTGTGGCGGGCAGCCCGGCAGGATCGCGCGGCGCGCAAGGCCCGCGCCGACACGGCCCAAGCGGCCCGCACACTTGCCCTGCTGCTGCGGGCCGGGCAGATCCCCAGCCAAGCGCTGGATCAGGCGGCCCAGGACGTTCCCATTCTCGCCCCGGCCGCCGCCACCGCCCGCGTGGGCGCAGACCCGGCCGAGGCGATCGCGGGCCTGGCCAGCCGCCGCGGCTACGAGGCGATGGGGTCGGTGGCGGCTGCCTGGCGGGTGTGTCAGGCCAGCGGGGCGCCCATCGCTGACGTGCTGGGCCGGGTGGCCAACCAGATCCGGCGAGCCCGGCAGGTGCGCGGTGTTGTTGAGGCCGAACTGAGTACCGCCCGGGCCAGCGGCCGGATCATGGCGGCATTGCCCCTGGTCGGGGTCGGGTTGGGAGTTGTGGTGGGCGCGGATCCCGTGAGTTTCCTCTTCGGAACCACGCTGGGGCAGGTGCTGGTCATCGCCGCGGTCTGCCTCACCGCCGTCGGCGTGGTCTGGACGGAGAAACTTGCATCGTCAGTGGGGAAGCGGTCATGAACTGGTTGCTGTTGGCTGTGGTGGCGGCGGCCATGGGTGCCGCTGCCGCGTTCGGGTCGAACCCGGTCGATCGGTTGTCGGGGCGCCAGGATCGTGACCGGCGCTGGAAGCCGGTGCTGCGGGGCCGGGACACAGCCCCCGGCCTGCCGGTGCGCCTGGGCTTCGGCGTGGTGCTCGCCGCAGCTGTGCTCGTCTGGTTACCGGGCGCCGGGGGAGGGTTCCTGGCGGTGGCCGGGGGCGGGGCCGCCGTGGTGGGGCTGGGCTGGTTGCCCTGGCGGGGGCCGCAATCCGGCAGCAGCGGTGGGGCGAGTAACGCGATGGAACTGATCGGTGTGTGTGTCGAGGCGGGGCTCCCGATCTCCGAAGCGGTCCGGGTGGTGGGAAGGGAAGCCGGTGACGCGGCGGACCCCCGGCCCTGACGCACGTGGCGGCGGCGCTGGCGGTGGGGCGCACTCCGGCCGATGCGTGGCTCAGCCTCGCCGAGGATCCCCGCTGGGGTCCCGCGGCCAAGGACCTGGCCCGCTCTGCCCGTTCCGGGACGGGAATCGTCGAGACGCTGCAGGTGCACGCCGAGGAGATGCGGCTACGGGCAGATGAGCAGGTCATGCGTCGCGCCCGCGCCGTCGGCGTCAGCAGCGTGATCCCGCTCATGGTCTGCTTCCTGCCCGCTTTCGTCATGGTGGGCGTGGTGCCGATCATCGCCGGTTTGATGTCGCATCTGCTGGGCTGAGGCGGCGCACCCGCAAGGTGTCGGCCGCGGGTGGCACAGTTGTCGGGTGGACTGGTCCTGGCTGCTGCAGCGCGACGAAGCCGTCGCCGTGCACGAGCGCCCGGCCGCCGAGGGCGAGGTGGGGAAGTGGCCGCAGTGGTTTCCCGAGCCGCTCCGTGAGCAGGTGACTGCCGCCGGGATCCCCGCCCCGTGGCGCCACCAGGTGGAACTCGCCGAGCATGCCCACGCCGGGCGGCACGTCGCGATCTGCACGCCGACGGGTTCGGGTAAGTCGCTGGCCTATCTCCTGCCGATCCTCGCCGCCACCGCCGACCCGACGCAGCTGGTCACCGCGCCCGGGCGGCTGCGCAGCACCCGCCCCACCGCCATGTACCTGGCACCGACGAAGGCCTTGGCCCACGATCAACTACGGGCCGCGGCCGCCGTGGGTCAGCCCGGGTGGCGGCTCAGCGCGCTCGACGGTGACGCCGACCAGGCCGAGCGGCGCTTCGCCAGGGAGCACGCCAGCTTCGTGCTGACCAACCCGGACATGGTCCACTATTCGATCCTGCCTCGGCATCGTGACTGGTCGGGGCTGCTGGCGGGGCTGCGCTACCTGGTGATCGACGAGGCTCACCGGTATCAGGGGATCTTCGGCGCCCATGTGGCCACCGTGGTGCGCCGGTTGCGCCGGGTATGTGCCCTCTACGGCGCCGAGCCGACAGTGGTGCTGGCCTCCGCCACGCTGCCCAACGCCGCCGAGTTCGGCGGGGCACTGATCGGGGAACCACGGGTGGAGGTGGTGGCCGAATCCACGGCACCGCACGGCCCCCGCACCACGGTGCTGTGGCGGCCCGAGGCATCACTGCGCCACGACACAGCGTCATTGCTGGCGATGCTGAGTAACCACGACGCCCAAACCCTCGCCTTCGTCGCCTCCCGGGCGGGCGCCGAACTCGTCTCACTTGCCGCGCAGGAACTGTCGAACGAACCGGCCCGCATCGCCTCGTACCGCGGCGGCTACCTCGCGCTGGAGCGGCGCGCGCTCGAACGCGCGCTGCACGAGCGTGAACTGCTGGCAGTGGCCACCACCAACGCGCTGGAACTGGGGGTCGACGTCTCCGGGGTCGACGCAGTACTGGTCTCCGGCTACCCCGGGCGGCTCTCATCGTTCTGGCAGCAGGCGGGCCGGGCCGGGCGAGGCCAGCGCCCCGCGCTGGCGGTGCTCCTGGCGCGGGAGAACCCGCTGGATGCCTACCTCCTGGACCACCCCGAACTCGTCTTCGGGGCGCCGGTGGAGGCCGGTGTGGTGCACCCGGGTAACCCCCACGTCCTGGGGCCGCACCTGGCGGCGGCCGCCCAGGAGCACCCGCTGACCGCCGCGGACCAGCGCTGGTTCGGTGGGCAGCTGCCCGGGCTCCTCCACGCCCTGGCCCAGCAAGGAGTGCTGCGCGACCGAGGCGAGCGGTGGTATTGGACCCGCCCCGAGCGCGCCGTTGACTTCGTCAACCTTCGCTCGGCCAGCGGGGCGGCGGTGGAGATCGTCGAGGCAGCCACCGGCCGCATCGTGGGGGTCGTGGACCGCGCCGCAGCCGATCGCACCGCGCACATCGGCGCCGTCTACCTGCACCAAGGCGATGCCTGGGTCATCACCGACGCGGATGTCGATGCCGGCGAGGCCTTCGCCGTCGCCGCCCAGCCCGGGTACTACACCCAGCCGCAGTCAAGCTTCGAGATCGAGGTCATCGCCTCGCACCGCAGCCAACGCCTCGGCCGCACCGAGGTGGCATTCGGCGATGTCAGGCTCACCTCGCAGATCACCGGCTACCTACGCCGCGACGAGGTCTCCCACGAGGTGCTCGACGCCACGGCACTGGATCTGCCCACATCGCGCTGGGTGACCCAAGCCGTCTGGTGGACTGTCCCCGAATCGTTGATGCGGGAGCTGGGCTGGGCCCCGCTGCGCCTGGGGGCCGCGCTGCACGCTGCCGAACACACCGCGATCGGGCTACTCCCGGCCTTCGCGCCCTGTGACCGGTGGGATATCGGGGGAGTCAGCACCCCGCTGCACGCCGACACCGGGCTGCCCACAGTCTTCGTCCACGACGGCGCCGGCGGCGGTTCCGGCTTCGCGGCCCACGCGTCGCAGATCGCCGAAGCGTGGCTGTGCGCCACCCTGGAGCGCTTGGAATCCTGCCGCTGCGAGTCCGGTTGCCCCGCCTGCATCCACTCACCCAAGTGCGGCAACGCCAATCAGGTTCTCAACAAGGCGGATGCGGCAAGGGTGCTGGGCCTGATCCTCTCCGGCTGACGGCGCCCGCGTCCGGTGCTGGACGCGGGCGCCGCAGGGCTCACTGTGTCGGGTTCGCCTACCTCCGGCTGATGACTTCGCCCAGCTCAGCGAAAATGGCATCTTGCCCGATGCCGGTCAGGAGTCCCACCGCCGGGATCGCGGGCACGCCGAGGTCGTCGGGGACGGCAGTGGTGGCCAGAACAACCCGGGGGTTGAACGTCCCCACAGTTTGACGCACATCGGTGGCCCGGCACAGGGAAACCTCGACGTCCCAGCCGTGGGACTTCGCGTGCTCCTTCACCTTCTCGCTCACTACTGTTGAGGTGGCGACTCCAGAGCCGCACACTATGAGGATTTTGGTTCGCATTGTCATTGTCTTCTCCGGTTTCTTGTGTGTAGGGGAGCCTCATCCGATGGCGTTTGCCGGGGCAACATCGTCTGTCTCGGCCGAGGCGCGCTTGCGGCGCCACCACATGCCGGCGAGGGTGCCGACCAGCAGGATGGGCAGGGCTATAGGGGTGAGCCGCATTGATTCAACTAGCAGCACCTCCACCCAGTGGGATCCGGTGCCAAGCGCCACGATCTCGTTGACGTCGGACGGGAACGCATAGTCGACTGAGTGGGCGACATCGCTGACCACGGGCGCGATCCACGTCGCGAGGTACAGCGAGGCCGTCATGAGGATCGTTCCGTTGAGGACACCACGCAGGATGTTGCCCTTGTTGAACAGCACGGCGAACACCATGAAGTAGGCCATGGAGGCCAAGTCGACGAAGGGGAGCACGCGGTTGCCGGGCAGGACGAAGGCAAGCAGCACTGTGATGGGGATGACAAGTGCCGCTGTCGCCAGGTTTGCAGTGTTACCGAGGGCCAGCGCCGCGTCCATTCCGATGTAGACCTTTTGTTTCCCGAACCATTTGCTCATCAGTTCGCGGGCGCCTTCGGAGATGGGAACCAGACCCTCCATGAGTACCGCGACCATGCGGGGCAGCAGGAGCATTACTGCTCCCATGCTCATGCCCAAGGTCATGACCTCGGAGGCGTCGTAACCGGCCAGGACGCCCGTGAGCGCCCCGATCACGATGCCGATGACCAGCGGATCGGCCAAGACCCCTACCCGACGCTGCATGGCCTCCGGGTTGAGGTTGATCTTGTTCAAGCCGGGTATCCGCTCCCAGATCCAGTCGAGGCAGTAGGTGATGGGGGCCCATGTGGCCACCGATGCAGTGGTGCAGGTGACGCCAGGAAGCCCGAAGTACGACTCGAAGCGTGGCGCGACGAGATCGGCGATCAACAGGTAGAACACCGAAATCACGACGCCGGTGGCCAGACCGATCAGGATGCTGTCGGTGACCGAGGCCGCGAGCATCCCGGCGAAGGCGAAGTGCCAGATGTTCCAGATGTCGATGTTCATGGTGCGCGTGAGTCGCAGCACAAGCAGCAGCGCATTGGCGCCGAGCACCAATGGGATGAGCAGGGCTGAGCTTGGGTCGGCCCAGGCGATGGTTGCTGCCACCGGCCAGCCCACGTCGAGGACCGAGAGATCACGCCCGGTTCGTTCGACCATCGCTTGGGATGCTCCGCCCAGAGACGAACTGAGCAGCCCCACGACGAGGTTGATGCCGATGAAGCCCACCCCTACGAGCAGGCCGGCCCGAAGCGCCTTACCCGGCGGCAAACGGAACGCGAGCGCGAGCAGGAAGATGATCACTGGCATGAGGACCGAGGGGCCCAGCGCCAGGATCCACTGGACAATCTGATTGAGGGTCTCCATTGACGCCCCTTCCATCGTTGGTAGGTCTGGTCCGTGCGCGTGTGGCGTACGGCGAGCTGGCATACCTCAAGCGAGGCACGAACGTGTATCAGATGCACGAATGCTCATCGGGTAGCCTAGGTCAAGCCGTGTGTTGGCGCAAGGGTTCGTTGACTTAAGCGGGCAAATCCGGGGTTCTTGACGGATCTGAGCGACGCAGTTAAGCTGCACAGAAGTGTCATAGACGAACAAGCGTGCACCCAGGGGAGTTGCATATGCGGCCTAGCGTCATCATGCATGACCCAGCCGGGCTGCACGCACGGCCGGACGGACAGGTGGCCTCGTTTGCCTCACAGGGATGTGAACACATGGCGATCTCCTACGGCGGCGCGCAGGCGAGTGCGCAGGCCGCCGAGATCGAGGCGGTCATCAACCCAGAAACTGCGTCGCCGGCTCGGGCCTGCTCAGCGAGCGAATTCGACGATGACGCTTGCGCGGTTCACCCCCTGTGGCCGCCGGAGTGTCGAGCTCGGGGAGGATCCTGCTCTGGCTGAAACCACGATGGGTCTGCTCGCGGATGGGCGGGCGTTGTCGATTGAAATCGTGGCCGCCGGCGAGTCATGGGGCTCGGGCCTGGAGAGCCCTGAACCGAGTGATCAACATCCCAGCCCCGCCTCACGAAAGGTCCATGCATGAAAGCCGCCGTCTACTACAACTCCACTGACACCCGACTCGAGGAGATGGCAGATCTTGAGCCCGGCCCGGGGGAAGCCCTGGTGGAGGTCTCAGTGTGCGGATTGTGTGGCAGCGACCTTATGGACTGGTACTCCGACGCCAAAGCCCCCACGGTGCTGGGGCACGAGATAGTGGGCCGCGTCCGCGCCCTCGGCCTCGACGCTAGTCCGGAAGACGGCCCCCTCAGGGTGGGCGATCGAGTATTTGTGCACCACCATTCACCGTGCTGGATGTGTGACCTGTGTCGGCGGGGCTTTCAAACCCTGTGTCCCGGGTTCAAATCCTCCTCGGTGGCCCCCGGCGGGTTCGCGGAGCAGGTCCTGGTCCCGGCCGCTCTGGTCAAACGCGAGGTGCTGGTGCTGCCCGACCGGGTCACCGACGAACAGGCAGCCTTCATCGAGCCCCTGGCGTGTTGCGTGCGGGGGGTGCGCCGAGCTGCCATCACCCCCGGTGCCAGGGTTGCGGTGGTGGGCCTGGGGCAAATGGGCCAGCTCTACGTCAGGGCGGCGCTGGCCGCTGGGGCCAGGGTGGTGGCGGTCGATCCGCTGGCGGAGCGGCGCGACCTGGCCAGCGCCGTGGGTGCCATCACGATCCAGGGCGACCCCACGCCGGAACAGATCCGGGCAGCCGCGGGCGGATCACCGTTCCACGCTGTGGTCATGTGCACCGGCGCCGCGCCCGCTCAACATCTGGTGGCAGATCTGGCCGGGGCCGGCTCGGTGGTCCAGATGTTTGCCCCGGCCCACCCGGAAGACGTTTTCCCCTTGACTATCAACCGCCTCTTCTTCGAAGAGATCACACTTCAAGCCACCTACTCCGCCGACTCCTGGGATATCCGGCAGGCCCTCGCCCTCGTGGCCGAGGACCGGGTATCGGTGGCCGGAATGGTGACGCATCGCTTTGGTCTGGCGTCGACCCAGGAGGCAATGGATACCGCTCGCGCTCGCTCGGGGGCGATGAAAGTGCTCATTGACCCCACCCTTTAGCTGGTCGACCCACAACAACAGGAGAAATACAGTGAAGAGTGTCATCTACGACGCGATCAAGACTGTGCACGTCCAGGATGTGCCGATCCCCGAGCCCGGCCCGGGTGAGGTCGTCATCCGAAATAAGGTAGCGCTTACCTGCGGGACCGACGTCAAAATGTATATGCGAGGATACAGATTCAACCCGCCCCACCCCATGGGGCATGAGGCCGCTGGCGTCATCGTCTCCGTCGGGGAAGGGGTCACAAGGTGGCGTGAGGGTGATCGCGTAGTCGCGCACAACACAGCACCCTGTTCGATGTGCTATTGGTGTAAGCGGGGGCAGCAATCGCTGTGCTCCAACCTCATCAACAACATTGGTGCCTACGCTGAATGCTGGAGGATACCGGCTCCGATCGTCCGGCAGAACATGTTTGCCATCCCCGCTGAGATGTCGTTCGAGCAGGCCGCGCTGACCGAGCCGTTCTCGTGCGCCGTCTATGGCGTGTCCCAAGTTCCCATTGAGTTGGGAGATCAGGTTGTGGTCAATGGGTGCGGCCCGATCGGCTTGATGTTCATCCGATTGGCGGTGATCCGGGGGGCTCGCGTCATCGCCACCGATGTCTCGCCGACACGCCTGCAGGTAGCGGCAAGGCTCGGAGCCAGCCAGGGGCTGCTGATCACCGAAGGGATGGATCAGGCCGCCGCGATCCAGGCCCTGACGGACGACTCACGCGGCGTGGACCTGGGCATCGAGGCGACCGGGCTGCCGCAGGTGTGGCAATCAACGTTCAACACTGTCCGGCCGGGGGGAACCGCGCTGTTCTTCGGCGGCGCCAAGAGTGGTTCGTCGGTCACCCTCGACGCGACGAAGCTCCACTACGAGCAAATCACAGTCAAGGGTGTCTATCACACGACCCCGCTTCACGTGAGCCAGGCCTTCGAGCTGTTGAAGATGGGAGTCATCACCGCGCAGGACATGATTCAACACGGCTATCCGGTGGAGCAGACCGAGGAGGCTCTCCTGGAGCACGCCTCCGGGGCTGTCATCAAGAACAAGATCGTCTTTGACTGGTGAGGGGATACGCAATGACTCAATTCGATGCCTTGATTACCGAGCTTTCCGCGGTGGGGGAACAGGCCGTCGCCAGGGGGCTGGTGCTGGCTACCGGGGGAAATCTGTCGGCCCGCCATCCCGGCGGTGACGAGTTCGTCGTCACCGGATCGGGGACCTATCTCGACTCCCTGAGGCCGTCGGACTTCACCGTGATGAACCTTGCCGGTGAGATTCTCGCCGGAGATGCGCAGCCGTCGTCCGAGTGGAAGCTGCACCAGCGCACATATCGCGCGTGCCCCGAGGTGAACGCGGTGGTCCATGTGCACCCGCAGTATTCAGTGCTGTTGGATCTGCTCGGCTACCCGATCCGGCTGCTGACTCAAGACCATGCCTATTACGTCGGCTCGGTGGGCACGACCCCCTTCTATCCCAACGGATCCGATGAACTCGCCGACTCCGCCGCCGAGCAGTCCCGGGAACATCCATGCGTGATCCTCGGCCACCACGGCTCCTCCTGCGTCGGGCCCGATATTGCGATGGCTTTCCGTCGCGCCCTCAACCTGGAAGAAGCCGGGGCGGCCACGTACCGCGCGCTGCTGCTGGGAGACACCACCTCGCAGTTCCCGCGGGAGAAATGGGATGTGCTTCGCCACGCGTGACCGGGGCGAGCCGGTTGGTTCGAGCCAGTCATGAATCCAATGTCCAAGGTGGCCACAACGATAGTGGTCCAGGCCTGCTGCGGTACCTATCTGGGTCTGCTCGCGGTGGGGCTGGGGCGGCAGCTCAGCGGCTCGCCCCGGGTGTACCCGGTCACCGTGGACGTGGCGCTGCTGCTCAGCCTGTGCTTGGCGATATCGCTGGCCGTGGTGTTGGTGGGGCGGCGCGACGAGTCGCTGAGTCGGGCAGGGGCCGCCCGGAGGCGGCGTCGATGCTGGCTGTGGGGAGGGCTGTTCCTGCTGGGGCTGAGCTCACAAGCAGTGCTTCTCGCGGCTGGGTCCGCCAACCCCGCCGCCAGATCGCTGCTGTCGATCGCCGCCGGTGTGGCGGGGCTGGCACTGATCGCCAGCTCGGGGCAACAGGTGCAGCGCAGCGCCGGCCCGCAGGTGGCTCCGGGCATTGGTCAGCTCCTGGGATGGGCCACGGCCCTGATGTGCGGGGGGTTGCTCACCGCCATCGTCGTGATGTCAGTCGACGTCAGCGGTGGTGCTGACGTCGGCTATGACCCGGCCAAGCTGGGGGTGGTGGCAGCGATGCTGGGCCTGGGCGCCATCCTCGACGGCTGCCGGTGGCGGCATCCGGCACACACCGGCGCGGGCCCGGCCTCGAGCCGGGACATCGTCTTAGGCGCGTTGGGCGGCGCGGCGCTTGTCCTGGTGGAGCCACGGGTGCCGCCCGCATGGGACTTCGCGGGCCTGGTGCTGCTGCTGGCATTGGTCATCGCACGGGAAGGCTCCCTGCTCACGTGGTACCTCTTCGGTCCTCGGGTCGCAGACTAAGCACTTGAGAAGCCGACCTGCTAGCGTGCACAGTTGTTCGACGGCCGTGCAGAGTGTTCTTGGAGAGGAACGCGCATGTCTCAACCTGATGAAGCTGTAGTGCGCGCTGCGTGGCTCTATTACATGGAGGATCGCAACCAGCAGCAGATCGCGGAGGTGCTATCGGTCTCCCGCCCGACGGTGAGCCGGCTTTTGGCCCGGGCCCGTGACACCGGAGTCGTCGAGATCCGGATGCGGGCCCAGCTTCCCGAAGCCACGAAACTTGAACGTGAGTTGTTGGCGTCCTTCTCTGATCTGGTGGCAGCCAATGTCGCGCCGGCCTCGCCGCAGGGGCAACGGGTCGCCGTCGGGGCTGCGGCTGCCGTCGTGATCGATGAGATGGTTGCCGGTCGGTACAAGAACCTCGCCGTCGGGTGGGGGCGCACTGTTGGAGAGCTTGCCATTCGGCTTCGCCCCGAGGCCGTGCCCGACCTGACGATCATCGATGCTGTGGGCTACGCCCCCGCTGTGCCCGGCCCCACGTCGATCGAGGTCACGAGGATCATCGCGACGCGCCTGTCGGCCAACGCAGTGCATCTGCCGGCCCCGGCGGTGGTGCGCCCGAAGTCCGCCGCGCGTTCGATCGTGAAGAATGACCAGGTGAAGCGCGCCCTGCGGCTCGCCCGGGAGGCGGCCGCCGCTGTCGTCTCCGTTGGCGCCGTCTCGCCCGACTCGCCGCTGCAAGGCGAAGGGCTGCTGACCGCGAACGAATGGCGCAAGTTGACCGACGCGGGTGCAGTGGGCGATGTCTTGGGCCACTTCCTCGACAGTGACGGAGCTGAGATCGTTCCGGCGGAGTCCACCTGGATCGGGTTGTCGCTGGCGGATCTGCGGGCCAAGGACCGGGTCGTGGGGCTCGTGGCCGGGCCGGACAAGGCGGCCGTGACTGCCGTGGCGATTCGGGCCGGGATCCTTAACCATCTCGTGATTGACGAGGCCGCTGCCGGTGAGTTGATCGAGTTCGCGGCTGCCGGGCGGTAGCCGCCAGCCCCGTTACCTAGCCGCGCCGGGCCTCGGCGTGCCGTGGGTGACCTGCCGGGCCCACCGGGCCCTCGGGCCCAGTCCTGTCCTGCCGGCTTAGTCATGCACGCCCGCGCGACGGCATGAATCGACGCGAACTAGTGATGAAAGTTTGTGCATGCCTTGAACGGCAGTGCACATGCTGTTAGTCTCGGGCTATCCACAGACCAGGATCGGAGTAGATAGATGGCTAAGTGGAACCAGGACGTGGAGCGCGTTGCCGCCGGGATTCGAACACGAGTATTCGGGCACGTCCTCGTCAACAACGAGGGGTACTTGAGCCAGGCGCTGTCTGCCTCGGAGATATTCGCGATGCTGTACGCGCGAGTGTTGCGGTTGGGTCCCGTCGTGGGGCCCCCGAGCCCAGATCCATTTCGGGGAGTCCCGGGCATCAACAATCCCGGGTATGTGAACGGTTCACGCTTCAACGGAGCCCGGTCAAGCGAACGGGACAGGTTCATCTTCTCCCCGGCGCACTACGCGCTGGTGCTGTACGCAACTCTCATAGAAACTGGGCGCCTCGATCCCAGCGCGCTGGATGTATTCAATACCGATGGTTCAACCCTCGAGATGATCGGGGCGGAGCATTCTCCCGGCATCGAGACGACCACGGGTTCGCTGGCCCAGGCAATCAGCCAGGCGGCCGGGATTGCGCTGGGGCGCCGCATGAAGGGGGAGACCGGAAACACCTGGGTCATGATGAGCGACGGCGAATTCGAGGAAGGTGAAACCTGGGAGGCGATGTCGTTCTCGGCGTTCCACCAGCTGAATACGCTGCGAGTCATCGTCGATGCAAATGGTCAGCAATGTGACGGTCCCATCCGCAACATCGGGCGGATCGAACCGCTGGCTGATCGCGCGGTTGCCTTCGGCTGGGACGCCCGAGACATCGACGGACACGATCTCAATGAGCTCGACGCCGCCATGAATGCTCCCAGCGATCGGCCGGTGATCATCATCGCCCGGACAAATCCCACCAATCACTTGCCTTTGTTGCGGGAGCGCGAGCCGCTGCTCCACACTGTGCGATTCAAGTCGGCCGAAGACAAGGCGCGCTATGAGAAGGCTTATCAAGAAATGATGGCACAATGACCGAACTAGTGACACGGCCACACGTTGAGAACTTTATCGATTGGTCCAAGGAACGCCCCGAGGTGGTGGTGGTTACCGCGGACCTGACAAATTCGTGCGAGGTCGGCAAATGGCGGGACATGTATCCGGAGCGCTACGTCACCGCAGGCATGGCCGAGCAAAACATGCTGGGGGTGGCCGCCGGACTGGCCCGTGAAGGGTTCGTCCCGTGGCTGCACACATTTGCTGTGTTCTTGTACCGTCGGCCCTACGATCAGCTAGCGATGTCCATCGCCTACCCCAACCTTCCGGTGCGGCTGGTCGGTTTCCTTCCCGGAATCGCGACGCCGGGAGGGGTCTCGCACCAAGCCATCGAAGACGTGGCGATCCTGCGGGCCACCCCGAACATGACAATCCTCGAAACCGGCGACGCCACCGAGGTGGAGTCGGTACTCGACGTGACCGAGCAGGTCGATGGCCCGGTCTACATCAGGATGCTGCGCGGCGTGTTGCCGCGGCTGTTCCCGCGCAGCGAACCGATGCGCCTGGGGCGGGCCCGTGAGCTGCGCTCCGGGGATGCTTTGCTGTTGATCTCCAGCGGCTTGATGACCGAACAGGCGATGAAGGCCTGTGAGGTGCTTGCCGGCCGGGGAGTCCACGTCAACCACTGGCACATCTCGACTCTCAAACCCTTCGGAGATGACGCTTTGTTCGAGGCCATCAGCCGCGCCAAGCAGGTGGTGACGATGGAGAACCACACAATCGTCGGCGGCCTGGGCTCGGCCGTCGCGGAGCACGTGGCCGACAACGGCCTGGGCACCAAGGTCACCCGGCTGGGGCTACGAGATACCTACGCTCATGGCGCGAGCACCAAGTACCTGATGCGCGAGTACGAGCTGGACTCGGCTGCTTTGATTCGCGTGGTCGAGCGAGAGCTCGGACTGGACCTCAAGGTCGATCGCGATGAATTGGAGGCAGTCTCCCTCGTGGTGCGGGACAGCTCGGTGAATGCAGAACTGCTGTAGCTGAGACGCCGCGGCCGTCGGCGTGACCCGTGGCACCGGCCTCGCGGCAGGCTGGCTAGCGGCTCATCGTGCGGGCAGTTTCGGGTTCGCAACCGGAGCTGCCCATCGCGTGTGGTTGGAATCACGCAGGACAGTCCTTGAGTAGTGGCTGCTGGCGCCCCGGGCGCGGCGTCCGGCGCTCGGGCCGGTTCAGGTGCGGCAACAATCCACAGGACTTGATCGGGTGAAACACGCGGCCACGCGATTCCCATGGTGTGTCTGGAACGGGCGAACCGCGCCCGGCCGGAAGGGAAACACCAATGTCCAGCACCCAGCCGCACCTCATCCAGCCTCGCCGCTCCACGGTGGCGCGTCTTGCCGAGCGTGGCCTGACCACGGTTGAGTACGCGATCGGGCTCGTCGCCGCCGCCACGGCAGCGCTCATCCTGCTTCGTGTGTTCAACGACAACGCGTTTTTCGAAACTCTCACCGACTGGGTCCTCGAGATCTTCACAAATCTCGCCGGCCAGTGAGATATCTGCGTGCCGGGACGCGGGCCGGATGCCTGCCCCCGGCACGCGTCCAGCGAGGGAGGCAGTGCCGTGAAACAACGTGAATCGCAGCGGGGGATGACAACCGTGGAACTCGCCATCGGGTTCCTCACCGCCGCACTGGTCGCTGCGGCGCTAGCTGCCGCCGTGGCGCTGGGCCTTGCTCAAGGGGCCTGCCAGAGCGCCAGCACCGAGGTGGCTCGCCAACTTGCCCGCGGGGATACCGCCGCGGCAGCTTCGGCCACCGAATCGCTACCTAATGCAGCCGAGATCACGGTGAGCCGACTGTCCACCGGTGTCGAAGCCGAGGTGAGGCTGCAGACCACAGTGCTGGGAGTGGTGAGCGTGACACTCAGTGGGCAGTCGTTTGCCCGCTACGAGCCGGGAGTGAGCCCATGAGGCAGCGCGATGAGCGGGGTTCCGGGACCATGCTGACGGTGGGAGTCATCGGCGCCGTCATGGCAACAGCCTGGGCAGCCGCAGTCGTCACCGCCAGCCTCGGCCAGGCCCAGCGGGCGCTGGGTGCCGCAGATTTGGCGGCGCTGGCTGCTGCCTCGGCATACGCGACGGGCCAGGCCCCATGCGAGGCAGCAGCCGAGGCTGCCGAACGCAATGCTGCCGAGCTCGTGGCCTGTGATCTGGTGGGCCGGCCCAGCTCCTTCGTCGTGGAGGTCACCGTGGCGATGCCGCTGCCCAAGCAAGCGTGGTTCGCCGGAACTCAGGTGCAACGAAGCTCGACCGCCGGAACCGGGTAACTCGCCGGTGCGGCCTGAGGCTGGTCACGCCATGGGCAGGGCGGCTAGCGTGTGGCGCGTGGATCCCATCGTGCCCGAGTTGCGGCGCCGCCTGATCGAGGCCGACTACACCGCCGAGGCCATCTTGGAACGCATCACCACGCTGGGGCAGTCCGGGCTGGAGCGCAACACCACGCTCGCCGCCGCCGACGCCCTCGGCGGAAGCACCGACGCCCTGGCGATGCTGATCCGCTTGTTCGTCCTGCAATACGAGGTCGCCGACGCTCCCGCCGACCCGCTGCTCCGCGCCCTCACCGACGCGGGATTCGTCAGCCGCACCCCGCGGGGGATCCGGGCCAGCGTGGATCTTCGTCCCTACGCCTCACCCGATGACCAGGCCACCGGGTACCTGGTCAGCGACCTCACCCCGGGCCTCGACGCCGAACCGGTGCGCACCCGCCCGGACTACGTGCTGGGCGCCTCGCCCGCGTCCCTCACGCTCGCGCAGCTCACCCCGCGAGAGCCGGTGGCCTCGGCACTGGACCTGGGCACCGGTTGCGGGGTGCAATCCCTCCACCTGGCGCGGCACAGCGGGCGGGTCGTGGCCACCGATATCAACCCGCGGGCCCTCGAACTCGCCGAGTTCGGGGCAAGCCTCAGCCGGGCGGACATCGAGTTCCGCGCTGGTTCGCTGTTCGATCCGGTCGCCGACGAGAGATTCGACCTGATCGTGTCGAATCCGCCCTACGTAATGAGCCCGCCTTCGGACCCATCGCAGCGCCTGGTCTACCGCGAGGCAGAGTTCTTCGCCGATGGCCTCGTCGAAGCCATCGTGCGGCAGGTTCCCCGGCACCTGAACCGCGAGGGCGTCGCGATGCTGCTGACCAACTGGGCAGTGACCCAGGATCAGCCGTGGCAGGAGCGGCTGCGGGGCTGGGTGGACGACCTCGGGCTCGACTGCTGGATTGTGGAGCGCGAACGCCTCGACGTGTACTCCTACATCGAGGTTTGGCTCACCGACGCCGGCCTGGCAGGCACCCCCGAGTGGGAGCCGGCCTACCGGCGCTGGCTTGACTACTTCGCCACCTGCGGCATCACCGAGGTGGGGATGGGCTGGATCCAGCTCAGGGCTGCCGGGCGCAGCGTGCCCGATTTCGACATCGAGAGCTGGCCGCACGCAGTGGCGCAGCCGCTAGGTGAGCTGGTGGCCCGGCGCCGGGCCGCGGTCGAGGCGGCACTCCAACCCACGGCGGCACTGCTGGCCTCCCGGCCCCGGCTCGCCGCGGTCCAGCAGGAACAGCTGGGCGCCCCCGGCGCGGCCGACCCGGAACACATAGTGATGCGGCAGACCACCGGCATGCTGCGCGCGATGCGCGTCGACACTGCCCAGGCTGCGATCCTGGGGGCTCTCGACGGAGATCTCAGCGTCGCGGAGGTCCTGGGCGCTGTCGCTTCCCTGCTCGAGATCAGCGCCCAGGACCTGGAGGAGCAGCAATTGCCGCTGCTGCGGCAGGCGCTTCGCGAGCAGTACCTGCTACCCCACGCGCTTGATCCCACGCCTGGGGTTTGACTCGGGTGGGCTAGCATTCCAACAATTCACCCAGGTTCGAAGGAGCCGCATGGCTGACAAGCTCACCCGACTCGTCATCGTCGAGTCACCCACCAAGGCCACCAAGATCGCCGGATATCTCGGCAAAGATTACGTGGTCGAATCGAGCCGTGGCCATGTGCGTGATCTGCCGACCGGTGCCGCGGAGGTACCCGCCAAGTACAAAGGCGAGAAGTGGGCGCGCACCGGAGTCAACGTCGACGACGGATTCCAGCCCCTCTACGTGGTGGCGGCCGACAAGAAGGCCACCATCCGCTCCCTCAAGGCAAAGCTCGCCGACGCCGACGAACTCCTACTGGCCACCGATGGTGACCGCGAAGGTGAAGCCATCGCCTGGCATCTCCTGGAGGAACTCAAGCCCAAGATTCCAGCCAAGCGGATGGTATTCCACGAGATCACCCCCAGCGCGATCGCCGACGCGGTGGAGCATCCCCGCGATCTCGACGTCGATTTGGTCGACGCGCAGGAGACCCGTCGGATCCTCGACCGGCTCTACGGCTACGAGGTCTCACCGGTGCTGTGGAAGAAGGTCATGCCGAAGCTTTCCGCGGGCCGCGTGCAGTCGGTGGCCACCCGGCTGGTCGTGGACCGCGAACGCGAACGCATCGCTTTCGTCCCCGCCGGCTACTGGGGCCTGGACGCGGTCCTCGACGGCGGCCCCGACGCCGATCCGCGCACATTCCCGGCCAAACTCGGCTCGCTCGACGGCGTCAAGATCGCCACGGGCCGCGATTTCGACGCCTCCGGCGCGCTGACAAGTCCCGGCCTCGTCGTCCTCGATGAGGCGGCGGCCACCGCCATCGCCGAGTGGGTCCGCGGCGGCCCGCTGAGCGTGGCCTCGGTGGAGGCCAAGCCCTACACCCGCCGGCCCTACGAGCCGTTCCGGACCACGACGCTGCAACAGGAAGCCGGACGCAAACTCGGGTTCACCTCGCAGCGCACCATGTCGGTGGCGCAAGAGCTCTACGAAAAGGGCTTCATCACCTATATGCGCACCGACTCGGTCACGCTGGCCACCTCGGCGATCAACGCCGCACGGGCGGCGGTGACCAAGCTCTACGGCGAGAAGTTCCTCCCGGCCAAGCCGCGCGTATACGCCTCCAAGGTCAAAAACGCCCAAGAGGCCCACGAGGCCATCCGTCCCGCCGGTGACACCTTCCTCCACCCGGAGGACACCGGGCTCAGCGGTGACACCTTCCGGCTCTACCAGCTCGTGTGGCGCCGGACCCTAGCCTCGCAGATGGCCGACGCCAAGGGCGAACAGGTGAGCGTGAAGATCGCCTGCTCGCCGAGTGCCCCGCTGCGGTTGGGCGACCGCGAGGTCACCGGCGCCGAGTTCACAGCTTCCGGGCGCACCATCACTTTCCCCGGCTTCCTGCGCGCCTACGTCGCCGGGGTCGACGGGGATGGCGACACCGACGACTCGCAGGCCAGGCTTCCCCAGCTCACCCGCGGGCAGGACGTCACAGTCGAGACCCTGGAGGCCGCCGGACACGAGACCCGGCCACCGGCCAGGTACACCGAGCCGTCGCTGGTGGCCAAGCTGGAGGAGCTGGAGATCGGCCGCCCCTCCACCTACGCCTCGATCATCCGCACCATCACTGCGCGCGATTACGTGTTCAAGAAGGGCTCGGCTCTGGTGCCGACCTGGCTGGCGTTCGCGGTGACGAGGTTGCTGGAGGAACACTTCGCCCAACTGGTCAACTACGAGTTCACCGCGCAGCTGGAGGACCGGCTCGACGAGATCGCCGCCGGCGACGCGAAACGCCTGCAGGTGCTCTCAGACTTCTACCGCGGCCCGGAGGGAGATGAGCAGCAGGGGCTCCACACGCTGGTCAACGAGCTAGGCGAGATCGACGCCAGAGAACTCTCGACGTTCCCGCTGGGCGATTCCGGCATGGTGGTGCGGATCGGCCGCTACGGCACTTACGTCGAGGACAGCGACAGCAAACGGGCAAACGTCCCCGAGGACCTGCCACCCGATGCGCTGACCCCCGACGTGGCCAGCGAACTGCTCGCTTCGCCGCTGTCGGAGGAACGCGAACTGGGCACCGATGCCGAGACCGGCCTGAAGATCGTGGCCAAGAACGGCCGCTACGGCCCCTATGTCACCGAGGTCCTGCCCGAGGACGCGCCGAAATCCCGCAAGCCCCGCACCGGCTCACTTTTCAGGTCCATGACTCTCGACGCGGTGAGCCTGGAACAGGCGCAGCAGCTGCTCAGCCTGCCCCGCGTGGTGGGAACCGACCCGGACGGCGCCGAGATCACCGCCCAAAACGGCCGCTACGGCCCGTATCTGAAGCGGGGCACCGATTCACGGTCGTTGACCTCGGAGGACCAGATCTTCGCGATCACCCTGGACGAGGCGCTGGCGATCTACGCCCAGCCCAAGACTCGTGGCCGGGCCGCTGCGGCCGCCCCGCTCAAGGAGTTCGGGCCGGACCCCGTCAGCGAACAACCGGTGGTGCTCAAATCGGGCAGGTTCGGCCCCTACGTGACTGACGGGCAGATCAACGCCACGCTGCGCCGCGACGATGACCCCGAGCAGATCACCCCGGAACGTGCCTTCGAGCTGATCGCGGACAAGCGAGCCAAGGGGCCGGCCACTGCCAAACGGACCAAGGCCCAGAAGGCCCCCGCGAAGAAGGCGCCGGCCAGGAGGGCACCGGCGAGGAAGGCCCCCGCCACCCACGCTTCCGCCGAGAAAGCCCCCAAAAAGGCCTGACGTCATGGCGACCAAGCGGCCGCGCGTGCTGCGCTTCGATGTCCCCTACACCCATTCGCCGCCGCCGATGACCTCGCCGTCGGTCGGCATCGAACGGGTCATGCCGCCAGGCGCGTCGGCGGAGTTCACCGAAGTGACCATCATCGACACGCCCGACAATCGGCTCCTGCGCGCGGGCGTGGTGGTGGCCCACCGCCTCGCGGACGGGCGAGGCGAGTGGTATCTGGCCGGTCCCGGGTGGGTCCCGCGGCTGCCCGAGGAGGAAGTGCTGCCCGTGGACGCCTCCGGTGATTTACCGGAGGATTTCGCGCGCCTGGTGCACCCGATCACCCGGGGTGCCACGCTTGGCCCCGTGGCCGCCATGTCGAATGAGCGGCGCGAGTTCACCCTGATGGATGCCGAGCGCGACCCGCTGGCGATGGTCCAAGATGACAAGGTCACTGTGCGCCGCGACGGCGTGACCACCGCCAGATATCGCGAGACATCGGTGACCCCCAGCAACCGGCTGACGCCGCAGCAGCGGGAATTCATCGTGAGTTCGATGGCCTCGGCGTCAGCGACCGCGGTGGGCGAGTTCCCCTCGCTCCAGCAGCGGCTGGGGCCGCCAGCCACGGGGCTGAGCGACTTCCCGGAGCCGGCGGTCCTCCGGCGTGGCGCTACCATGGAGGAGTTCGCCTCGGAGATCTTCGCCGGCGACCTGCGTGAACTGATCTACGCGCTACTGGATCTCACCGCGGCCGATCCGGCGTCGGTGGCGAGGATCAATTGCCTCACCGACGCGATCCTGGCCGATGTGCGCGGGATGGCCCATGTGCTGGAACCGGCCTGGCGTGAGGGCATCGAGGCGCTCCTGGGGGGTGAACCGCCGCAGGAGTGGGCACCTGCCCGCCAGCGAGCCTGCGAATTGGCCGAGGCGCTGGTCGTTGCGACCAGAGCGCCGAAACTTGGCGAGGCCTCCCAGCAGCCCGCGGGGGAGTTGCTGGGCCGGCGCGCCGAACAGGCGGCCACAGTCTGCATCGAGCGGTGCCGCGCGCTGAGCCCCGAGGCCCCGGAGGAGCACTGGCGCTCAGCTCTGGCCGCGACCGAGCAACTGCTTGCCACGGTGCGGGTCTCGGAGGCGGTGCTGGGTAAACCGGCGCGCAAGCTGGCTCGTCGGATCACCGGGTCCGCCGAGGGGCTGCGCGTGTGCGTCGGCGCCGCGCCGGATCCGGGGCTCAGCCTGGAAGGTCTCGATGTGACGGAGGCTTTCGAGCTGGGCCGCACCCTCGAACGCCGCCGCGCCGGAATCCATCGCTCCCGGGCCCGGTTCACCGCCGAATTGCCCGACAGGCTCGCCGAGATCCGGCGTGGATTGACCAAACTAGGACGGGCCACATGAGCGTATTCATCGTCTTCGAGGGCGGCGATGCAGTGGGCAAGTCCACGCAGTCGGGGCTGCTCGGTCAGGCACTGGCCGCGGCGGGTGTGCCGCACCTGATCACCCGACAGCCGGGCGGCACCACGCTCGGCGCGCAGCTGCGTCACCTCATCCTCGATCCCGACGGCGTCGTCTCGGCCCGTGCCGAGGCCTTGATGTACGCCGCCGACAAGGCCCAACACGTCGAGGAGGTGGTCCTTCCCGCGCTCGGGCGAGGCGAGGTCGTGGTCAGCGATCGCTATGTCGACTCGATGATCGCCTATCAGGGCGCGGGCCGTGCGCTGGACATGGCGGAGGTCGAGCGCCTGGCCCGCTGGGCCACCGGCTCCGTGGTGCCCGACCTGACGATCCTGCTGGATGCCGATCCGGCCCAGGCAGTCGCGAGTATCGCGAAGAAGGACCGGCTGGAGGGTGCCGGAGACGAGTTCCACCAGCGAACCCGCCAGTTCTACCTGGATCTGGCCGAGGCCCACCCTGAGCGGTACCTGGTGCTCGAGGCCCGCGGGTATCGCGCTGCCATCGCCGAGCGGGTCTGGCAGCGGGTGCGTCCGCTGGTGCAGGCGCACGTCGGAGGCTCCTGGCAGGATTGAGCCATGGCATCGGTGTGGGCAGACCTGGTGGGTCAGGAACGTGCGATAGCTGTGCTGCAACGTGCCGTGGCGGGGGGCAGGCACGCCACCAGCCATGCCTGGCTGTTCGCCGGTCCCCCCGGGTCCGGGCGTTCAAATGCTGCCCGGGCCTTCGCGGCAGCGCTGCAATGCCCGCGCGGGGGCTGCGGCAAATGTGGCGAATGTCGAACGACCTTGTCAGGGGCTCATCCCGACGTGACGCTGCTGCGCACTGAGCAGCTATCGATCGGCGTCGAGGAGGTCCGTGAGCTGGTCAGCAGGGCAAACGTCGCCCCCATCAAGCGGCGCTACCAGATAGTCGTTGTCGAGGACGCGGACCGGATCACCGAACGCGGCGCCGATGCGTTGCTCAAGGCCATCGAAGAACCGGCCGATAGGACCATCTGGCTGCTGTGCGCCCCCAGTGCCGACGACGTGATCGTCACCATACGCTCGCGGTGCCGCGAGCTGCGCCTGGTCACCCCGTCCGACGAGGCGGTCACCCGGCTGCTGATCGAGCGTGACGCGATCTCGCCGGAGTTGGCCGCGCACTGCGCCAAGGCCGCGCAGGGCCACGTCGGAAGGGCTCGGGCGCTAGCCCGCTCGGATGAGGCCCGGTCGCGCCGCAGCAGGATCCTGGACTACCCGCTGCGCCTGATCACTCTCACCGACTGCCTGACCGCCGCTGAGAACCTCGTGGCGGCAAGCGCGGATGAGGCCGAGCAGGTCACCGCGGAACTCGATGCCCGGGAACTGGCTGATTTGCAGACCGCCATGGGCGCCTCCGGCCGCGGCGCGAAGCAACGCCACGCCCAGGCGGCCATCCGCGACTTGCAGGACCAGCACAAGCTGCGCCGCAAGCGGCTGCAGCGCGACGCCCTGGACCGCGTGCTGACCGAATTCACCACCTTCTACCGCGACGTCCTCGCGGTTCAGACCGCCCCGGGGGTGGCCCTGGTCAACGCCGACCGCGCCGATGACGTCGCCACGGCAGCCAAACGATGCACCCCCGAAGACGTCGTGGGCGGACTCGACGCGATACTTGCCGCTCGCACCAATCTGGAGGGCAATGTAGCGCCGCAACTCGCGATGGAATCCCTGCTTATCAGCTTGTCTCAGGTGACCCGTCGGCTCGCCTGACCAGCTGTCCAGCTGACCCGCCGACGGCTCGCCTCCCCTCACCGGGCCCAATGAGTGCCAAGATGGTCCCGATACGTGTGTGAGGAAGGACCTGCCATGACTGATTCGCGTGACCAGTGGGTGCATCAAGGCACGCCCCGGGATGATTCGTGGGACGCGGACCAGAGCGACTACGGGACCGAGATCGGATCCGAATGGGATGATCACGCCAGCGACCAGTCGGTGCCAGTGGTGCCGCCGCGCCGAATTGAGCCCGAGCCCACACCGGCCGAATACCTGGTGCCCACCGGTGAGGCTGCCCCGGTGACCCCGGACACCTCACAGCCGGATCATGCCCCCTGGTTCGCCGATCAGGAACCGGCCCGGCAGGCCGCTGACACCGACGCCGACCCGTTCGCCCGGCCGGCGGAACCCGCCGCGGCAGCCCCCGAGGCCGAGCCGGCCTATGCCCCCGAGCCCGAGCCGGGCTATGCGCTCGAGCCGGAACCGGCCGTGGTCGACGACGAGACCCATCAGCTGGATCTGGGTGAACCTACCCGCGCGGTGCCAAGCGTGCCTGAAGCGCCAGCGGCCCCGCCCGAGGACGTGTTCCGCGCCGCCGCCAGCCCGTCGCAGTCACTTCCCACCCCCGGTGAGATCGAAGACGAGGAACGCATCGCGGCCCAGCTTCAGGCCGAGCAGCGGGCGCGCAACCAGCGGCTTGGCGTCGTGGCCACCTCCAGCGACAATGAACTACGCGACACCGTCGCGGCCCCCAAGCCCATCACCGACAAGTTCCTCGGCTCTTTCGGCCTCATGGTGCTCCGCCTGGTTAGCGCCGCCATCGTCGGGATCATCGGCTACCAGATCCTGACTCCGATCGATGCCGCGGCCGGGGTCCTCAGCCGCACCATCATCCCGGAGCCCCGGACCGTCGCCTGGATCGTCGGCTTCACCCTCGGCGCCATCGCGTTGCTCCTGGCGCTGGGTCTCCTGGTCCGGGTCGCGGGATTCGTCATGATGGTGGTGGGTATCTGCTCGCTGGCATTCGTGCGGTGGGGCAGCTTCAGCCCGTTCGTCGAGGGCCAGGTCGGCTTCCTCGGTGATCTGGACCTGCTGCTGACCGCGGTGGGGCTGTTGCTGGTGTGCCTGGGCGGCGGCGCCTGGGGCATCGACGGCGCCTTCCGCCGCTCCCGGGCTCGCGCCAAGGCCGACAGCGAAGGCTGATTCCAGCAGCCACCGCAGGGCGGCGGCTCCACCCGCCGGGGCCGGTGGAGGTGCGCCATGGGCGCTTCAGAACACCTCGTCCAGCGCTCGGGGAGTCTCGGCTCGAGCGCGGTGGCTCCGGCACACCCGGCCGGGATGCCGATGGCCGAGCCTGCGGCGCGATTGGGTCGCCCAGCTAGGCTGGAGTCATGGCATCGGGTCGTTCTACCAACTGGGTCATTGTCGCTCAGGGCGTTGTCGCCTTCCTCGCGATAGGCGTCCTTGTCACACTCTTCGCGACCGGAGGTGTGGGGGGACAACCGAGCGAGCCTCCAGCGACGACAACGGAGTCCCCCCCCGAGGCGTCGCAGGAGCCCACCAGGTCTGCGGAAGACGATCAGCCCGGCGTGCCCACGGTTCCGCTGGACCAGCACGAGACTTGGCCGGACCGCGAAGACCAGAATGAAGACCGCCAACTCAGCTACGAGGCCGAGGGTAATCCATCGGTGGAACTGCCCGAGGCGCTCAGCGATGATCTCAGCGGGTACTGGCAGCAGGAGATCCAGTGGGGTGACTGCGCTCCCGATCGCTGCGGCACCATCTTGGTCCCGCTGGACTGGGAAAACCCCGGAGCAGCTGCGGTCAGCATCGCGTTCCGGCAGGTCGGCGACCCCGAGTCCCCGCTTGGGCCGTTGTTCGTCAACCCCGGCGGCCCGGGCTTTGGCGGGCAAGACCTCGCCCAGAGCCTGGCCGGGGAGTGGGAGGGGTACAACGTGGTCGGCTGGGATCCCCGCGGCACTGGGGATTCGACCACTGTGGAATGCGGAACCACGGAGGAAACTGATGAGGTCTTCGGTCTCGACGGATCCCCTGACTCCTCAGCCGAGGAGGAGGCTCTCCGGGAGGGCTTCGCCGAGTTTGCTCAGGACTGCCGTGATGCCTCGGGGGCGCTGCTGGATCACCTGACCACCGTCGAGAACGTGCGCGACCTTGACCTGCTGCGGTTCCTCTTCGGGGCCGACGAGCTGAACTTTGTGGGCATTTCCTACGGCACCTATGTGGGCGCGATGTATGCCGAGCTGTTCCCGGACAAGGTCGGCCGCCTTGTGCTCGACGCCGCCGTGGACATCACCAATCAGGACGAGTCTGTATCACAGTCCGAGGGATTCGAGCTGGCGCTACGCAATTACGCCGAATGGTGTGCCGGCGAGTCCACATGTCAGCTGGGCGACTCGGCCGATGCCATCATCGATCGAATCTCCGATTTCCTCAGTGGGCTCGACGCGCAGCCGCTGCCCGGCGACGGCGAGCGCGAGCTCACTCAGAGCCTGGCCACCACAGGCATAGCCTTGTTCCTCTACTTCGACGAAGCTGTCTATCCCAGTGTCACCGACGCATTGGATGAGGCGTTCGGGGGAGACGGTGCCTCCCTGCTGTGGGCCGCGGACGAACTCAACGGACGCACGATGCCCGGCGGCTACGAGACGGGCGCGTTCGCCTTCCCCGCCACCCGCTGCGTCGACTGGGTCGACGAGGGCGTCGAGGGCGCCTACCGGTCGTGGGAGGAGAGCAAGCCCAAGGCCAAGATCTTCGCCGTCAACAATGGCCTCGACCTGGCCTGCCAGCTGTGGACCGCTGACTCGGGCCCCCTGCTCAAGCTCACCGGGAAGGGTGCCGCGCCCATCCTGGTGGTCGGCACCACGGGCGACTCCGCCACCCCCTACGAGCACGCGGTGTCGATGGCTGACCAGCTCGAATCCGGTCACCTGCTGACCTTCGACGGCGCCGGCCACGGGGCGGTCACCAGCGGCAACGAGTGCGTCTCCGACACAGTCTCGTCCTACCTGATCGGGGGCACGCTGCCCGAGGAGGAACTCACCTGCAGCTGAGCGCGCGGCTGCGGCCGAGCTCGTTTCGACCGCCGCCGTCACCGCCGCTATAGTTGCTGATTGCTGCCGCCCTAGCTCAGTCGGTAGAGCGACGCTCTCGTAAAGCGTAGGTCAGGGGTTCGATTCCCCTGGGCGGCTCCAGTAAGGCCCCTAGTCAAACCAGACTAGGGGCTTTCTTGTACCAGGCGTAGGCCCTCGCCAGTCCGCAGAGAGTCCGCAACAGCTTTCGCACGTACCGCATCTAGCCCTTCGGCAACAGCGTCCAAATCCTCGTCGAACAGGTCCGAATACGTGTCCAATGTCATGCTCGGCTTGGCATGTCCAAGCATGCGTTGCAGCGCCAGCACATTGGCCCCCGATGACACCGCCAAGCTAGCGGCGGTATGCCTCAGTTCGTGCGGAGTCAGACCCTCGATGCCCGCAGCACGTGAAGCCCGATCAAACCAGCGTCGACAGATATTGACCCGCTGAACAGCCCCTTTTACTGTGGGCAGCAGAACATCTTCAGGCATGCGGCCCTCGACACGAGCAAGTATCACCGTCTGCAAGAAATTCGCGTACGGCACAGATCGCC
>JBKEBG010000085.1:0-19471 GCA_047972985.1 Arachnia sp.
CCGTGCTGGCCACCGCCGGCGCCCGACGCGACGAGCACCGGGTTCCCCAGTTCCAATCTCCCCAGCCTCACCCGCATCGACACCACCCTCAGCCCGCGTCTCACCGGTGCCGACGTCATCGATGCCGCGGGGATCCCACCGCAGGACCTGCGGCTGCGGATGTGCGGCTCGGCGGCGATGGTCGGCGACATCTACGGGCAGCTGGTCGCCGCGGGTGTCCCCCAGGCCAACCTCGAAGTGGAGCCGTTCGCCTTCCGGTAGGGCACCCACGGCAGGTCGGGCCGCGCAGCTGAGAAGCCGAAACCTCCCCCAGGGTGGGCTGAGCCGCCGCGCAGCGGCGAGCTGAAAGCTCATGACTGCCTCGGCCGGGAAACTCCCGGAGCCTGGGGTGGTTGAGCCGCTGTAGTCTCACGCCTACTGTGTGTTCAGTGATTGGCTTGCGCACTGGAAGGGGAGCGACATGTCCGGAAGCAGGCGCGGGGAGCAGCGCCGCACCACCCAGCAGGCTGCGGTGCGGGCGGCGCTCGAGGAAGCCGACGGATTCATCTCCGCCCAGGAACTCCACCAACGCATCAATCACGACGGCACCGCGGCGGGCCTGGCGACGGTGTACCGGCAGCTGAACACCTTGGCGGACTCCGGCTATGCCGACACCATCCAGGTGCCCGGTGGGCAGCTGTTCCGGGCCTGCGCTCCGGGCGGGCACCATCATCATCTCGTGTGCGAAGACTGCGGAAAGGCTGTGGAGATAGTCCCGCCGGATGAGGAGTGGATCGACCACGCCGCAGCCGACAACGGATTCACCGTCACCCGCCACATAGTGGAGGTGTTTGGGCGCTGCGCCGAATGCTCGTAGGGCGAGATCCTCTCACACGAGCCATCACGCGTGAAGTCTTTATGCCCTCACAACCTGCCGCGCACCAGCTGACACACAACGAGGCCGTCCAGACCCTTGTGAGCGGGATAGACCACGACGCGACGGAGTGTCTTCTGCTCGTGCCGGTGAGCCGGACCAGGCCCCGTGGTCTTTCCCGCCGAACTCTTCAGGGAGAACTAGCTGTGCGAATGGGCGTGCTTTCCTAGCGTGTCCTGAGCAAGCCGAGCAAACGCCGCCGGGGACGAGTTGACCCTCCGCTGGCGCACAGCAGCACGTGCAAACTCGAGAACCCCACGGGCCGCGCCCTCACGCACCTCGGGATCCAACATCTCGATGTCGGTGGTCTTGGCTGCGCCGACGATTCGCCGCGACATCTTGGCGGCAGCAAACAGCCAGGCTTCGGACTGCCAACGGGCCAGGAGGCGGGTCAGGAAGGCCTCGTCCCACAGCCTGGGATCGACACGATCGGGCCACCGGCGACGCAACTCTCGTTCGAAACCCTCCCACGTCTGGCCCGGGAGTCCAAGACACCAGCGGGCCCGGTCAACCTCCCCCAACGCGTAGGCCCGTGCGGCCGCGATGACGTAATTGGCCCAGGGTGCCCCCAGGTCGTAGCCGAGCGGTCCGTAGAAGGCGAACTCAGAGTCAAAGACCTTGACCGAGTCTGCCGTGTCGGAACCCTCCGGCGTGCGCACCATGATGGACCCGGTGTGAAGGTCCCCGTGGATCAAGGCCTCACCCTGGGTGAAGAATGCGTACTTAGCCTCGGCCATGGCCAGGCCGAACTCTGCATCGGCCTGGAAGGCGCGCAGATCCGGCTCATTGCCCGGCAGGACGGCATTTCGGTCCGCGCCCACCCAGGGCTCGGTGAAGACGAGATCCTCGGTGATCACACAGATCTCAGGATCGACGGAGATCTCCTGCTGGCGAGCCAGCGCCATCCGCTCCATACCAAAACAGGAGGTGCCGAACGCGACAGCACCGATGTAGGTACCGACTGCCTCGGCCACACCCTGATGGACCTCGCCGCGATTGAGAGCAGAGCGCCACACGCAATGATCGGAAAGATCCTCCATGGCGAAGATATAGCGATCCGGATCGGTCTGGATCACCTCTACTACCAACTCCGGCGTCAACGACCCGTGGAGTTGGAGCGACTGGACCTCGTGACGCGACCGTTCAGGCGTCATCGGCCATCCTTCGCCGGTCATACGCACATAGGGAAGGGCTTGCTTTAGGACGACGCCTTGGCCATTCGCATCGTGGGCGATGAAGACGAGATTGAGGTTACCGTCGCCCACCTCCTCGATGGATGTCAAAGCCTCGGCATCGATGCGCTCGGCGATGGCGGGATGGGTTCGGATGTAGTCAGGAATTTCATCGACGGTGAGGAACTTATAGTCGCGTGCCACGGGGCATGCTCCTTCGGTGGGTTGGCGTCGTCACACTGACGGCGTAAATCGGGCCTTCTTACGAGAGATGGTGTAGGAGAACACCAGGGCAACGATGAGCACCAGGCCCTTGGCCGTGTCTTGGTAGTAGTAGGGGAACCCGTTCATGGTGAGCCCGGTGAGCAGGATGGCTATGAGGACGGCACCGAGAACCGTGCCCCAGGCGTTCGGTTTTCCGATACCCAACACCGACGTGCCCACCAACGCCACGGCGACCGCCTCCAGCAGCGAGGATGAGCCCGCAGCCACGTCACCTTGGCCGATCCGCGACGCGAGGATCATGCCTGCGATGGCTGCGAAGACCCCGCAGATCACGTACGCCATGCCTCGGTACCAGCCCACCCGGATGCCAGCGATGCGCGCAGCATCGGGATTGGCACCGATGGCGTACATCATGCGTCCCCACTTGGTCCGGGATAGGAAGAACCAGGAGCCGATGGCCAAAACGAGGGCGATCACCACGGGGATGGGGATCGGACCGATCGACTGGCGGTCAATCAAGAGGAATGCTGGTGTGAACTTCCCCGGAGCGGCGGTGCCATCGGGCAGAACCATGCCAGCGGAGACGGACTGGCCATACACCGGAATGAGTTTGGCGCCTTGGATGACGAACATCATCCCGAGCGTGGCCAGCATGTCGGGGATCTTGAGGACCACGATGAGGAGCGCGTTGAGCACACCCACCACGGCACCCGACAACAGCACTGCCAGCACGGCGATCCCGCCGGTTTGGTTGTAGAAGACCATCGTCATAGCGGCCATTTGGACCGCGAGCCCGGCGGTGGAGCCGATCGACAAGTCCATCCCACCAACCACCATGGAGAAGGTGATGCCGAGCCCCAAGATCGCTGTCACCGTTGCAAACTTCAACATGGCAAACAGCGACGGTACCGATCGGAACGAAGGTTCGGTGGCGATGAAGTACACAAACAGCAGGACTGTGATGATGATGAAGCCGTAGCGCACTATCACGTCGCGAGCCCGGTCCCCACCTGTGAGTTCACCTGTCGTGGACACTGTCACGCCACCTCCGTCATTCGGGCCACGATCGCTTCGTGGTCAAGCTCATTGCTATACGCGTCTGCCGCGATCTCACCCTCGACCAGGACGAGGATCCGGTCGGCAACTTCCTTGATCTCGTCCACGTCGGAGGACAACACGACCACGCACGCCCCTGTCTGTGCCATGGCTCGCACCTGGCCCGAAATATCACGGCGAGCGCCGATGTCGACGCCACGGAAGGGCTCGTCGAGGAGCAGGATGCGCGGTTGACCTGCCAGCCAGCGCCCCACGACAACCTTCTGTTGGTTCCCGCCGGACAGCGCATCGACAGCCTGCCCAGCACCGGTGGTCACAACATCAAGCTTGTCGATGACGCTGTCACAGAACTCCCCTTCCTTGCGGGCGTTCATCACCCCCCAACTGGAGAGCCAGTTCAGGAACGGCAATGTCACCGTCCGCTGGATCGACCATCCCGGAAGCATCGCCTCCGAGGCTCGATCCTCGGGCACCAGGTAGATGCCCTGTGCGACAGCCTGGCGTGTCGAGTTCCCGGCGAAAGCCGCCCCCTCGACAGTGACGGTCCCGCTCCGGAACTTCTCGATCCCATAGAGCCCCCGAGCCAGTTCCGACTTACCTGCTCCGATCAGGCCGACCACCCCGGTGACCTCCCCGAAACGCAACGATGTGCTCACCGGCTTGGAACGGGTGAGGAGTTGCACATCGGTCAACTCGACGGCGACCTCATCCCCACGATGAACTTCAACAGCCGCGACCTCCATCGACAGGGAGCGCCCCAGCATCGAGGTAACAGCATGTCCGAGATCAAACGGGGCGGTTTGAACGTCAAGGATCTGGCCGTCCCGGAGCACGACCAGATCGTCGGCCAACGACCGGATTTCCGAGAGCCGATGCGAGACGTACAAGATCGCGACTCCCCGTTCGCGGAGGTCGCGAACGACCCCGAAGAGGCGCTCTGCCTCCTTGTTGGAAAGCGCCGAGGTCGGTTCGTCCAGGATCAGCACCTTGGGCTCACGCACCAACGCGCGCGCCAGCAGCAACAGTTGCCATTCGGCGATGCCCAGCTCGAAGACATCCTGACGCAGCACCGCGTCGGACCAGTCGAGGTCCAAAGTTGCAGCGATCTCGCGCGCCCGCGGCAACAACTTGGTGACCGAACGCACGGCAGGCACACCACCGGTCACGATTTCTTCAAAGCAGAGATTCTCCGCGACGCTCAGCCCGGGGACAATTGTCTCGTCCACCCGCTGGTGCACGGTTTGGATCCCCGCGTGTTGGGCCTCCTTCGGGGTTCTGATGGCCACGGGCTGCCCGTCGAGGACGATGGAGCCCGCGTCAAGCGGGTACAGCCCGGCAAGGATCTTGATCAATGTTGATTTGCCGGCCCCATTGGCACCCAACAACGCTGTCACGCGACCAGGCGTCATCGACAAATCCACGCCTTTGAGGACCTCGTTCGGCCCAAATGCCTTCACAATGTTGGTGAGTTTGAGGGCTGGAGAACTCACTGGAGCTGTCGTCATGAGCCTTCCCTTCGGAACCTGGGTGGGGCAGTCGATCCCCCACCCAGGCGCCATTGTCAGAACTTAACTGCGGGAATCCAGTCCGCGCTGGACACGTCGGAGATATTGAGCTCAGGCATCGCGGCGCGAAGGTCGTCCATGTTGGCGATGTTCTCTGCGCGCAGGAACTCCTGGGTCACCAGCACCGGCGGAAAGTCAACAGTGAGGGTGTCGAGTTCGCCGGCCATCTCAAGGAACAGCGTCCTGGTCACCGACGCGCCGATAGCGTTGGGATCCGTCGCGCCAGTACCCATCCACGGGCTCCCGTCTGCCGTCATCAGTTCAATGTCAGCTGTGGAAATGTCAGCACCGTAGACCTTCACGTCGGTCATGCCCGGGTTCTGCTGCAGCGCGGTGAGAGTGGCCTTGGTGAGCTCGTCGTAGGGAGCATAAACCGCCGTCACGCTGGAGTTGGCCTTCAGCGCAGCGTCCACCATCGGTGCTGTGTCGGTCGCTGTGGATGGGGTGTACTTGCCGGTGTAGAAGAGCTGGTTCCAGTCGTGATCGGCAACGTAGTCCTTCCACACGGCATCCCGACGATCCAACGGAGCGATTCCTGCGACGTTGACGTAGCCCACGTCGGCGCCATCAGGCACCTCACTGATCATCTGATCGAGAACCAACGAGGCCATCAGTTCATCGGACTGCTGCGTCTGCACAGCATCCGGGGCACACGTCTGGATCGCGACGTCGTAGATGACTATCGGGATCTTCTTGTCGAGGGCATCATTGACCCCCGGGCATAGCGTGTCAGCGAAGCCGTGGCGCACGATGATGCCGTCCACGCCCGAAGCAATCGCCTGCTCAAGCTGCGAGGCCTGGGTGGCATTGTCTCCCTGTGCGTCATAGACCTCCAGTTCGATATCGAGGGCGGCCGTTTGCTGCTTGACCCCGTTGAGGAACTGCTGGAAGTAGTCGCCCTGACCAGTGTTCTGGATGATGGCGATAGTCAGGTTGCCAGCGTCGAAGGGGGCGGGCAGGTCGCCGGAGGCGACCTGCACAGTCCCTTCGTCTCCACCAGCGGGAGTGCTCGGGTTCGTGGTCCCCTGGCTACAACCAGCCAGACTGACTGCTAAGGCTGCCATCCCAGTGACGACCTTGTGGAATCTCTTCATTGTTCTTCCTCTCAGTGGGCGACGGACGTTGTCAGCCCTGGTCGGTGACCGGTACGCAGGTCAGGGTCGCAGGACTGCTTCAAACAGCCGGTTCGGGTCGGGGGCCTTAGCCGGTTCAAAGACTCCTCGCTCGGTGACAATCGCCGAGATGAGGTCATGGGGGGTCACGTCGAACGCCGGGTTGAATGCCGTGGCTGATGAAGGGGCCGCCGTGCAGGTGTCGAAAGCGAGCACCTCGCGGGGATCTCGTTGCTCGATCTCAATCAGCTCGCCGGTGGCAGTTTGGAGGTCGACTGTGGAGCTGGGTGCGGCGACGACAAAAGGAATACCCGCTCGTGCGCACGCCAGCGCCAATCCGACCGATCCCACCTTATTGGCCGAGTCGCCGTTGGCCGTGATGCGGTCTGCGCCGATGAGCGCGACGTCGACCAGGCCGCGCAAGATCGTGGAACTGGCAGCACCGTCGACCTGGATGACGTGGGGGATACTGTCGTGAACGAGTTCCCAGCTGGTCAGACGGCTGCCTTGAAGTAGGGGGCGCGTCTCATCGGCGTAGACCAAGTCGATGTTTCCCCGATTGTGCAGTTCATGGATGATGCCGTACGCGGTTCCCCAGGCGGTCGTGGCGAGGGCACCTGTGTTGCAGTGGGTGATGACGCGGACGCGTTCACGTCCGGTGGCGGCAAGAATCCAGTCGGCGCCCTTGGCCGATAGCTCTCGATTGGCACGCCCATCCTCAGCGATGAGGTCCAGCGCGAGTTCAAGGACCCGATCGACTCCGTATTCAACGGCCCACCGGACCTGGTCAACTCCCCAGGCGAGATTGACTGCTGTCGGCCTGGCCTGGCGCACCAGGTCAATGTTGCGATCCAGCTCCGCCTCGTCCCAGCCTTCGCGTGCCCTCTGGTGAAGGGCGATCACGACCCCCAGAGCGCCAGCAGCACCCAGGGCAGGGGCACCCCGCACTGCCAGGGACCCGATGGCATCGGTCAGCTCGCGCACTGTGCTCACCGCGATGTACTCCTCGCGCCCGGGCAGGAGAGTTTGGTCAATCAGCCGGATGTGGGGCGTCGGCTCGGATTGCCACGAGATCGCGGTGACCATATGTTGTCTGCTCCTTCGACTTCGATGTCGGACAACGTGTGGTTATGCTAGGGCCGAGTTCGTACAACGTCAACCCACAAGCAAGCACTAGGCTTAGTCCCCGTAAGCTGACCCATAGTTGCCAGAGGGTGCAGGAGTGGCGGGTGGAGAAACAATCGTTAGCGCGACAAGTCGCCGCTCAGCTGCGCAGTTCAATCGCCTCGGAGGAGTACCGGCCGGGTACGCGTCTGCCGACCGAGTTCGATCTCGCGACGACGCTGGGTGTCTCCCGCTCCACAGTGCGGTCAGCCTTGAAAGAGCTCGCCGTGCTCGGGCTCATCCACACCGAACATGGTGTCGGCAGCTTCGTCGTGGAGCCGCCGGCAGTGCGCGTGGGGCTCGCACATCTCGACTCGATCACCGAGTCCATCCGCGCCACCGGCCGCGAACCCGGTATGGCCTACGCCCACCGAGTGCGCCGACATGTCATGCCCGAGGAAGCGGCCCAAATGGGCGTGTCAGTGGACACCCAGATCTTCGAAATCAGGCGCACGATTTTCGCCGACCGTGAGGTGCTGGCGTTCTCCTACGACCTTCTCCCTGCAGCCATCTTCCCTGCCGGATTTGATATCGAAACCCTCGAAGGCTCACTGTTTGCCATGCTCCGGGAGCGGCTCGGAATCATGCCGCATCACGCTGAAGCCGACGTGCACGCAGTCCACTCCGAGCACGTCGGCTGGGGTCCCGACGCTGCCGCTCACAACCTCTTCGTCCTGCTCAACCAACGTCACTACGACGTGACAGGGATGTTGATCATGTTCTCGCGGACCTACTTCATTGAGGGCCGTTACGAGTTCTCGATCTATCGCTCGCTGTAGGCCTCACTCCGCCAACGGGCACTCGGCGCAGCTCGACACACTCGACCAGACAGCGGCTCCGCGGTGGTGCTCATACCCGGTGCTAGTCAGGCGCGCGTGTGGATTCACCGGCCCCTAGCGGTCGCCCACCCTCGCCCACTACTGCTGAGGTCTTGATCTCCTGGACCTCCTTGATCTAGGTTGTAGGACAACATAGGCAGATAGCGGGGACAACTGTGCAATCGTGGCAAGCAATGGGTAGCGTCCGGCTGGCCCCACCACCTGAGACAGCTCACCGAAAGGGATCTGACATGGCCGACCTCGACGGCGATCTCGACGCCACGCACTACAGCATTACGGCTCCCCAGGCCAACGCCACCTCCCACATCAAGGGGGACTGAATGCCCGGCATGGATTTCGACACTCTCAGCCCAGCGGACCAGATCGTCGAGATTGGACGCAACCTCTGGATGAAGGCAATGGTGGCAGCCAACGACGGGAACATCTCGGTCCGTCTGGACGACTCCACAGTCCTGTGCACGCCCACCGGCGTTTCCAAGGGGTATCTGTCTGCTGACCGGCTATCCACCGTCACTCTCGACGGCAAGCTCCTCAGCGGCCCGCGCCCTTCCTCGGAAGTGAAGATGCACCTGCGCGTCTATGAGGAGGATCCGGACGTGCGGGCCGTCGTGCACGCTCACCCCTTGTTCTCTACCGCGCTGGCCGTCATGGGTGAGTCACTCAACACTCAGATGCTGCCCGAGACCATCGTCGCAATGCCTTGGGTCCCGTTGGCTCCCTACGCACCCCCGTCCACGGAAGCTGTGCCGGAGTCGATAGCCGGCTTCGTGCGTTCGACCAATGCGTGCCTGCTGGAGCACCACGGAGCTCTGACCTGGGCGGGCGACCTCATGACCGCCTATCTCGGAATGGAAAGACTCGAAGCGACCGCCAAGCTCCACTATCACCTCCGGCTGGTCCAAGGAGAACGCTTCCTGCCCGAGAGTGAGGTGATCAGGCTGCAAGGGATCTTCGGCGTTTGAGGATACCCAGTGCGCGGGTGCGGGCTTCGGCCCACGCCAGCGGGCACGAGGGTTCAGCCGACCATCGCGCTGGCTGCGCCGGCGGCGTAGGGAACCAGCCAGATCGCCCAGACCAGGACGCTGAAGCGGTGGAAGGTCCGCTTCTGCGCGTCGATATCGCGCTTGATGACCAGCAGTGCCCATCCCAGGTGGAATGCCATGAGCAGGATCGCAATGGTTCCGGTCACCGCCATGAGCTGGGTGAGGGGGCCGGCGGCGAGGTTCGCGGCGCCCCGGGCCGCGGCGATCCGGGTCATGAGGAAGGTACCCGTGGCGTCGCAGGCCAGGCCCGCCGCGAAGAACCAGGCCTGCCACGGCTTGAGGATGCCCTGGATGCGCTCGCCCCACACCCCGACGGTGTAGCAGACGAAGGCCACAGTGATGATCACTATTGCAGCGGGCAGCATGACGACCTCCGTTATCGCGACAGGGTGTCTCGATAATGGTCAGCCTAGAACCCGCCACGGCTGCGGGCAAGTTGGAGACAGGGTGTCTCATCCGTGCGGGTCGGTGTCGAGGGCGCGGGCTCACAGCATCGGGGCAACGGTCACCGCGATCGGGAGGAACGCCAGGCCGGCCATGCGGGAGGGCCGACCTCGCAGATCCTGTGCGGCTGCACGATCAGCCTGGATGTGCGCCGTCCTTGGGGTGGCGCGAGCCGACGCCGGGCCGCGCCCGGGGGCCCCGGTCACGCACCTGGCCCCGGCAGTACACACACGGGTGCTGCCGGGGCCAGGCGTTCGGAGTAGCCTCAGCTCAGCGAGTTACCCAGGACCCGGTCCATCGCGGTCAGTAGATCCGCCGCGTGCGCGCCGTCGGCGACCCGGTGATCGACGGTCAGGCCGGCGTGCACCGTCAGGGCCAGCCCGACACCCCCCGGGACCGCGACCGGCCGTTGGCTCACGCTGCCCAGGGACAGCACACTGGCCTGAGGCGGGGTGATGAGCGCCTGGAAGCGATCCACTCCCCCGCCGCCGAGGTTCGACAACGACGCGTTGGCGATCCCGAGATGGTCCGGGCCCACCTTGCCGCGCTGCGCCTCGCGCACGACAGCTCGCAACTCGGCGTCCAGCTCAGCGGCCGGAACCAGGTCGGGCTCGGTGAACGTCGGCACCAACAGCCCCCGGTCGGTGGCCACCGCGAGCGCGACCCGCGGGCCGCCGCTGGGGACTGCCTGCCCCTCCCAGCGATCGAGCAGTTCGGGCACCGAACGCAGCGCCGCCGCGTAGGCCCGCAGCAATACCGTCGTCCACGACACCCCGCGGCGGACCGCCTGGGCGGCATCGAGATGGAGCTCCCGCCAGACTGTGAACTGCGGGATGGCAGCGCTGGGTTCCATCGCCCGGGCCACCGCCTTGCGCACCGCCGCCCGGCGCGGATCTCCCGCGGGGGCCGCGGCAGGGGTGGCCGGGGCCACCGGAACAGCCGAGGCAGCCACGGGTGGCGGCGGCGGGGCCAAGGCGGCCTCGACATCGCGCACCAACACCAAGCCGTCAGGGCCGGTGGGAGTGACTGTGGCCAGGTCGATGCCGTGTTCCCGGGCCAGCCCCCTGGCCCGCGGGATCGCCGGGATCGGCCCCGAGGGTGCCGCGACGCGGGTCGCGACCGCGGGGGTCGGCGCGGGCGCGGGATCGGCAGCCCGGAGCGCGGCGGGCTCGGCCGGCGCCGGGTCGCTCGGGGCCGGTTCGGGCTCGGGTTCGGGGGCCGCAAGCAGGTCGCCGAAGGCCCCGCCGTCGTCCTCACCCTCCACCCAGGCGATCGGCTCGCCGACCGGCACAGTGCCCTCGCGGTGCACTATCTCGACAAGAGTCCCGGCGACGGTGCTCTCGACTTCCATATCGACCTTGTCGGTCAGCACATCGCAGACCACGTCACCGTTGGCGATCTCATCGCCCTCGGAGACGTACCATTCGCCCATCTCGCCCTCGGTCATAGTCATCGACATCTTGGGCATACGGATCGCCAGGCGTGCCATCAGAACTCCTTGACCACGTCGCGGGCAGCCCCGACGATGTCCTCGACCTGCGGGACGACAGCGCGTTCCAGCTGCGGGGCGTAGGGGATCGGGGTGTCCATACCGGACAGGCGGCGGATCGGGGCCAGCAGCCGGTACAGCGTCGACGACTCGGCGATGCGGGCAGCGAGTTCGGCGGTGAAGCCGACGTGGCCGGGTGCCTCCTGCACCAGCAGCGCCCGCCCGGTGCGGGAGACGTCGGCCAGGATCGGGTCGATGTCGAGCGGGGACAGCGTGCGCGGGTCCAGCACCGAGGCGTCGATGCCGTCTGCGGCAAGCTGTTCGGCGGCCTCGATGGCCCGGGAGACCTCGACGCCGGTCGCGACGATGGTGAGGTCGGTTCCGGTGCGGTGGATCGCCGTCTGGCCGATCGGGGTGCGGAATGGGTCCTCGGGTACTGGCCCGGAGGTGCGGTAGAGCAGCTTGTGCTCCAGGACTATCACCGGGTTGGGATCGTCGATGGCGGCCAGCAGCAGCCCCTTGGCGTCGGCCGCGGTGGCGGGCATGACCACCTTGAGCCCCGGCACGTGAGCGAACCAGGCCTCAAGGCTTTGCGAGTGCTGGGCCGCGGCGCCGGTGCCCGAGCCGAGCGGTGCGCGCAGCACCATCGGCACATTGGCTGCCCCGCCGAGCATGTAGTGGATCTTGGCGGCCTGGTTGACGATCTGATCCATGGCCTGGTTGGTGAAGTCGGAGAACTGGATCTCGACGATGGGACGCATCCCGGCCAGGGCCGCACCCACGGCGGCCCCCACGATCCCCAGCTCGGAGATGGGAGTATCGCGGATCCGGTCGGCGCCGAAGCGGTGGTAGAGATCCCCGGAGACCCCGAAGGCTCCGCCGTAGACGCCGATGTCTTCGCCGAGCATGAAGACGCGCTCGTCGGCCTCCATGGCTTGGCCGATCGCCTCCCGGACGGCTTCGGAGTAGGTGATGGTGCGGCCGGTCTCAGCAGGCCCCGTTGTGGCAGTCATCGTGGTTCGTCCTCTCAGGCTTCGGCGTAGACCGAGCCGGTCAGGTCGGCGGGGTCGGCATCGGGGGCGGCATTGGCATCGCGCACGGCGGTCTTGACGGCTTCGAGGGCGCGGCCACGGATCTCGGTGACGTCATCCTCGCTCAACAGGCCGGCCTCGACGGCGCGTCGTTCGAACGCGACGATGGGGTCCTTCTCGCGCCACTCGGAGATCTCGTCGCGGGTGCGGTAGAGGTTCTTGTCCGACTTGGAGTGCCCCTTCCACCGGTAGGTGATGTTCTCCACCAGGGTGGGGCCTTCACCGGCGCGGGCGCGCTGCACTGCGGCATCGACAGCCTCGTAGACCGCGACGATGTCATTGCCGTCGACGGTGACGCCGGGGAAGCCGTAGGCGGCGGCCCGTTCCGAGATGTTCTCGATGGCCACCGACTTCTCGATGGAGAACGACATGCCGTATTTGTTGTTCTCGCAGATGAAGATCACCGGGAGCTTCCAGATGGCAGCGAGGTTGAGGGCCTCGTGGAAGGCGCCCTCGTTACTGGCTCCGTCACCGAAGAAGCAGGCCACGACGCGGTCTTCGCCGCGCATTGCATAGGCGAGCGCGGCCCCGGTGGCAATCGGGATGCCGCCGGCGACGATGCCGTTGGCACCCAGGTTGCCGGTGGCGACGTCGGCGATGTGCATCGAGCCGCCACGGCCGCGGCAGTAGCCGGTTTCCTTGGCCAGCAGCTCGGCCATCATCCGGGTCAGATCGGCGCCCTTGCCGATCGTGTGGCCGTGGCCGCGGTGGGTCGAGGTAATGGCGTCGTCGGGGCGAAGCGCCAAACACGATCCGGTGGCCGAGGCTTCCTGACCGATGGACAGGTGCATGGTTCCATGCATCAGTCCGCGGGCGAACAGGTCGTCCACGGCCTCCTCGAATCGGCGGATATGCCACATGGTCTCAAGCGCTTGGGCCGCGTCGGACGCGGAAGCGATAGGGGAGGGCACGGGAACTCCAATCTGCACAACTTTGCGCATCGTCCTCACAGATGTGTCTAACGGTAGGTCATGGGAGGGGCGACAGCAAGGGTGGGGTGCACAAAATTGTGCGCCCACCGGTCAGCCACCCCGCTCCCGGTGGCTCAGCCGCCGCTGGGCGCGGCCAGGGTCTCGACTACCCCGTGGCGCCGGGCGCTTTCGGCAGCGAATGTCGCGGCATGTGAGGCATAGGAGGCCTCGGCTCCGGAGCTGACCAGGCCGGGATCGCCGGCCGCCACCGCCCCGATGAATGAGTCCATCAACCCGGCGTCGCCGCCGCCGTGGCCGCCCTCGGTGGTGGAGTCGGCACCGGTATGGGTGTCGTGTGAGGTCCACTGCCCGGTGCGGAAGTCCAGAACATCGATCATGCGGCCGTCGCTGCGCAGGCAGCCCTGCGTGCCGAAGATCTCGGTGCGCCGATGCGCCATCTCGGTGAAGGCAGTCATGGTGAAAGTTGCGGTGGCGCCGCCGTCGAACTCCATCGCCACCACCTGGTGATCCACGACGTCGTTGTCGCAGGCGTAGACGCAGCGGCCATAGGGGCCCGACTCGAGCGCGTCTCGGATCCGCTCCGGGGTCGGGTCCTCGGCCAGGACGCTCACCGGCCAGCCGGTATCCCCCGCCAGGGCCCGGTCGAGGTAGATCCGGGTCGCCGAGTAGGCGCAGGTGCGTTCGAGCCGGCAGTCGAGGCAGCGTTCGGCGGCACCCTCGGGCCGGTGGGCGGCAGTGAAGTGAGTCAGGGACCCGAAGGACGACACGCGTCGCGCGGGACGCCCGACGATGTGCAGCAGCCAGTCGATGTCGTGGCACGACTTGGCCAGCAGCATGAACGTCGCCCGGGACTCGTTGCCCCAATTGCCCCGCACGAACGAATGCGCCTGATGCCACCAGCCCACTGGTTCGAGGTGCTGCACGCTGACTATTTCCCCGATGGCATCCTCGGCCAGCAGCGCCCGCAGCGCCAGGGTGTGGGGGGTGTATTGCAGCACGTGACACACTGCGAAGACTCGATCCGGCCGCTGCCGGGCTGCCTCGACGACCCTGGCGCACTCCGGCAGCGTGGGGGCGATCGGCTTCTCCAGCAGCACGTGCAGGCCGCGGTCGAGGAAGCTCACAGCGGCCTCGGCGTGGTCGCGGTCCTGGGTGGCGATCACCACAGCGTCGAGGTTGCTGGTGTCGAGGTCGCGCCAGTGGGCCACCACCGCCTCGGTCGGCAGGCGGTGCTCGGCGGCGATGTCGCCGCGGCGCTTGGCCCGCGGTTCCGCCACTGCCACCAGCCTCGCCCGATCGGGGTGCTCGCGGATCCACCGCGCATACCCGCCGCCGCGCTCGCCCGCGCCGGCCACCGCCACCCGCACCACGCCGGGCTCAGCTTCGTCGCGTTCCTCCATGCCACCTCAGCCTAGTACCGCACCCGCCCGCTCGGGGGGCCTTCATGGCGGCACAAAGCTCGCCGCGGGGACACCTCACCTGCCCCCCGCCGGTATCCCGCGGGCGTGGTGGCATCCCGGGCCAGGCCCCGTGGCAGCGGGCCAGCCCAGCGGCGGCTGGCGTCGCGTGCTGAGGCCGACACAGCGCCGAAGCTACCCTCGGATAGACTGCCAGCGTGCCCGACAGCTTCACCGATCTGGTCCGTGCCCGCCGCACTGTCCGCGACTTTCGCGCCGAGGCCGTCGATGCCCCGACGCTGGCCGCGATCCTCGACGACGCCCGCCACGCCCCCAGCTGGAGCAATACCCGGCCCTACCGCCTGGCAGTGGCCACCGGGGACCAGCTGGAACGGCTCCGCCTGGCCTATGCGCGCGAGTTCGACGCGACGTTGGGGATACAGCACCGCAACTGGAGCGCGACCGTGAAGGCCGTGTTGACCGGCAGGCTCCCCGATGCTGACTTCCCCACCTGGCGGCGCTACCCCGAGGACTTGCGGCGCGGCAGCGTCGCCGTGGGTAAGGCCCTGTACCGCCACCTGGGGATTCAGCGTGGGGACCGGGCCGCCCGCGATGCCCACACTCGCCGCAACTGCGAACTCTTCGGGGCGCCGGTGGGGATCTGGCTGTTCGTGCACCGAAAGCTGCTGCCGTTCTCGGCGCACGACGCTGGCCTGATGCTGCAGACCCTGATGCTCTCGGCCGCCGCCCGCGGCGTCGATTCATGCGCCCTGGGCATCCTGGCCAGCTGGCGGCGCCCGATCGACGCCGAGTTTGAGGTGCCAGCCGACTACCAACTCATCACCGGCCTGGCGCTGGGCTATGCCTCGGGCGAGCCGGTCAACACATTCCGCGCCGAACATCCTCCGGTCGGATTGCTGCCTGCCCGCAGCTAGCCCCGGCCGTCGGGGCCGGTCAGCACGCCGGCGAAGACCTGCGGAGCCGCGGCCTGGATTGCCTGGGCCAGGCCCCGCACCAGTGGCGGATTGTCGCTGGTCAACGGCGAATTGATCAGCTTCAACACGTGGCTGAACTGGCCGGGGTGCTGCAACGCCACGAAGGGGGCGGGCAGCTCCACGGCTGGGTCGGCCGGGGCGAGCAGGATCTGGATGCGCCGCTGAAGCCGTCGGTTCAGCGGCGTGCTGGCCGCGGCGCGGCTGGGCCACTCGACACAGACCGCGACGGCTTTCAGGTCGCGCCAGGCCACCGAGGCGGGATGCTTGATCATTGTCACCCGCAGGCCGGTGGCGTCCACGACGAGGGCGGGCGAGCGGGGCCGGACCGCGCCGATCACCAAGGCCACCATGGGAACCCCGGTCAGCAGCGTCCCGAGGCCGAGCCAGGCGATGACGCCCGCGCCCACCGCCTCGGAGCTTGTGATGTCGTCCACCAGCTTCAGCAGCATCGGCACCGCGAACCCGCCGAAGATCACGGCACCCACGGCGAACATTGCCCGATGGGCAGGGCCGATGAACGCGAACTGGGCGGGCAACTGGTCCCTGACCTGTGGTTGCGGGTCGGCCATGGCGCCCACAGTAGTGTCCCGCGGCTGAAACACGTTTCCACACGTGCCTGACGGCGCTGCGCAACCGGCCGGAGTATCTCGCTGAGCCCATCGGGCACCCTGTGCTTATCACAAATTGGTAACGAAGCCCGGGCGGGTATTGCCACTCACGCGAGGCCCAACCTAGTCTTCAGAAAACGATTACTTGGCGCAAGGGTCCTCGGTGACGTCGCCTCGACACGGGAGTCGAGACCGGCCACACACGAAGGCAGAACCCCGCGCGATGGCCATCGCGCAGCCTCCCGAATCTGCCCTCACCCCGGCCCCCGCAGCCACGATGCAGTGCCGTCGGCGCCGCAGCGGCCCCGGCAGCCCCCACCCCTGGTTCGCGCCGACGCGCCAGGAATCACTCCTCGCCGCAGCGGCGAGCACATCCCACGAGAGGAACCTTCAATGAAGAAGTCACCCGTCCTGGCGGCACTGGCCGTCACCGCGCTCGGCCTAAGCGCCTGCAGCGGGCAGACCGGCACCGGCTCCAGCCAAGCCGCCGACGGCACCACCGCGATGACCTGGGGAATGTGGATCGCCTCCACCGACGACCAAGCCGCCTGGCAACAGGTAGCCGACACAGTCACCCAGGACCACCCCGAGATCACGCTCACCATCCAGGGCGCCCCCTGGGGCGACTACTGGACCAAACTCAGCACCCAGATCGGCACCGCCGAAGCCCCGTGCATCATCTCGATCCAAAGCCTGCGCGCCGCCCAATTCGTGGAAGGGCTCGTCCCCCTCGACGAGCTCATCGCCGACAGCGACCTCGACTTGAGTGAGTTCGACGAGGGCGCACTGAGCAACCTGAATATCAACGGCAGCCAATACGGGCTGCCTTACGACAACGGCCCCGTGATCATCTTCTACAACGCCGATCTTTTCGCCGAGGCCGGCGTCGAGCCACCGGTACCGGGCTGGACCACCGACGACTTCGAGGCCGCCGCCCAGGCCCTTGCCGACGCGGGAGTGAGCCCACTGGGGCAGACTGTCGAGGACATATTCGTCGAGGGCATGACCTACGGATACAACGGGACCCTGCCCATCGCCGACGACGGCACCGTCCAGACTAACGATCCCGGTTTCGTCGAGGCCATCGATTGGCTCGGCGGGCTCACCTCCGATGGTCTTGCCTCCCCCGCCGACGGGGCCGACAGCAGCGGCGACGACAACGCCTTCATCAACGGCAGCGTCGCCATGCACGTCAACGGCCCCTGGTCACTGATCGACTTCAGCGGCAAGGTGAGCTTCGAGATGGGCATCGCGACTGTTCCCGCCGGAGACGCCGGGGGCAACACTGTCTCGGCCGGAAGCGGCTTCGGTATCTCCAGCACCTGCCAGACCCCCGAGGCTGCGTTCACCGCCATCACCTCCATGACCGGTGAACCGGTCCTGACCGGGCTCGCCGAACAGGGCCGCGCCTTCCCGGCCCGCACCGCGGCGCAGCCGGCCTGGATGGACAAGGCAAGCGACGTGGCGCAGATCTCCGAGGCCATGCAGGCGGCTCAGTCCCACTCGGATCCTGCCCCGGGCAGCCCCGACGCCGAACAAATGCAGCAGCTGTACTCGCAGTACCTGCCGGAGGCGGTCAACGGCACCAAACCCGCCGCCGAGGTCCTCGACAACATCCAGGCCCAGATCGGCTGAGCCGAGGACGCGGGTCCGGTGACGAGGAAGTCGCCGGACCCGCCCACGAGCACCGGGAGCCACTATGAGTGCACCAGCTCCACCCACCGCAGCCACTCGCCCCGCCAGCGGCACCAGGCGCCGTCGAGGATCGCCGTGGGGATACCTGTTCGCCCTGCCCCACGGGCTGGGGTTCGCCTTGTTCACGCTGCTGCCGATCATCATCGCCATCGTGATGGGCACCTACGACTGGCCGATGCTCGGCGAGCGCGTGTTCATCGGCGTGGGCAACTTCGTGCAGCTGATACAGGACCCCAACTTCCAGGCGGCCACCCGCAACACAGTGCTGTTCGTCGTGGCCTACCTGCCGCTGAACCTCATCGTCAGCACGGGGATGGCGCTGTGGATCAGCCCCAAGATCCGGGGACGCCAGTTCTTCCGGGTGCTGTTCTTCATCCCCACTGTCACCCCCATCGTGGCCAATGTGGTGGTGTGGCGGATGCTGTATCAGCAAGGCGGCGTCATCGACTACGCGATCACCACCCTCACCGGCCGCAATGCCCCTAACTTCCTGGGCGATGAGAACTGGGCCCTGCTCGCGATCGTCTTCATGACCGTGTGGCAGGGATTCGGCTACAACATGCTGGTGTTCTCGGCCGCCCTGGACGCGGTGCCCGAGTCCATGACCGAGGCCGCCGCGATCGACGGGGCCAGCGCGTGGCGGATCTTCTGGAGTGTCCGGTTGCCGATGGTGACCCCGTCGGTGTTTTTCGCCACGACGATGACCCTCATCACTTCGTTCCAGGTATTCGCCCAGCCGTTCATCATGACCCGCGGCGGGCCGGGCAATTCGACGGTGACCATGGTGCACTACATCTACAACCAGGGCTTCAGATATTCCAACCTCGGCCTGGCCTCCGCGGGTGCCACGATCTTGTTCTCCATCATCGTGGTCATCACCGCGATCCAGTTCCTCGGCCAGAAGAAGTGGGTGCACTATGAGTGAGTCCGCTCGCGCCGCCACGCCCACCCGTCGCCGACCTTTCAGGGTGTCGAGCCTGATCAGTCACGTCTTGCTGGTGCTGGTGGCGGCGGCGTTCATGTTCCCGCTGGTGTTCATGATCGCCACCTCCTTCAAACTGCCCGCCGAGGTGTTCACCAAGCCACCCGAGCTATTCGGTTCGCAGTTTCGCTGGCAGAACTACGTCGAGGTCTTCGACTACGCGCCCTTCGGCCGCTACCTGTTCAACGGCGTGCTCGTCGCGACGCTGGGAACCTCACTCAATCTGGTGGCATGTGCGCTGTCCGGGTACGCCTTCGCCCGGCTCAAGTGGGCCGGGCGCGATGTTACCTTCGGCGTGTTCCTGGCCACGCTGATGGTGCCGCAGGAGGTGCTCGTGGTACCGGCCTTCGTGCTCATCCAGCAGCTGGGCTGGGTGAACTCCTACCAGGCCCTGATCATCCCCTGGGCCTTCAGCGCCCTGGGCGCATTCCTGCTGCGGCAGTTCTTCACCAGCATCCCCCAGGAACTCGACGACGCTGCCCGCGTCGACGGGGCCGGGGTGGTGCGCACCTTCTGGTCGGTGATGCTGCCGCTGGCCACACCCACCCTGGCGGTGCTGGCTGTATTCAGCTTCATCGCCTACTGGAACTCGTTCCTGTGGCCGCTGATCGCCATCAACGACGTCTCCACCTACGGCACTATTCCCTTGGGTCTGCAGCAGTTCTTCGGCCAGCAGGGGTCGCAGTGGCATCTGGTGATGGCGGCCTCGGTCATCTCGATGTTCCCGACGGTGCTGCTGCTGGTGTTGC
>JBKEBG010000108.1:0-2805 GCA_047972985.1 Arachnia sp.
CGATCGAGCAGCGCGGTGGTCATCTTCGCGTCTCCGAAGACGGTCGGCCACTCCCCGAATGCGAGGTTGGTGGTGACGATGACGGAAGTCTGCTCGTAGAGCTTGCTGACCAGATGGAACAGCAACTGGCCGCCGGATTGGGCGAATGGCAGGTAGCCGAGCTCATCGAGGATGACGAAGTCGAGTCGCATGAGATGTTCGGCCAGGCGGCCCGCCCGCCCGGCACGGACCTCGGCCTCCAGCCTGTTCACGAGATCCACAACATTGAAGAAGCGGCCCCGGGCGCCGTTGCGGATGACGGCTCGCGCGATCGCCACGGAGATATGGGTCTTGCCGGTCCCGGTGCCACCAACCAGCACGACATTGCGCTGCTGGCCGAGGAATTCGCCGCTGGCCAGATCGCGCACCAGCGTCTCGTTGATCGGGGTGTCATCGAAGGTGAACTCCTCGATCTCCCGGGCATAGGGCAGCTTTGCGGTGGTGATCTGGTATTTGACCGACCGCGCTTTCTTCTCGTTGATCTCGGCGGCCAAAAGATCACCAACGATCTGGCGGGGTTCGTGCTGGCGGCGCACAGCCACCGCCATGAGTTCGTCGTAAGCGGCGCGCATCCCGTAGAGCTTCAACTCGCCCATTGCGGCCATGATGTCAGCACGGTCCATCAGCCAGCCCTCCGCAGCAGGTCATAGCGGGCGCAGTCCGCCACCGGTTCATGGGTCAGGCGCAAGGCCGGAGAGGTCAGCAGGAGAGGCGGCGGTTCCGGATCGCGCCTGCGAGACAGGATGTTGAGGATCACGTCGGCAGAGTGGACGCCCTGCGAGAGGGCTTCGGCACAGGCCTTTTGCACCGTAGGCATTCCTTCCGTCAGCACGGCGCCGAGGACCTTCACCATCTGGCGGTCACCATCCGACGACCCCTGCAGCTTGCGGCGGATCTGCTCGAGGGCGCCGGGCAGAACCCAGTCCTTGAATGGTGCGCCATTGCGCAGCGCCCCGGGTTTGCGAAGCAGGACAGGCACATAGTGCCAGGGATTGTAGATTGCCCGGCCCCGCCCGAAGTGACGGGGGTGATCCCCGACCAGCCGCCCTTCCTGCCGGATCTCGATCCGCTCCGCATAGGCCCGGATCTCGACCGGTCGCCCGACAGCCGTTGCCGCGACCGAGTATTTGTTGTTGTCGAACCGCACGAGGCAGGTCTTCGATACCGCCGCAGGCAGCGAGTGGAAGCCGTCGAAGCGCCCGGCATAAGGGACGAGGTGCGGGCGCTCTTCCTGAAAGACCTCCCAGACGGTCTTGTCCGTCAGTTCGGGATGCTTGCTGCTCCTGGCCGAGGCGATGCACTTGTCCAGCAGCCAGGCATTCAGTTCCTCGTAGCTCTTGACCCTGACCCGGGGTGAGAAGAACCGTTGGCGGACCGTGCCGACCTGGCTCTCCACCTGACCCTTCTCCCAGCCCGAGGCCGGGGTGCAGGCGACGGGCTCGACCAGGTAGTGGCTGGCCATCTGCAGGAACCGACGATTGTAGAGGCGTTCCTTGCCGACGAAGATGGTCTCCACCGCCGTCTTCATATTGTCGTAGATCCCGCGGGTGCAGGTGCCCTTGAAGAAGGCGAAAGCCCGATCATGGGCATCGAACACCATCTCCTGCGTCTCGCGAGGATAGGCCCGCACGAAGAACATCCGGCTGTGGCACAGGCGAACATGGGCCACCTTGATGGTGGTGGTCGCCCCATCGATCAGGACAACCTCGTGGCTCCAGTCGAACTGATAGGCTTCGCCGGGGGCAAAACTCAGCGGCACGAAGGCGGAAGAGGCACCGGAACTTTGTAAGCGCGCCCAGACCGAGGCGTAGCGGCGGACCGCATCATACCCGCCTTCATAGCCAAGACCGCGCAGTTCCTCGTAGATCTGGATCAGTGTCAGGCGTTCCCGGCGCCCACGAGCCGCATTGATCGCCAACAGCCGGCTCAGTTCCTCAAGCCAGGCGCCCAGCTTCGGGCGTGGCTGAACCGTCCGGCTGTAGGTGAACTCCGTTATCCCGGTGCGGATCACCTTGCGCACCACCTTCTTCGACAGCTTCAGGTCGCGGCAGATCGTCTTGATCCCCTTGCCCTCGGTAAAATGCAGCCGCCTGATTTTTGCGATTGTCTCCACGATCAGCATCCCGCGCTCGGCCTCCGATAATCCTCGGAAGCACAATGGACCCAACCCCCGGTCGGTGGGGTCCCTTTTGGACGCCGATCACCCCAGAAGCGGGGTCCTTATTCCACGCCGGTCAACACCCCACGAGGGCGGAGAGCTGGTAAATGCGGATGTCGAGGGTGTCGCCGGGGCCGAGCAGCGCGCGCCAGTCGGCGGTCGGCTGGGCGACGGTGTCGACCGCGCTGGTGGTGGCCGTGCTCAGCACCCGCTTCACTGTGGCACCGTCGAGGATCTCGACCTCGTAGGCTTCGAGTTCCTCGGCCAGCGGCACCTCGAGCCCGCCCCAGCTGTCGGCCGCAAGCGCGCGGGACCGGCGCGTCCAGCGGATCGTCAGATCGCCGGGCGTGCGCGGCTTGCGCCACGGCTGCTCCACGTGGGCGACCGAGAACGGCCGCAGACCGACCCCCTCGGGCGTGAAGGCCTGCGCGACATAGGTCTCGTCGCTGACCGGACGGCTCGCGGGGCCAATGCGCCAGTTCCACGGGATGCCGAGATCGGCCTCGGCGATCGGCAGGGACGCAAGCGACGCGTCCAGTATCACTACCCGCGCCCCCGCTGGCGCCGGGTTGCCCTTCGCACCTTCGGTACCCCGCTGGCCGCGCAGG
>JBKEBG010000130.1:0-22375 GCA_047972985.1 Arachnia sp.
TCCCACGTCCCCTGCGGGGCGCGGGTACCTCGCCGCCGCGTCGGGCCCGCCGAGCGGTACACGATGTAGGGACGCACCAGGTAGCTGATCGGGGCACTGAAGGCGTGCACCAGCCGGGTGAACGGCCAGATCAGCAGCAGCAAGAATGCGACCAGAGCGTGGGCCTGGAACTGGAACGGGGCCTCGGCGATGAGTGCAGCGTCCGGCTGAAAGGTGAAGATGCTGCGGAACCACGGGCTGACTCCCTCGCGATAGTTGTACTCCTCGCTGACCAGCGTGGAGATCGTGTTCCACATCCCGAAGACGATCGTCGCGCCCAACACCACATACATGACCTTGTCGTTGACTGTGGTCGCGGCGAATACTGTGCTCGTGGTGCGGCGGCGGAACACGAGGATCGCGAAGCCGACGACGATCATGATCCCGGCGAGGATGCCGCCGACGACCGCGATCAGGTGATAGGTGTGCTGATCGATGCCGATGGCGTCGGTCCACGACTTGGGAATCACCAGGCCCATCAGGTGCCCGACCAGGGCGAAAAGCATGCCGAAGTGGAACAGCGGGCTGCCGATCCGAAGCAACCTGTTCTCGTACAGCTGGGAACTGCGCGTGGTCCAGCCAAACTTGTCGTAGCGGAACCGCCACAGCAGCCCCACGACGAACACGGCGATGGACACATAGGGGAACACCACCCACAAGAAGGTGCTCATCGGGTTTCTCCCATCGATAGCGCGGGCTCAGGTTCAGGGTTGAGACGGGGATCGAGGCTGTAGGCGTCCAGGCCCACTTCCTCGGATGGTGGGCCCTCGATCCGTAGTTTGGTCAGGGCCCGCTCACCATCGGCGTCGAGGCTCGGCAGGCTCACGCGCAACGCGTCCACCGCCAGATGCCACACGACGCCGCGTTCGTTCAGGGCGCGGGCCAGCAGTTCGATGCCCACGCGGTGCCGGTTGAGCAACTCCCAGCAGATGTCCACATCGCCGGTGGCGCCGAACTCGAGCACGACGCTCAGGTGATCGGGCAATTCAGCATCGGATACTTCGAGCCCGGCCCGCCGGTAGGCCTGCTTGAACTGCACCAGCGCGATGCCACGCTTGCGGGTGTCGCCGTGCTCGTAGTAGCTCAGGTGCAGTGCATGGCGGCGGGTGTAGTCGAAGGTCTCGACGTAGTCGCGCTGGAGTTCGACCAGCTCCGCCCCGCCCAGAGTGCCGATCAGTTCGGTGAGCTGACCGCCGATCTGCTCGGGCAGCCCCTGGGCGACGGCGAGCAGCCGCGGGAGCCGGGCGATCAGCTCGGCGGTGGGATAATCGAGCAGCAGCGAGACCAGCTGCCAGGTCTCGCGCAGCACCTGCGGTTCCCACTGCGGGGCGGGGATGCCCCGCCGCTTTGACTTCTCGCGCCTGCCGATAGATGGAAGGAACTGCATCACTGCCCCCGTCTCGGGACCTCGGGGATGCCGTGCCCGTCCCATTCCCGGTAGCTGACGGCACCGGGCACGTCGGCCATGTCGTCGGCCTCCATCCGCGCTTTGGCCTCAGCGAAGGTCTGGATCGCCACCGGGGTCGGCCCGCCCGAGCCGGTCCCGAAGGCCGAGGGCTTGCCCTCCCCTACCGGGCATTCGGTCGCGAGCTCCTCCAGCGCGTGTGCCTGCTCGGCGTGCGCGGTGGGGATCACATAGCGCTCGTCGTACTTGGCGATCGCCAGCAGCCGGAACATTTCATACATCTGGTCCCCCGTCATGCCGACGGTGGCGGCTATCGACTCGTCCGCCTCACGGCCGAGGTTCAGATCACGCATATAGGAACGCATCGCCGCCAGCTTGCCCAGCGAGGCCTTGACCGGGCCGACATCGCCGGCGGTGAACAGGTTGGCCAGATATTCCATCGGGATCCGCAGCGTGTCGAGCGCGCCAAACAGGTTGTGCACGTCCTCGCCGTCGTGGCCGGTACTCGACAACGCGTCGACCACCGGGGACAGTGGCGGGATGTACCAGACCATCGGCATCGTGCGGTACTCGGGGTGCAGCGGCAGCGCCACCTTGTAGTCCTGGATCAGCCGGCGCACCGGTGAGACCTTCGCGGCCTCAATCCAGTCCAGCGGAATCCCCTGACGCTCCGCCTCCGCGGCCACCTCGGGGTCACGAGGATCGAGGAAAACGTCGCGTTGGGCTTCGTAAAGCCCGGTGTCATCGGCCTGCGAGGCAGCGTCCAAGACCCGGTCGGCGTCGTAGAGCATCACCCCGATGTAGCGCAGCCTGCCCACACAGGTCTCGGCGCACACAGTGGGGATGCCCACCTCGATGCGCGGGTAGCAGAAGGTGCACTTCTCGGCCTTGCCCGTGGAGTGGTTGAAGTAGATCTTCTTGTACGGGCAACCGGAGATGCACATCCGCCAGCCACGGCAGCGTTCCTGATCCACCAGCACTATGCCGTCCTCGGAGCGCTTGTAGATCGCGCCCGAGGGGCATGAGGCGACGCAGGACGGGTTCAGGCAGTGCTCGCAGATCCGCGGCAGATAGAACATGAAGGTGCGCTCGAACTCGAACTTCACCTTGTCCTCGATGCCGGCCAGCATCGGATCCCGGTGCCCGGTGGCATAGGTACCGCCAAGGTCGTCGTCCCAGTTGGCTCCCCACTCGGGTTTCATCGGCTTGCCGGTGAGCATCGAATGCGGCTGGGCGACGGGGAAGTTGTCCTGCGCGGGTGCGTTGATCAGCGTCTCGTAGTCGTAGGTCCAGGGTTCGTAGTAGTCGTCGATGTCGGGCAGCTTGGGATTGGAGAAGATGTTGAGCAGCTTGGAGAACCGGCCACCGCCCTTGAGCTTGAGCCTGCCGCCCCGGCCGAGTTCCCAGCCGCCCTTCCATTCCTGCTGATCCTCGTAGCGCCGCGGGTAACCCAGGCCCGGCCGGGTCTCGACGTTGTTGAACCAGACGTATTCCATGCCGGTGCGGTTGGTCCAGGCCTGTTTGCACGTCACCGAACACGTGTGACACCCGATGCACTTATCGAGGTTCATCACCATTGCCATCTGAGCCATGATGCGCATGTGTTTATCCCCTTTAGTACTTGACGTCCTGGGACCGCTTCCGAAGCATCGTTACTTCGTCGCGGTTGTTACCCGTAGGCCCGATGTAGTTGAAGGCGTAGGCAAGCTGCCCGTAGCCGCCGATGATGTGACTGGGTTTGATCAGGATGCGGGTCATCGAGTTGTGGATGCCGCCCCGCCTGCCGTCGCGTTCGGTGAGCGGCACGTCGATCAGCCGGTCCTGGGAGTGGTACATGTAGATAGTCCCCTCCGGCATGCGGTGGCTGACGATGGCCCGAGCCGAGACCACGCCGTTGCGGTTGACGAGCTCCACCCAGTCGTTGTCGGCGATCCCGACCTTCGCTGCGTCGATCTCGCTCATCCAGATCTGCTGCCCTCCACGGGATAGGTTCTGCATGAACCAGTTGTCCTGGTACTGCGAGTGGATCGCCCACTTGAAATGGGGGGTCAGGTAGCGCACGCTGACGCCCAGTTCGGTGATCTCGCCCAGCGGGGTCTCCCCGAACAGCTGATGCATGTTCAGCGGCCCCCGATAGGTGGGCAGCGCTTCACCCAAGGCCAGCATCCAGTCGTGATCGAGGTAGAAGTGCTGGCGTCCGGTGAGGGTATGCCATGGCTTCTTGCGCTCGACGTTGATGGTGAACGGGCTGTAGCGGCGGCCACCCGATTCCGAGCCGGACCATTCCGGGGAGGTGATCACCGGTGTCGGTTGGGCCACTATTTCGTTGAAAGTGACGATCTTGCCCTCGTGCTCGGCGGCCAGATCATGCAGCAGGGTCCCGGTGCGCTTCTCGAGAGTCTTGAACCCCTGCGTGGCGAGGTGCCCGTTGGTGGTGCCGGACAGTGCCATGATGGTCTCGGCCACCTGAATGCCGCCGTCGAGCTTGGGCAGCCCGGCCGCCAGGCCAGTGGTCCGGGTGCCATTCTTGCCGCGCAGATAGTCCAATGCGCTCGATACGTCGACTGTCACGGCTTTGGTGGTGGTGCCCGCCTTGGCCAGCACCGGGCCCAGCGCCCCGTACTTGGCGCCGATGGCAGTGTAATCACGCTCGACAGTGATGAGCTTCGGCAGGTTCACCCCGGGTGTGGGGACCGCGTCGCCCGATTTCCAGTCGGCCACGACACCATGCGGGGTGGCCATCGCGTCGGGGGTGTCGTGGGTCAGTGGGGCGGCCACCACATCCTGGCGGGTCCCCAGGTGCACCTCGGCCAACTCGGAGACCTTGTCGGCGAGCAGCCCGAAGGCCTCCCAGTCGGTCTTCGCCTGCCACGGCGGGTTGATCGCCGGGGTGAACGGGTGGATGAACGGATGCATATCGGTGGTGTTGATGTCGTGCTTTTCGTACCAGGTGGCCGCCGGAAGCACTACATCGGACATGAGAGTGGAACTGGTCATCCTGAAGTCGAGGGTGACCAGGATGTCGAGCTTTCCCTCCGGGGCCGGCTCGCGCCAGGTGATCTCGCTGGGACGAAGGTGCTCGGGCGCCTCCTCTGCGGTGACGGCGTGGTCGGTGCCCAGCAGGTGCCGCAGGAAGTACTCGTCTCCCTTCGCGGAGTTGCCGAATAGATTGGCCCGCCACAAAGTCAACGCGCGGGGGAAGTTCTCCTCGGCATCGGGATCCTCGGCGGCGAACTTCAACTCGCCCGAGGTCAGCTGCTCGGCGACGTACTGCCCGACGGTTTTACCGCTGGCGGCAACGTCGTCGGCAAGCTGCAACGGGTTGCGGTTGAACGTCGGATAGCTGGGCATCCAGCCTTGCCGGGCCGATTGGACGAACAGATCGGCTGTGGTGCGGCCAGCGAAGGCGCCGTTGCCCACCCCTTGGGCCGAGAGCTCGTCGGCGGAGAATGTGTCGTAGCGGTACTGGTCGGTGTTGAGGTACCAGTAGCCGGTCTGGATCATCTGGCGGGCGGGGCGGGCCCAGTCGAGGGCGAAGGCGATCTGTGCCCATCCGGTGATCGGCCGGGCCTTCTCCTGGCCGACGTAGTGCGCCCAGCCGCCACCGTTGCGGCCTTGGCAGCCGGTGATGGTGGTGAGGGTCAGCATCGTGCGGTAGATGACATCCGAGTGATACCAGTGGTTGGTGCCCGCCCCCATGAGGATCATCGAGCGGCCCTGGGTGTCCTCGGAGTTCTTGGCGAACTCGCGGGCGATCCGGGCCACCTGCTCGGCCGGAACCCCGGTGATGGCTTCCTGCCATGCCGGGGTGTAGGGGCTGGAGGCGTCGTCGTAGTCGGCGGGCCAGTCGCCGGGCAGCCCGGGGCGGGCCACCCCGTACTGCGCGAGCATCAGGTCGAACACAGTCGTGACCAGGCGCCCGCCGACGCGGCGCACCGGCACTCCGCGGCGCAATTCGGTGACCGCAGCATCGGGCGAATCGAAGCGGGGCACGATGATCTCAGCGGTCTCGCCGCCGTCTCGATACAGGGTCAACGCCGGATCGAGATCGCCCAGCTCGAGGTTCCATCGCCCAGCGCCCTCCTCGCCGAAGCGGTGCCCGAGGGTTCCGCCTGGTATCGCCGGGCGGTCGGTGGCCGCGTCCCACAGCGCAGGTTTGAACATTGAGTTCTCGCTGTCGGTCTCGGGGCCGTCGAAATCCCCGGCCACGAGGGATTTACCTGGCTTGTAGGCGCCGTCGGTCTCGTCGAGGCACACCAGGAACGGTAGATCGGTGTAGCTGCGGTTGTACTCCTCGAAGTAGGGCACCTGCCGATCGACGAAGAACTCCTTCATGATGACGTGGCCCATTGCCATGCCCAGCGCGGCGTCGGTGCCGGGGGCCACGGGCAGCCACTCGTCGGCGAATTTCACGTTCTCGGCGTAGTCGGGGCTCATCACGACGACTTTCTGGCCGCGGTAGCGGGCCTCGGTCATCCAGTGCGCGTCGGGGGTGCGGGTGAGCGGAACATTGCTGCCCCACATCAACAGGTAGCCGGCATCCCACCAGTCGCCGGATTCGGGCACGTCGGTCTGGTCACCGAAGACCTGCGGGGATGCCACGGGAAGGTCGGCGTACCAGTCGTAGAAGCTGAGCATGCAGCCGCCCATGAGGCTGGTGTAGCGGGCACCCGAGGCGTGCGAGACCATGCTCATGGCGGGGATCGGTGAGAACCCGGCGAGCCGGTCGGGGCCCCAACGCTTGACGATATATGTGTGGGCGGCGGCCACCATCTCGATGGCCTCGTCCCAGGTGCTTCGGACCAGCCCGCCCTTGCCCCGCGCCGACTTGTAGCGGCTCGCCTTGACCGGATCCTGCACGATCGAGGCCCAGGCCAGCACCGGATCGGCATAGGTCTGCCTCGCCTGGCGGTACATCTCCAGCAGCACGCCGCGCACGTACGGGTAACGCACCCGGGTGGGCGAATATGTGTACCAGGAGAACGCGGCACCCCGAGGACAGCCACGAGGCTCGTACTCGGGCTTATCCGGGCCGGTGGACGGGTAGTCGGTCTGCTGCGCCTCCCAGGTGATGATCCCGTCCTTGACGTAGACCTTCCAGGAGCACGAGCCGGTGCAGTTCACGCCGTGCGTGGAGCGTACTACCTTGTCATAAGCCCAGCGGTCCCGGTAGAACCAATCCCCGCGGCCGCCCTCCTTGTAGACGGTGCGGTGATCGGGCGAAACGTCGGCCCTGGTGAAGAATCGGCCCGTGTCGATCAGGGCATCGCTGAGCGCCCCGTCGATCCGCGGCTGGGTGTCGGTCATCGTGCGGCTCCTTCGTCGCCGGTGGCTGAGGCCGCAGCTGCTGCGGCCGGGTGAAATCGGGCAAGGCATGTGGTGCCGTCGGCAAACGGCACGAGGTCAACCACGCTGTCGCCGCCCCCCTGGGCGGTCATCATCCCCCGCAGCAGCCCCCGGTGCACCGCACACGTCACTGTGGAGGTCTCCCGCGCCAGCTGACGCACGGGGCAGTTGCCGAGCACCACCTCGAAGCCATCGGCCTCGGGACGCGTATCCGGGGCGTAACCACTGGAGCGCATGACCTCTACTATCCGCGCGACGCGGCCTTCCAGGTCGGCGGCAGCATCGCCGCCATCGCCGCCAGGCAGGAGGTCGTCGCTGTGGTCCAGCGCCCAGGCCTCGCCCGCCGCTTCGGGAGACAGCGGCTGATTGGTGTGCTGGTGCGCGAGGATAGTGGCCAGGACCTGGTAGGCGGCAAAGTCCAGGCGGCGCAGGCTGTCGAGCCCCCGCGTGGTCGGGAAGTAGCGGTTGCGCGGACGGCCGACGCCGACGCGTTCGCGTTCCACATAGAACTCGCCGTTGTCCACGAGGTGCTTCAGATGAAACCGGGCAGTTGTCACGTGGAGACCGTGGACCTGGGCGACCTGCTCGACAGTGATGCCAGCAAATCCCGCCGGATTGCCCACGGCCCGGGCAGCGACATCAGTCGCGATCCGGGCACGCATCGATACCTGTGGCTGCGAGTCCAGCCGGGTTGGCCCCATCGTCACCCCCAATAAAAAGGACTAGCTCCGCACCGCCGCGGGATTGACAGGAACGATACCCCTCCCACCACTGGCACGTCAGGCGCCCCTCACAATTACACTCTGACTAGGTACTACATGAACCAGATCCGGCCATGCGGCCATAACTCGACCCCACCCAATCGCTTGCCGTGGCCGGATAGTAGGGTACTTTCGCTGATGCTGACCCGAAGGGGGAGACGACCATGGCGGTCACCGACCACGACCGGGAGGCTCCGGGCTCCGCCCGCGTGCTCACCTGGTCCACGATCGCGTTCACGCTGATGTTTGCTGTGTGGCTGATGTTCGGGATCCTGGGCAAACCGATCCAGGCCGAGTTCGGGCTCACCGACGTGCAGTTGTCCTGGATCAGCTCCCTGGCGGTGCTCAACGGCTCGATGTGGCGGCTTCCCGCCGGGATGCTGGCCGACCGCTACGGCGGCCGGATCGTGTTCCTGGTGATGATGCTGCTGGGCGCCGTAGCCTCGGTCGCGGTCGCCAACGCGCAAAGCTACTCGATGCTGCTGGTACTGGCGTTCCTGGTGGGCATCGTTGGAAACAGCTTCTCCGCTGGCGTCGCCTGGAACTCTGCCTGGTTCACCGACCGGCGCAAGGGGGTGGCGCTGGGGGTCTTCGGCGCCGGAAACGTCGGTGCCAGTGTCACCAAGTTCATTGGCCCTCCGATCATCGCCACCACCGCCGGCGCCACATTCATCCTCGGGATTCAGGGCGGCTGGCGCCTGATCCCCATCGTGTACGCGGTGCTGCTGGTGGTGTGCGCGATCGGGCTGTGGTTCGGCACCCCTAAGCCGGATCGCACTCCCGGCAAATCGCAGTCGATCGGCGAGATGCTCACCCCACTGCGCGACGTGCGGGTGTGGCGATTCAGCCTGTACTACGTCGTCGCGTTCGGCGCCTACGTCGCCTTTTCCACGATCCTGCCCGCCTACTACGTCGACAACTTCGGCGTGAGCCTGACCACCGCCGGCCTGCTCACGGCAACCTTCATCTTCCCGGCCTCGCTGCTACGCCCCGTCGGCGGATGGTTCTCCGACGCGTGGGGCGCCCGCACCGCCATGTACGCAACATTCCTGGTGATGATCGCCGCGCTCGCGGTGCTGTCGATCCCCAGCGGGGTGAAGGATGGCTCCGCCTTCGGTCTGCCGCTGTGGCTGCTCGTCTCGCTCGTGTTCATCGTGGGATGCGCCATGGGCATCGCCAAGGCCGCCATCTACAAGCACATTCCTACCTACTTCCCCCATCACGTGGGTGCGGTCGGCGGCCTGGTCGGGATGCTCGGTGGCCTCGGCGGCTTCTTCCTGCCACCCATGTTCGCCTACCTGAAGGAGGCCACCGGGCTCGTGTCCACACCCTTCGTCGTGTTGCTGGTCATCACCATCGCTGCCTTGTTGTGGATGCATGCCGCCATCCGGCAGATGAAGCGCCTGCCCGAACCGGCCCCCGACGGCATTGACCTGCCCGATGGCCACACTGCCTCGACCACCACCACCGCCTCCACAAAGAAGTGAGAACCATGAGCACCAAATCCGAGTGGCTGACCGATTGGAATCCAGAGGACGAGAAGACCTGGAATTCCAAGGTCGCCTGGACCACACTGACGATCACCACGTTCTCGCTGACCATGGCCTTCGTCGCCTGGTTCCTGCCGACGGCGATCATCCCGAAGCTGGGCTCGATCGGTTTCGTGTTCACCCATAACCAGCTGTACTGGATGACCTCGATGGTGGGGCTGTCGGCCGGGTTGCTGCGCCTGGTCTGGATGGTGCTGCCGCCCATCATGGGCACCCGCCGGATGGTGACCCTGACCACCGCGCTGTTGGCCCTGCCGCTGATCGGCTGGGGCATCGCCGTGCAAACCCCCGGCACCCCGTATTGGGTGTTCATGGCCCTGGCGTTCTTCGCCGGCATCGGCGGCGGCGCGTTCTCCGGTTTCATGCCCTCGACGTCCTACTTCTTCCCCAAACGCCTGTCCGGTACCGCGCTGGGCATCCAGGCCGGGGTCGGCAATTTCGGTGTCTCCCTGGTGCAGCTGCTGACCCCATGGCTCATCGGCATCGGCATGGTCGGCTGGCTCGGGAACTCACAGACCATGACATCGCCTGGGAAACCCGACCAGGAAGTATGGTTCCAAAACGCGGCATTCGTGTGGCTTCCGCTGCTGGTGGTGTGCGCACTACTGGCCTGGTTCATGCTGCGCTCGGTCCCGATCAAGGCGAACATCAAGCAACAGTTCGATATCTTCCGCAATCCCGATACCTGGCTGATGACCTACCTGTACATCATGAGCTTCGGCACGTTCTCAGGTCTTGCCGCGCTGTTCGGGCTGCTATCGAACAATCTCTATGGCGCGGGCAACGACGCCATCGTCCAAGGCACCGGGGCCGACGCCCAGATCCTCATCGCTGGCTACACCCCGCCCGATCCAGTCACCTTCGCCTTCCTCGGCGCCCTGATCGGTGCCGGCGCGCGGGTCGTGTTCTCTCCCCTGACCGACCGCATGGGTGGTGCGCGCTGGACGCTGATCTGCGCCCTCGGGCTCGCCGGGTCCATCGCCTTCACCATCACCGGCCTCACCCCCGACACATCGTCGGCGGCGACCCTCGACGCCGGCTTCCAGCGGTTCTTCTGGGGAATGCTCGCGATCTTCCTGTTCTCCGGTATCGGCAACGCGTCCACCTTCAAACAGATGCCGATGATCTTCGAGCCGCGTCAGGCTGGCGGCGTCATCGGTTGGACCGCCGCCATCGCAGCCTTCGGGCCGTTCCTGTTCGGCGTCGCACTCTCGACGATGGGCCCCGTCTGGTTCTACGTCGCTGGTGTCATCTTCGCCATCGGCGGCGCGATCATCACGTGGATCCGCTACGCCCGCCCCGGCGCCCCCCGACCAAGCTGAGGTCTCTTGCCGTCCCCGCTGGTCGAGCCGAGGCCCAAGTCTCGACTCGCCGGCGACGCGTCGGCCCCGGCCAGGAACTTCCGCAAGTCGTGGGGCTCGGCCCGCTCGGCTAGGGTAGGCGGGTTGGCCCCGTAGCTCAGGGGATAGAGCAGAGGTTTCCTAAACCTTGTGTCGGAGGTTCGAATCCTCTCGGGGCCGCCACCGCCGGATCAGGCGCTGCCTCCCGGCCCAAGCCATGGTTGGCTGTGGCGTCACGATCCCGCCCGAGACGGCTTCAGTGCTGAGCGTCACGCCGGGGCTGAATGCTTGCCCCGGCTCAGCGCAGCCTCACCCCGCTAGGGGCAGATGATCGCGCCTCCCCTGGCGAGGATTTCCTGCTCGAGTTGCCCTCCCGGGTTCCGTTCAGCGATCAGCCCAAGATTGCGGCCGGGCTCGGCGACGAAGTGAGGTGCCACAATGCCGAACTTGGAGGAATCGGCAAGGACAAAGCAACGCCGACTGTTGCGCAGCATCACCCTCCTGGAGGCTACCTCCTCCAGATAGAAGTCGGTCAGGCCGTGCTCGGCGTCGAGTCCGCCCGAGCTGACCAGCGCGACGTCGGCGTTCAAGCCCGCGAAGAAATCGACGGCGAAGGAGTTGGACAGGGCAAGATCGCCACTGCGCACCCGACCCCCACACACGAGCACTTCGATGTCGCGGCTGCTGGCCAGCTCCCCGGCAACGTGTAACGAGCTGGTGGCGACGGTCCCCCGGAAACGCGGCACGATCGCCCGGGCGACCTCCACCGCTGTGGTACCCAGATCGAGAATCACGACCTGACCGTTTTCGAGGATGTCGGCGGCGAGCCGGCCTATCGTCTCCTTCGCCGCCCGGTTCAGGGTTTGTCGTTCTTCGAGGCGGGGTTCTCCGCTTCTGGCTGTGCTCGCCGAGGCCCCTCCGCGCACCCTCCTGAGCTGTCCCTGCTGATCCAGGGCCCTGATGTCGCGGCGAATCGTCTCGGGCGAGACGCCAAGGTGGGTCGCGAGCTCGTCGGTGCTGGCGACTCGACGCACGGAGACCACGTCGAGGATCCGGGCATGCCGCTCAGTCGCAAGCACGACATTCCTTGCCACAAACTGTGGCGATTTGCCTGAACATGCCCCGAGTTTAGGGCCTGGTTCTCCGACCGGTACAGCTGGGTTGGCGTTACGGCTTCGTGAACCCGCCAAGGCCGGGATGCCTCGATCCGACGGAAGCCGACGTCGAAGGCACTCCGAGCGACCGCCGAAAATTCTTCGCCACACACCTTGCCACCGTTCAGGCAAAAGGCGTAATCTCTGGTCATGAACAGTCATATGCCGGCAGATTCGGGCAGCACTGGTGGTCGATGTGACACCCCCGGGTCATGATCGCCCGGCCGTGCGGGCCTATGTGCTGGCCGATTCAAGCAAGTTCAACCGCCCCGCACCGTCCACGCCGCCGGGTGGGGCAGGCCGACTGGCCCGATCACCAATCAGGCCCTCCGAGCGCCTTGTGCGCCATCACCCACGCTGAAGTAACCAGCATCGTCACCAGCTGAAGAAGCGGCGGGGAGGCGCGGCAACGCCGCCCCGCCAGACCAATCCACGTAAGCACCGAGGAGTTGATCACTGTGGATCATAACCCGTCGCAAACGCCCCCCAACCGGGCTGACGCCACCGATGTGTCCGAGTTCGGCTACAAGCAGGAAATGAAGCGAGAGTTGGGCTGGTTCACCTCGTTCTCGCTAGCGTTCGGGTTCGTCTCGATCGCCACCGGGATCTTCACCACCTACGGAACGGTGCTGAACAACTCCGGCCCGATGGGAATCTGGACGTGGGCGGTCGCCGCCCTGGGCCAGACCGCGGTGGCGATGGTGTTCGGCGCGCTCGCCGCACGGATCCCGGTCTCGGGGTACTCCTATCAGTGGATCTCCCGCCTAGCCAACCCGGTCCTTGGCTGGATCATGGGCTGGGTGTCGTTCATGTTCCTGGCCGTGGTAGTGGTCGCAGTGGACTACACCATCGCCGCCACCATCCTGCCGGTGCTGTTCGGCTACGAGGGCAACACCATGAACGCGTATGTGATCACTGCCGGGGTCATGCTGATTCAGGCAGTCATGGTGGCCTGGTCGACCCGCGCGACCCGGCGCACCAACAACGTCGCGGTCACCATCCAGCTGATCGGCATGCTCACCCTGACCATCCTGCTGTTCGCGGTGGGCTGGTTCACCGGAAAACTTGACTGGTCGAACCTGTTCAGCACCGGAGCGATTCCCGCCGAGGGCTACTTCTCGCTGGGCACCCTGACCGAGGCAGGGCCCTGGGCCATGGGATTCCTGCTCGGCGCTTTCACGATCGTCGGCTTCGAGTCGGCAGCCAACCTGACCGAGGAGACCAAGGACCCCGCCCGCACTGTTCCCAGGGCCATGTGGCAGGCGGTCGTCTCCCTGGGCATCATGGGCATGCTGTTCCTGATCGCAGTCACCGCCGCTGGCGGGGACATGATCGCGCTGGCACAATCCCCTACCCCGGTCGCGGACGTAATCTCCGACGTGCTGGGCAGCGTCGTGGGCAAGGTCTTGCTGGTCATGGTCGTGATCTCGATCTTCTCCTGCGGCTTGACGATCTCGACCAGCGGAGCCCGGCTGGTCTGGGCGATGGCGCGGGACAGGCGATTCCCAGGCTGGCAGTCCCTGCACGTTGTGAACAAGGGCACCGGCACCCCAATGAACGCGATGGTCTTCTTGCTGCTGATCGCGCAGGTGATCCTGGCTGTGTTCAGCTTCTTCTCCACCAACGCACTGTTCGCCCTCTTCTCCGCTGCGACCCTGTTGCCGGCCCTGATCTACGCCGGGACAGTGTTGCTGTACATCGTCAAGCGCAAGTCGTTGCCCCCGTCCAAGGGTTTCGACCTGGGCAGGTGGGAGATCCCGGTCTTGATTGTGTCCGCGATCTGGCTGACCTACGAGTTGGCGATATTCCGAGACCAGTCCTTCCGGGATCCATGGCTCTACGTCCTGGTGATGCTCGCCATTGGCGGGATCTACTTCGCCGTCCTGCTGCTCAAGAACGGCCGGGCCTCGCTGACGATGCCGGACCTGCACGACGTCGACAAGGAACTCGACGCCGACGCCGATGTGGCCCAGACCCCCCACGATGACGGACAGCCAGCATGAACCCGATCCTGTGTATCGACCAGGGAACCTCCGGCACCAAGGCCGTAGTGGTCGACGCAGACGACAAGATCCTGGCCATCCAGGAGATCACCATCCGTCCCGAGTACCGTTCCGGCGGAATCGTCGAGCAGGACCCCGAAGAGCTGATGAACTCGGTCATAGACTCCGCGACCCGGGCGATCTCCCAGGCGGGCGTGCCCATCGACGCGGTCACGCTGACCAACCAGGGCGAGAGCGTCCTGGCCTGGGACCCGGAAACCGGAAGGCCGCTGTCGCCGATGATGGTCTGGCAGGACAGCCGGGCGCAGTCGGTCTGTGACCCGCTGCGCGACCACGCGGATCTGGTCGCGCAGCGCACCGGGCTGGTGCTCGACCCGTATTTCTCCGCGCCCAAGCTCGCCTGGCTGCGCCGCAACGTCACCAGGGACGGGATTGTCACTACATCTGATGCCTGGATCGTGCACCAGCTCACCGGCCAGATCGTCACCGATGTATCCACGGCCAGCCGGTCCCTGGTCACCAATCTCGACACTGTCAGCTACGACGATGAGCTGCTCGGCCTCTTCCAGCTCGAGGGCGAGCAGATGCCCAGGATCGCCGCCAACGACGAGGTCGTCGGCCAAACCAGCGCCTTCGGCGCCGCGGTCCCGGTGGGCGGGCTGATCGTCGACCAGCAGGCGGCCCTACTGGCCCAAAGTTGCCTGCATCCCGGCGAGGCCAAGTGCACCTTCGGCACCGGAGCGTTCCTGCTCGCCAACCTCGGCACCCACCCCCATCCGGTCCGCCTCAGGGCTCACCGTTTCGGCAGCATGGCGGGCCGAGGGCGAGACCTCCTACTGCTCGGACGGGCAAGTGTTCACCGCGGCGTCCGCGATCCGGTGGCTACAGGACACCGGCCTGCTCAGCGGCCCCAGCGAGCTGGACCTGATCTGCTCCGACGACGCGCGGGGCACCACCTGCATTCCGGCGATGGCGGGGCTCGCAGCTCCGTGGTGGCGAGCCGACGCGCAAGCGGTCTTCCACGGGATCAGCCTTGCCACGACCCGCGCCGATCTAGTGACTGCCGTCCTCCAGGGCCTGGCCGCCCAGGTCGCCGAACTGGGGGACCTGGTGGCCAAGGACTCCGAGCAGGCGTTGACCCGGCTTCGGGTGGATGGCGGGCTGACCCGCAGTGCGCGGTTCATGCAGTCCGTGGCCGACCTGATGCAAATCGAGATCGACGTGTACCCCTCGGCCCACGCGACGCCGCTGGGTGCGGCGGCCCTCGCCCGAAAGGCGCTCGACCCCGCCTTGAGCCTGGAGCAGGCGATCGTCTCCTGGGCTCCCGCCCGCACCTTCGCCCCGGTGTGGTCGGCAGACCGGGCCGCCACATTCCGCGCCCACTGGCGTCGCGTGGTCGACATGAACCTCGAATAGATCCCTCAACGGAAGAAGCCACTCACCATGCCCTCCGCAACAGCCCGCATCGCCAGCTACGACGTGGTCGTCATCGGCGCCGGGGTCATCGGCGCCGCGATCGCCCGCGACCTTGCTGGCAGCCAGCTCGCCATCGCACTCCTGGACAGCCGCAACGATGTCGGGGACGGCACCAGCAAGGCCAACACAGCCATCCTCCACACCGGCTACGACGCGTCACCCGGAACCCTGGAATCGCGCCTCGTGTGCGAGGGCTACCACCTGCTCGCCGACTACGCGGCCCAGACCGGCATACCCGTGTTGCAGACCGGCGCCCTGTTGGTGGCGTGGGATGACGATCAGCTCGCCACCTTGCCGAAGCTGCAGGCCAAGGCGCGGGACAACGGCTACGACCACACCGAGATCGTCGATTCCGGCTACGTCTACCGCCACGTCCCGGACCTGGGTCCGGGGGCGCTGGGTGGTTTGGCGGTCCCCGGCGAGTCGATCATCTGCACCTGGTCAACCACTATCGCACTGGCCACCGACGCGGTCCAACGCGGCGTCGATCTCCGCCTCAACACCACAGTGGAGGGGGTCACCATTGAGGCGGGTACCACGACAGTTTCGACCAACCGCGGACCGATCCGCACTAGATGGGTGATCAACGCCGCAGGGTTGGGGGGTGACACGATCGATGCCATGTTCCACGCCGACCGGTTCCACCTCCACCCGCGTCGGGGCGAACTTCTCGTCTTCGATAAGCTGGCCCGGCCCAAGGTGCCCGTGATAGTGCTTCCGGTACCCAGCAAGCTGGGCAAGGGCGTCCTGGTCAGCCCAACCATCTACGGCAACGTCATGGTGGGGCCCACCGCCGAGGACACCACCGACCGCAGCGACAGCGCCACCACGCACGCCGGATTCGAGTTCCTCTTCGGGAAAGCTGAGGCACTGATGCCGTCCCTGCTCGGCGAGGAGGTCACCGCCACCTATGCTGGGCTGCGCGCCGCCCACGACCGCAGCGACTACATGATCGAGGCGGACGCCCAGCAGCGCTATCTCGTCGCTGGCTGCATCCGTTCCACGGGTCTCACCTCGTGCATGGCTGTGGCCGAGCACGTCCACAGTCTGCTCGCCGAAGCCGGGCTCGAACTCACCGCCAAGACAGCACTGCCACAGCCACCGAAGCTGCCGAACATCGGCGAGCACGCGATGCGCGCCTACCAGGACGATGGTCTGATCGCCAAGGACCCTGCCTACGGCCACGTGGTGTGCTTCTGCGAGCGGGTCACCAAGGGGGAGATCCGGGACGCCTGCCACAGCGTGATCCCCGCCCGCGACCAAGGTGCGCTGCGGCGCCGCACCCGCGCAATGAACGGCCGATGCCAGGGCTTCTTCTGCGGTGCGGCCGTCGGCGCGATGCTCGAAGGCAGCCTGGCTGACAAGGAGGAGCTGTGATGAGTCTGCCCACCAAGAACCCTGCCGTGGCAATCGTTGGTGCTGGACCTTCCGGCCTCAAGGCGGCTGCGGATCTCGCCGCGAAGCTCAAGGGCGATGTGCTGGTTCTCGACCGGGAGTCTGCCCCAGGTGGCATACCCCGGCACTGCTTCCATCCCGGCTACGGCATCCGCGACCTTCGCCGCTTCATCAGCGGGCCACGTTATGCCCGCGTCCTTGCCGACAGGGCGAGCGCGGCCGGAGCGGACATCTGCACCAACGCGATGGTCACCGGCTGGACGCCGGAGGGCGCTCTTGAGGTCGCCTCACCTCAGGGCCGGTTCCAGGTCGCGGCACAGGCCACGATTCTGGCCACCGGGGCCCGTGAGCGCCCCCGCGCGGCACGTCGGATCCCCGGCGATCGGCCTGCCGGAGTGTTGACCACAGGTCACTTGCAGAACCTGGTGCACCTGCACCATCAGAAGGTCGGCAACCGAGCCGTCATCGTCGGCTCGGAGCTGGTCAGCTGGTCAGCGGCCCTGACGCTGCGCCACGCCGGCTGTACGACGGTCCTAATGACCACCCAGTACCCGGCACCGGATGTGTACCGACTCTTCTCCACCGTCGGGAGCCTCTATTTCGGCACCAAGGTAGCCACCCGCACCAGGGTGGTGCGCGTTATCGGCCGGGAGCGCGTGTCCGGGGTAGAGATCGAAGACACCATCACCGGCAACCGCAGGGTGGTCGAATGTGACACTGTCGTGTTCACCGGGGACTGGATCCCCGATCATGAACTGGCCAGGACCGCGGGCATCACCCTCGACCCGCACACTCTCGGCCCCGCCGTCGATACCCGGCTGCGCACCGAACGCGACGCAGTCTTTGCGATCGGCAACCTCGTCCACCCTGTCGACACCGCCGACGTCGCCGCCCTCGACGGCGCCCACGTAGCCCCGCAGGTGCTCGACTACCTCGACCGACGCCACCCCCGCCCCCAGACTGTGGAACTCCAGCCAGGGGATGGTTTTTCGTGGGTCTCGCCGTCGCGGTTCCAGCCCGGCGATGTCGCTCCGGCGCGCCGTCTCCTGCTGCTATGGCCTGATCAGGGCCACAACCGGCCAACTGTGATCGCCACTCAGCAAGGTCGCGAAATCGGCCGGTTGACTACCTGGTGGCCATCGGCTCCCGGCCGGGTGTTCCGGGTCGGGTATAGCCTGCTCGACAACGCCCAAGCCACCCATGGGCCGGTCACCATCCAGATCCGGAGGCGCTAGGCCGGCCCCAGAACTGGAGATGTAGCCATCATCACGCCAACACCCCGGCGATCCGAACCCTCTGCCGGACGGGCATGACACGCCCGGCCTCAGCCGGCCAAGCCACTCAGGAGCGACGAGAAGAACTCGTCGAACCCCTCGAAAACCTCGATAACATCAGCCGAAGGTTTGTCGAGCCTAAGATACCTCTCACTTTCGATTTCATAAACGAACCAATCGAGATTACTATCACCAAGGTAGGTGTAGCGGTTTTCCTCACCCACCGCACCCCACGCACGATTCAAAGAAATGACGCCTATATCTACCAAGGGGGTCTCGGTCGATCGCCCATCGTGCGTCAACGCTACATCGGCACCATAGAAGACGTGCCCATCGTATTCCAACCCGTTTTGGATCGTCCAGAACTCAGTAAAGGCTCGGGGGATGATTATGCCGAATGCCGACTTCGCAAGCAGCACGAACTCGTCAACGTTACTCACAGGAGGTGGCGGATCGTACCCGTCCGCCATGTTGATTTCATTGATTTGATTCAGGCTTTGTTTCCAATTCACGTGCCACGCCCCAGAGATATGTGCTTCACCACTACCAGAGTATGTGGCAGCCCACACAGCCGGTGGGCTTGCCTACCTCAGGTTTGCCCGGCCACGCCCCAGGTCAGGGATGGGTCAACTCAATCACACTCAGCGCTGGGAACCCGAGCGGGGTCAGCGCGAAACGAGTCGGAGCCAGTGGCGTGGCATTGGGGGCGAAACTGCGCTGGAGGGCCGCGAAGTCGCTGCTGTGAAAGTCGTAGATGCGCGCCACCCCACCCGGAGCGAGCACTCGCCGAATTTCTTGGGCCGCGGCGGCGGCGTCGACCCAATGATGGAGGCTGAAGGTAGCCACGACCAGGTCGACCTCATCATCGGCGAAGGGAAGCCGCTCGGCCGCACCCACCCTTGCGCTCGCGCGATCACCGAAGCGGCGCAGCCGAGCGTTGCAGCGCTTGACCATCTCCGGCGATGGATCCACCCCCACCACTCGAACGTCGTTGCGGAATGAGGCCACGGCGCTGCCGAGCTGCCCCGGCCCCGCGCCGATGTCGGCCACAAGGGCATCGCCCGGCACGCCATCCAGGGCATTTTTGGCCAGCCTGGCATAGGCGAAGCCGAAGATCCCCGCGGTTCGGTCGTACCGCTTCACCTGCCCGGCGGTCATGTTCTCATCCATCATCGCGTGGTCGTGGTGTGCCATTGCCGCCTCCAACGGTTGTACTGTACAACTACGACCACCACGATAACAGTGGCTGTTGTGTCTCACAACCATTGCACACCGCAACTAAGGGGCCGGATGACCACCCATAGCAAGCACGAGCACCTGAACGCGCTGCTTGTGGAACTGATGCGCCAAGGCGACCAGCTGGCGGTGACAGTTCCGGTACACGCCCGAGTGTCGTTGACCGAGACCCTGATGCTGCACCACCTGGACCACGACGGGCCGAGCAGCCAGCAGGACCTGGCACACCAGGTGGGGGTCGACAAGTCAACGGCAAGTCGAGTCGTTGCCTCACTGGCCGACCGGGGCGCAGTGGAGCGGGTCCGTGACCCGTCCAATCGTCGCATGGTGGTGGTGACGATCACCGAGGAAGGCCGACGGCGACATCGCGATGCCGCCGCTGCCATTTCACAGCGCACCGACGCGGTCTTCGACGCGATGTCACCGCAGGATCAAGCGGCGCTCCAGCGCGGACTGACGGCGCTGCTGGCTGCGCTGCGCCACACCGCGTGAACTGCCGGGGGCGCCGTCAGCGAAGGTGGGGCCGCGGCGCGGTCTCTACGCCACCGACAGCGGCTTACCCGGCGGTGTCGGCCAGGGCACGGGAGAGCCAGCGAACCAGCGGGGTCAGGCTGCGCCAGTCGTCACGAACCACGTCGAGAAGTTCCGCCGAGCCAACGGACTCCTGGCTCGGCGCATAGTCTCGGCCGATGGTGAGAGTCTTGTGGCGCAGCAGGCCGATCTGCGGGTGATCAGGCGGGTAGCCGCGCGGGGCGGTCTTCAGCTGATCGCCGCCCACCTCCCACTCTTCGGCGACCAGATCGTCAAGGATTTCGCGCAGTTCATCGCCGTGCTCGTTGACCGCAGCGCGGAAACCGGCCAAGGCGCCGCGCTCGGCGGCGTAGAAACCGCCCCCGGTCATGACGCCGTCCGCCGAAACCTGCACGTACCAGCCCATCGCGGGCCCCGCCGGAACGTAGGCGCCCTGGTGAGTCTTGTACGGCGACTTGTCCGCGCTGAACCTCACATCGCGGTTGGGCCGAAACAGCTTGGCCACCCCGAACTCGTCTTCGAGTGCGTCGACCAGCAACGCCATGGGTTCCTTGACCAGCCGTTCGTAGCGGGGCTTGTTCGCCAGCCAAAACTCGCGACTGTTATCGGCGATCAGCTCACGGTAGAACTCGAAAGCCTCCGGGGCGAAGCCCTCGAACTCGACTGTCATTTCTGGGCCTCCGGGGAACCGACAAGTTCATACAGCCTGGCCTCCCACGGGGCGAGCCGCGCGGGATCCAATGGGCCGCCGTTGTGCAGCAACACAAAACCCAACGGCTCCGACCACTCGGCTGGATCGTTGGACAGGTTGGCCGCCACGAGCAGGCGCCGGTTATCAAGCTGACGCACGTAGACGTAGAGCTGAGGGTGCTCGACCTCCAGCATCTCGAACGAGCCATCGACGATCACCGGATCCCGATGCCGCAATTCGATGACCCGCTGGTAGAAGTTGAATACCGAGTCCGGGTCGTTGTACTGGGCGGCGGCGTTGAGGCGCTCGTAATTTGGATTGACCTGAATCCAGGGCTCCCCCGACGTGAAGCCAGCGTTGGGGCTCGCGTCCCATTGCACCGGGGTACGGGCGTTATCGCGGGACATCTGGCGCAACCCGGGCAGGATATCGTCCGGTTCGCGCCCCGCTTCGACGGCCAGATCGTAGTAGTTGGTGCTCTCAATATCGCGGAAGTCATCGATCGATGCCCACGGCGAGTTCGTCATTCCCAGCTCTTCGCCCTGATACACATAAGGCGTGCCGCGGTGAAGGTGCAGCACGAGCGCGAGCGCCTTGGCTGAGGCAGCCCAATGATCGGGGTGATCGTTACCGAAACGCGAGACCGCCCGCGGCTGGTCGTGGTTGTCCCAGTACAGGCTGTTCCATCCCACATCGGCCAGGCCCACCTGCCACCGGTTGAGACACTCCTTGAGGGTGACCAGATCGCGGGGCACCACATCGAACTTATCGGCGCCACGGTCCAGGCCGACATGGTCGAACCCGAAGACCATGTTCACCTCGTGGCGGGCGGCATCTGTGAATAGGCGGGCGTCCTCAATGCTCACCCCAGGGGTCTCGGCGACAGTCAGCAGGCGTAGGTCCTGGGTCTGCAATACCTGCGAATACATCTCGGACATGAACTCGTGAATCCGCGGCCCGGACACGAAGAAGGGGGTGCCATCGCCCAACGCGCCGGGATCCTCGCCGAGCGGTTCACCGTCGGGCAGCGCCGGATCCTTGGAAATGAGATTGATCACGTCCATGCGGAAACCGTCGATGCCGCGATCCAGCCACCAGCGCATCATCTCGTAGATGGCCTCACGGACCTCCGGGTTCTCCCAGTTCAGATCCGGCTGCTTGGGGCCGAACAGGTGCAGATAGTACTGGCCCGATGCCTCGTCGAAGGTCCACGTGGGGCCCGAAAAGTAGGACTCCCAGTTGGTGGGCTCGGCGCCCGGGGTGCCAGCCTCGTGATCCGGCCGGGCATCACGCCACCAGTACCAGTCCCGGAACGGGCTGTTCGGGTCGCGCGATGCCTGGAACCACGGATGCTCATCGCTGGTGTGGTTGACCACCAAGTCCATGATGAGCTTCATGCCCCTGGCGTGGACCTCCTCGATGAGCTCGTCGAGACTCTCCAGGGAGCCGAACCGTGGGTCGATATCGTAGTAATCACTGATGTCATAGCCGTTGTCAGCCTGGGGTGAGCGGTACACCGGCGACAGCCAGATGACGTCCACGCCCAGGCGCTGCACGTGGTCGAGCTTCGAGACGACGCCACGCAGATCCCCCAGCCCGTCACCATCGGAATCGGCGAACGAGCGCGGGTAGACCTGATAGACGACAGCCGAATGCCACCACCGGGCCGCCATCAGCGCAGCGACCCGTACGTGCTCTGGGCCTTGGTCAATGCGTCCACGTAACCAGCGCGCTGATAGGCGCCGGCGTCGGTACCGCGAGGCACCGCCAACATGCCCCGCGCCTGATCCAGCGTGATGGCCTTTCGATCCAACCAGCTCTCCAGGCCATCGATCAGCCGACGCGCATGCTGGGTGCCGTGGCGAATCAGCGACGATGCAGTCATCACCACATCGGCACCCGCCAAGATGTACTTCACGACATCCTCCTCAGTCTCGACGCCGGTCGTTGCGGCTAGGCTAGCCTCGACCTTATCCCGCAGGACCGCGATCCAGGTCCGCGGCACGCGCGCCTCGTTCGGAGAGGAGAGGGTCACCCCGGAAACCCCCCGGAGCCGATCGGTGTCGAGGTCTGGGTGCAGGAATCGGTTGAACAGCACCAGGCCATCGGCCCCGGCACGATCCAGCGCGACGGCCATAGTTCCCGGCGAAGAGCCCTAAGGACTCAGCGTGACC
>JBKEBG010000132.1:0-7504 GCA_047972985.1 Arachnia sp.
CAGGTTCCTGGTCCACTCCGCGATCCCGTCCAGCCGGGCGATCCGCTCGGTCTCGGTCGAGGTCGCCAACAGCACCGGCAGTCCCAGCACCACCGCCGGCAGGACCACGATCAGCACCAGCCAGCCGGTCAGCGCCCCGGCGACCACCCCGGCAGCCAGCGCGCCCAGGGCGAGTAGACGTCGCCACGGCGGCACCCTGCGCCAGCGGGCCGACCAGCCTGCGGTGCGCCGGGGCGGCTTGGGTGGCGGTTCGGGTGAGGGTCGCAGGCTGAGGATCACCCCGAGGATCCCGGCGGCGACCATCGCTCCAGCGAGGGCGGCGAGAACTGCGGTCATCATGGCCGCAGCCTCGGGTGGGCGTCGGCCTCGGCGAGGAACCCTGCGTAGTCGAACCCGTTGTCGACCAGCTTCTCCAGCAGCCGGGCCGGCGGCGGGGTGTCGGCGACCCCGCAGCTGGTGGGGGTGGCGCGGAACACCGAGGTGAGGCTGTAGCGGCGGTTGTCCTCTCCCGGTTCGACCGCGAGGACCTCCGCGACGTGCCGGACCTTGCGCGGCGCACCGTCCTCGGGGCGGGTGATCTGGCAGCGCATGTGGACGATGAAGTCGATCGTGTCCGCCAGCTTCGCCGCGGCGAGTTCCATGGTGACGTGCGGGCCGGCTTCCATGGCGCAGGTGATCAGCTTGCGCATCGTCGCGTACGCGTCCGCCGAATGGGTGGTGGACAGGCTGCCGGCGCCGGACTCCATCAGCTTGATCATCGACCACACCTCGGCACCCAGGATCTCGCCCAGGATCTGCCGGGCGAGGGTGAACTTGTAGCTGTCGATCACCTGCTCGGGTATCCGCCGCTCCCCTGAGGAGCGGCCCTCCCGGGTGGCCTCGCCGGAACCGGGGCGTTCCTCCCAGGCGTGGATCATTTGGTGCTGGTCGGGCAGTTCGTGGAGGAAGAGTTCGTGTTCGCCCTCGAAGGTGCCGACCACCTCCCACGGGTCGATCTCGGCGCACAGCGCCCTCACCAACGTGGTCTTCCCGTCGCCCTGGCCGCCGGAGACGACCAGCGAACAGCGTGCCTTGACCGCGGCCGCCAACAGGCTGGCCATCACCGGCGAGACCGTCCCCCACTCGGTCAGATCGGCCAGGGTGACCCGGCGGATCCGGTGCCGGCGGATCACCACCGCCGGCCTCGCGGTGTCGCGGGCCGCGGTCAGCCGAGACCCGTCCTCCAGCCGCAGCAGCAGCGACGGCTGGGCGGGGCTGAACGGGCGTGGGTTGTCGGCCCGGCCGGCCAGGAACGACAGGAAGTCGAGGAGTTCCTCGTCGCTCTCGGCGACCGGCTCCGCGCGGGTCAGCGACCCGTCGGCCCGTTCCACCAGGACATGATCGTGGCCCGAGATCATCACGTTCTCCACCGACGGGTCATCCAGCAACGGCTGCAACCGGCCCAGCCGGAACAGCGCGTCGAACACCGCCTCCGCCAACACATCCCGCTCAGCCAGAGTGCGCGCCTGACCGCTCTCAGCCAGGGTCGAGGCGTCCTGAGCATCCAGCAGCTGGGTGATGATGCCCCGGCCCACGTCTTCCTGCTCCGCCCGATCCATGCCAGGCTGCCGGCCGATCGCCTCGGTCAACGCCGCGGATGCCTCGCCGCGCAGCCGGGCCACCTCGGCCCAGTCGCGTCCGGACGCGGCCGCCCGCGGTGGCCGGGGACGCAGCTGCGGCGGCAAGTCCGCCTCGGGCACCAGCGAGGAAGGCACCGCCTGCGGTGCTGGCGGCTGCGGTGTGGACGCGGGTTCGAGCAGGCGGAACGGTGACCGGACCCGGCCGGGCTTGTGGCCGTTCACGGTGACACCGCTGGAGAACAGGGGCAGGCCCAACGGATCGGCCGCACGATCGTCGTCACTCATCACGTCTCCCTCCAGCAAGAACCCGGCTCTGCGCGAGGGCGCTGCGGAACGGCGCCGGCATTGACGCGTCCGGCAACGCACGCAACGAACCGGCGACCGCTCGCAGCGACCGGACGTAGACGGAGTCGGCGAACGCGCTCGCCGCTGCGTCCGGGCCGCGGCCGACCCGCAGCCACCACGACGGGCGCGGTGCCGGCTGGCCGTGGGAGTACACCCGGGCCAGCTCCGGCGCCCACTCGATCGACCTGAGCACCGGCATTCCCAGGGTTCGGGCGACCTCCCGGTTGTCGTACGGCCGGCCCTCCCCGACGACCAGCAGTCGGGTGACATGCCCGGGCAGGTCCTCGGCCTGAAGGGCGGCGGCCCACGACCTTGCCGCGGCCAGGCTCGGCAGATCACTGCCGACCACCAGCAGGGTCACGTCCGCGCCATGCACCAGCGGACGCGGCCAGCCCGGCGGGCCGAGCCGGCCCGCGTCCACGATCACATCCGTCCCGGTCGCCTCCAGGCCGCGGAGCGCGTCCAGCAGCGGCTCCCACAGCGCGGCGATCCCGGCGGCCTGCTCGTGCGAACGGGCACCAAACAACACCGACACCGCCGAGCCCTCCACCGGGTACAGCAGCCTCGGCAGCGCCTCGGCCACCAGATCGGCACGCTGCGCGATCACCAGATCGACCAGGCCCGGATGGTCCAGCTGGCCGCGGAAGAAGCCGGCCAGCAGCCCCGAGCCGCCCTTCGGGTCGGCCTCCACCAACACCACCGGACGGGGTGAGTTCAGCGCCAGGCCCAGCGCGGTCGTGGTCACCCCGGGCGAACCCGACGCCGACACCAAACAGACAAGCACGGCTCAGCGCTCCCGCGAATCCAGCACCAACGCCACCCGGCCCGTCGCGGCCCGCGCGGCGACCTCGGCCGCCTTGGTCGACGGCACCACCACATCGACCACCACCCGCTGGCCGTCCGCGCTGTTCGCCACCGACTGCACCACCGCATCAACCGTCACCTGGACAGCCGGCACCTCCGCCTGATCGGCCGGGGTCTGCACCAACCGCACCCGATCACCCGGCCGCAGCGGCTCGGCCGGCAGCTGCCCGACGCCGAGCGCGATCCCAACCACCGACTCACCCGTCCGCGGCATCACATCCGGCTGCACCTGGGCCGGGCTCAGCAAGGTCCCCGCCGCCAGATCACCCGCGGCGCGCTGACCCACCAATCCGGTCAGCTGGGCCGCGGGCACCGTCCGCACCGCTGGGTCGACCGCGACCCGCACCACCATCAAGTCCTCGGCGGTGATCAGCTCGCCGCGATCCACCGCGGCCCGGACCGCGACCACCTCCGCCGACGTGGTCGAACCCATCCACACCAGCACCCCCACCACGGCGCCGAACAGCACCAGGGCCGCCCACATCAGCGCCATCAGCGGACGGCGCCGCAGCTTGCCCGGCAGTGGATGAGAGGCCAGCGCGTGGCCGTTCGGGCCGGGCGTCGCGGTCACCGGTGGCGCGGTTGTGGTTGTGGTGGTTTGCATCGGTCGCCTCCGGGGTCAGAGGTCTAGCACTATTGACGGGACAGGTCGTCCCGCCGGGGTCAGCGGTTCGTGACGATCACCTGGATCTCGCCGACTTCGAGCGTCCGCTCCTGGGACAGGCTCAACGGGATCGCACCCGACCTGCCATAACCCGACCACCGCGCAACCCAGTGCACCGTCGCCGTCACTCGATACGTCCCCTGCGCCTCGTACAGATAGCCGCAGGACGGGGACCGGCCAGCGCCCATCCCCCTACGCCACGGCGTGCCCTTGTTCGCACACCGCACCTCGTCGCCATTGCCCATCGACCACGTCACCGACTCCGCCCGCGCCGTCAACGACACCCCGGCGGCCGAGATCGTCGCCGGACCCCACGTCAGACGCGCGGGATCAGCCACCCACAACCACGTCGGCACGCCGACATAGCCCATCCCGCCGGCATCCGTCGGCGTCCAGCCGATCTTCGGCGCCTTCAGCTGGAGCCGGGCCAAAAGGGTGCGCGCGATCGACTCAGCTGCCGCCCCAGGGTCCGTCCAGAACCACATCTCGTCCCCGCCAGACATGCAGGTCACGTGGACCCAGCCGGCGTGCGCGGCGTCATCCAGACCGAGATCGGCCAAGGACGCACCCACCGGAGCCACCACGCCCCCACCGCCCAGGTCAGCGCAATCCGGAACGACCCTCTCCCTCGGCGCCGGATCAGGGTCACCAGGATCAGGATCGGACGGATGGCCCGGATCAACGATCACGATCTCGCATTCGTCTGTCCGGTCGTTGCAGTCAGGGTCATCCGCCCACGCGTTGGCGGTCGGGACGAAACACCACAGCCAGAGGCTGATCGCCAACAGCCAGCCGATCACCCGCCTCACGGTCCGCACTCCCCCTTGGCAGGGGCCAGCCCATACACGCGGAAGGACTTGTCCGCAGCTCGCTTCTGGGCCGTGTACTGGCGAAGCAAGAAGTCGGGGATGTTGTAGCCGAGTTCAGACTCGGCAACCTCGACGCCGGCCTTGTCCAGCACTGTGGCGGCGCGTTGATCGATGCAGCGAGTGATCACCACCTCAGTGCCATAGCCGACATCCGCGGCTCGAGTGGCCCTGGTGCTCACCACGATTGTCGAGCCGCCGTACCGAAACCCGCGCTTCTTGAGAGAGAGGTACGAGGCGACGTTGGCCTTCACGACCTCGGGCCCGGCCCACTTTCCCAGGAGCGATCGCATCTCTGGTTCGCTGAAGCTGGCGGGGTCGGCCGCGATCTGATCGCTGGCCGCGCGATATTCATCAACCGCCGCAATCGCGGCAGCCTGGTCGGCGCTCCACGTCGGGCTCGGCGTCGCCGATGGGGACACCTGGGATGCCGTGGGCGTGGGCGTCGGAGCGGTAGCGGGCGAGGTGGGAGGAGGCGTCACGGCAGACGGAGTGCAGGCTGACAAGAGCAAGAACACGCTGCATGCAGCGATCAGCGCTGGGGTTGGCGCCATGGCTTGGCTCCCTTCCTTCTACCCTCCCTAGGCCCAAGAAGTTGTCGATCGGGACACCCAAACGTCCACGAGTTTCATCGGAACGCCTTTTCAGGGTAAGTCGGGCCCGCCCACCTGGCTAGCCCCGCTCGAACACTTGTGCCGTACGAACCTCCGGAGCGCCTTGGTCGCCGGCGTCGAAGTCGAGCGTCCCACGGCGGCATCAGGTGGGTTGTCCCGATCGCCGACTTCCTGGGCCTAGGGAAGGTAGAACCGTCGGCCGAAAGGAACGTCATGAACTCCACCAACGGGTGGCTCGGAGGGGGACAGCCTCGAGCCGCGATCACAACGGAGCCGGCGTCGTGAGCACGCTTCCGTTGCCGAGCAACTTCCCGATGCCGGCCATCGCCTCGATGCCCGAGTGGGTCTCGCTCCAGCAGGCCGCCCTACTGCGCGGCGTCAGCGTCGACACCCTCAGGCGTCGCATCCGTGCCGGCAGGCTGCCGGCCTACCGATTCGGCGAGCGCCTCATCAAGATCCGTGTCGAGGATCTCGACAACCTTTTCCGGCCGATCCCAGTCGGCAATCCGCTCCGACGCCGTCGCTCCAGCTGAGGCCCTCTGAATCCTGGCCCGGAATCGAGCCCCTGGCTGACGCCTCAGGACCACGACGTAGAGGGCGGTTCCCAGGTGCCGCGCGCGACGTTCGCGAGGATCGGGTCGATGAAAGCGCGCATGAGGTCGCCGGCTGATGCGAAGGAGTAGGGCCCGGCGGGGGTGTTGACGGCGAGTGCGGCGTAGGACCTGCCCCAGTTCACCGGGATAGCGAACTGGCCAGGCACCTGAAGTCGGCGCCGGGAGCACTCTGTTCGGATCGCGTCCCTGAGTTCCTCTGCGTGGACGACCTGGGTGGTGGCGATGACCACGAGATCGACGAGGTCCTTCTCGCGACTGGAGGGCCGCCCGTCGTAGCTGGCGATGGTTGCGCACACCTTGTCGGCCACCTGGTTCGCCACCGGGTGGACGCGGTACGGATAGCTGACCAGCCGCGGAAGACGCAGCCGGTTCGCCGGTTCGCCGACGTCAACACTGTCGGTGGGGCCGGCGCCTACGGACAGGTCGATCTTGATGGTGTCGACGAGCTTCACACCGAGGTACGCGTCGAAGGTGACCCGGTAGCCGTCGGCGTAGGGCTGGGTGTCGCCGGCCAGGATGGCGTGATGTTCCCGGTAGACGAATCGGAAGTGGTCACCGAGGTCGACCTGCGCAAGGCGGCGCAGGTCAGCCAGTGCCTGGTCCTTGTCGTAACCGGCCCGGTAGAGGTCAGCATCCAGGGTTCTACGGGCGTTGGGGACGCGGGCGAGCATGCCAGTGCCGCCCTTGAGCACCCATTCACTCGTTTCGGTGTCTGAGAAGACGCGGCACAAGAACCGGTCGTAGTAGGCCTGCCGGATGAGGTCGCCGATCTGCCGGGTGGGGTCAGCGGCGTGGGCGGACTTCGCAGCGTCCTTGATCGCCGACTCGACCGCACGGGCGTCGGGGTAGCCGGGCTCGGTCACGGCTCAGGCTTCCTGTCGTGCTGGACGGGCAAGGTGCTCGAGATCGTCCATGAAAGCCTCTCCCGAAGCGAACCCGTTGCGAGGCGCGAGGGGCCGGAGCAGCTCGGTCAGTCTGGGCCGGTCCAGGCTGCCGGCGTCGGCCAGCACGCTGGCAATCAGCGAGCGATCCGTGCGGGCCTCGATCAGGTCCGCGATCGTCTGCTCCACCGTGGTCACCGGCAGGCCCTCGCGCAGCGTCACCGAGACCGCGGGAAGCTGCCGCACCCGGAACCTCAGCTCCTGCCGCTGGGTCTGTCGTCGGTTCGCGACAGTGAACTCGTGCGGCTCGGGCACGAGATCCCCCAGGCCGTGCAGGAACGCGGCCGACCTCCCGGACACCACCGCGTCGGGAACGGGCGGTTGCGTCCGCTCAAACGCGGTCAGCTTTGGGTTGATCGACACCCAGGCGACCTTCAGCGGCTCGAACCGGTCAGCCGGCACTCCCGCGGCCCGATAGACACCCTGGCCAACTCGTTCCAGAAGGCCAGCATCCGCCAGACGCGACAGGTAGAGCCTGCTCACCCCACGCCGAACAGCCTGGGCCGTGGTCACCAGCCCCCACTGTGCTGCCGTGAGGTCGCTGAGCCCGCGGAGCACCTTCAGCGCATCCATGCTTGGATTGTATCTCTAATGGCGCTACAACCCAAGCGCCATCACACTCGAATCGACAAACGTCGCGCACCCCGCCCGCGAGAGTCGGTCACGCGAACCAACTGTCCCATCCCCCGAGGGAGGCATGGGGAGCCAGCGGATACGAGTGCAAGCACGAAGAACGCGACTCGCCGTCGGAGCGCTCGAAATTTGGGGGCATATTCGGGGCATGAAATCCGGCGCCGGGTGACGATCTGGGCCGAAAACCGACGTATATTGCCTAGTCAGAGCGGTAATTCAAGTGGCGGAGGATACGAGATTCGAACTCGTGAGGGCGTGAACCCAACCCGGTTTCCAACCGAGCGCCATAGGCCTCTAGGCGAATCCTCCGCGCGCCATGCTAGCCGAACCGCTGGGCAGGTCTC
>JBKEBG010000156.1:0-43922 GCA_047972985.1 Arachnia sp.
GGCGTCGTCGGACAGATCGACCTCGGCCTCGGTTTCCGGAGCGTCTGCCTCGGCCAGCCCGAGATCGATCTCGGCCTCCTCGGCGGGCGCCTCGTCCGGCATGCCGAGGTCAATCTCGAAATCGTCTCCGGGGTTGACGGTGTCAGTCATCAGGAATCTCCCAACAGGCTCAGTAGGCCCCAACCGAAGGCGAAATCAAGGACGCCCACATAGGCGATCATGAACAGCACGAAGACGAGCACTGCGATGAAGTAGGTGGTCAGCTGCTGCCAGGTGGGCCACACCACCTTCTGCAGCTCGGCGGCCGACTGCCTGACGAACTTGACCGGCCCGACAGGGCCGTAAGGATCGTGTTCGGGCCGCTTGGAATCCGAGCGCTTCTTGGTGGGCGCTGCCTTACGCACCGGGGCCTTGGCGGTCTTCCTGGTCACCTCGGGGACCTCGGCGTCGTCGAAGTCGCCCTCGAGCTCGTCGATCACCTCGTCGTCGCCCTCGGGATCGGTTTTGGGCGTGGATTTACGCACCGGCGCGGGAGCTGTGCGCCGCGACGCCTTCGGCTTATCGGCCGAGGCGTCGTCGTCGCTGCTGTCCGTCTCATCGGTGGCGGCAGGGTCAACGTCGGAGTCGGCAGCCTCACCTGTGGCGTCCGGGCGCTCGACCTCGAGGTCGTCGTCCCCCGAAGGCTCGGGAGTCTTGTCGCTCACTGCGATCCCCTAACGTTGAACAAAACAAAACGCCTGCGCGCCGGGCGCCAGGCTTGGAAGCAGGCTATACCTGCTTCGCAGGGCAGGAGGGACTCGAACCCCCAACCTGCGGTTTTGGAGACCGCTGCTCTGCCAATTGAGCTACTACCCTTCGGTGAGTGCCTCGCCGTGACGCGTCGAGGAAATTCGCCGGGTACCAATGATAGGCGAGGATCTCGACGGCGTCGAACCGCGCGTGGGTTACTCAGTCGAGACCGACGCCCACCAGATTGACTTCAGGGGTCAACACGACCCCAAAGGCCGCCGCCACACCGTCGCGCACCTCGCGGGCGAGCGCGACGATCTCGGCCGCGGTTGCCCCACCCCGGTTCGTGAGCGCCAGGACGTGTTTGGTGGACAGTTGAGCGGGCCCGCGGCCATATCCCTTCGCGAAGCCGGCATTCTGGATCAGCCACGCCGCGCTGGTCTTGACGCCCTGCTCAGTGGTGAACCGCGGCGCCTCGGCGGGCAGGCGTGCTGCGGCCGCCTCGTCGAGGATGGGGTTGGTGAAGAAGGATCCGGCACTCCAGGTGTCGTGATCCCCGGCGTCGAGGACCATGGCTTTGCCGCGGCGCAGTTCAAGCACGGCGTCACGGATCCGCAGCGCATCGACGCGCTCGCCGGCCTCGACCCCGAGCCGGGCGGCGAGTTCGCGGTAGGCGATCGGTGCACCGAGGGTGCCGAGCTTGAACTGGAAGGACACCTGCAGCACTACGTAGCGGCCGGGATTCTGCTTGAACCGCGAGGTGCGGTACCCGAATCCGCAGTCGGCGGCGGCGAAACTACGGATGGCACGGGCCTGCCTGTCGTAGGTACGCACCGACGTGATCGTCTGCGCCACCTCAGATCCGTAGGCGCCCACGTTTTGGATCGGCGTCGCGCCGACCAGGCCGGGGATCCCCGAGAGGGTCTCGATCCCCAGCCATTGCTGATCCAGGGCGTGCTCGACGAGGCTGTCCCACGATTCTCCCGCGGCGACGTCGATCGTGGCACCGGCGCAGTCGGCCACGTCGCCGGCGATTCCTTTCGTGGCGATGAGGATGGCGGTGCCGGGGAAGCCCTCGTCGGCGACGAGCAGATTGGAGCCGCCACCCACCAGCAGCACCGGCTCAGCGCGGGAGTCAGCCTCGGCGACGGCGTCGATGAGTTCGGCCTGGCTGCCGGCCACGACGACACGCCGAGCCGGTCCGCCGACCCGCAGCGTGGTGTGCTCGGCCAGGCCAAGCCAGGGAGTGCTCACCGGGCGAGGACGGCGCGGGCGGCTCCGAGAACGGCCTCGTCGCCACAGGTGGCTGTGATGGTGACGGTGATGTCGTCGTCGGTGACGCCGGTCACCTTCGCCGTGTAGACCACCTCGGTGCCCTCATCGGTGTCGGGCACCACGACGGGGCGGGTGAAGCGCACTGAGTAGGACAGCACCCGGGCCGGGTCGCCTACCCAATCGGTCACGACCCGTAATCCCGCACCCATCGTCCACATGCCGTGGGCCACGACGCCGGGGAGCCCGATCGCGGTGGCGTGCCGATCGGAGAAGTGGATCTCGTTGAAGTCGGTGGAGGCGCCGGAGTAGCGCACGACCCCGGACCTGGTGACGGGGACGCGCACTTCGGGAAGCACATCCCCCACGCTCGGCTTGTGGTTCACGCTTCCTCCCTGGTGTGCATGAAGGTGGAGCGGGCGGTGCAGACCCGCTGGCCCTCAACAGCGAGGTCGACCAGCACTGTCACGATGTCCAGCGCGCCGCGGTTGCGCACCTTCTCGATGGACAGCCTGGCCACCACGTCGTCGCCTTCGCGCAGCGGCCGCACGATCTCGAAGGATTGATCGGCGTGGACAGTGCGCTTCAGCGCCAGCCCCAATTCGGCATCCCCGAACAGGGACCCCCAGGATTGAGCGGCGATGACAGCAGCGAAGGTCGGCGGGGCGATGGGATCCTCAGCTGTGTAGGCGGGATTGTCATCGCCCAGCGCGGCAGCGAACTCGGCAATCTTGGCGCGGCTCACCCGGTAGGGCCGGGTGGCGGGATAGGTGCGCCCGATGTGGTCGGCGGTGATGGGCATGGGCCTCAGGATAGGCGACGGCGGCGGTGGAAAAGCGAAACGGCCGCCCGAAGGCGGCCGTCGTCGTGGGTGTGATCAGCGGGTTTCGCGGTGGGCACGGTGTGTGCGGCAGCGCGGGCAGAACTTCTTGAGCTCGAGCCGGTCGGGATCGTTACGGCGATTCTTCTTGGTGTGGTAATTGCGCTCCTTGCACTCGGTGCAGGCAAGCGTGATCTTCGGGCGGACGTCTTGTCCCTTCTTGGCCATATCAGATCCTCAAGTAGTCGTGCGCCGGGAGCGCCGTGGTGGTGCTGGTCGGTGACGAGGGCGGGACTTGAACCCGCGACACAGCGATTATGAGCCGCTTGCTCTACCGACTGAGCTACCCCGTCAGGAAGTTCACCTCACATGAGAATGAACCGAGCCCCCATGCGGAATCGAACCGCAGACCTTCTCCTTACCATGGAGACGCTCTGCCTACTGAGCTATAGGGGCCAGCCGACGACCAAACATACAGCAGGCTCCGGCACCGTCCCAAATCGGCCCGGGAACGCACTCGGCCCCGGACCCATTCGGTCCGGGGCCGGACGTGGCAGGTGTTGGATTCGAACCAACGTAGGCGAAGCCGACGGTTTTACAGACCGCTCCCTTTGGCCGCTCGGGCAACCTGCCAGGTCGTGCGCTTTCGGCGCCGCTCAAGGCTAGCAAAGCGGCAGTCTCAGCGCCAAAGCGGGCCTGGCACAATGGTGCCCAGCAGCCCCCAAGGAGGACATCGTGGCATCGGACAGCTCGTTTGACATCGTCAGCACCGTCGACCGCCAAGAGGTTGATAACGCCATCAATCAGGCGGCCAAGGAGGTGCGGACCCGCTTCGACTTCAAGGACACCGACGCGGCAGTTGCCTGGTCAGGGGAGATGATCGAGATGCAGGCGGTCACCGAGGACCGCGTCGTGGCAGTGCTGGATGTGCTGCAGACCAAGCTGGCGCGCCGTGGGGTCAACTTGAAAGCGCTGCAGGCGGGGGATCCCCGCCACTCGGGCAAGCTGTGGAAGATCGGCGCCAGCCTCCAGGAGGGGATCAGCCAGGACAATGCGAAGAAGATCTCCAAGCTGATCCGCGATGAGGGCCCCAAGGCAGTGAAGACCCAGATCCAGGGCGACGAGCTGCGGGTATCAAGTAAGAGCCGTGACGCGCTGCAGGCGGTGCAGAAGCTGCTGCGGGATCAGGACTTCGATTTCGCCATTCAGTTCACGAACTACCGCTGAGGAAGCTCACCACCCGGGCAACGGTCTCCCGGGACCACAGCACCTTGTGGTGGCCGAGCCCCGTCGTGGTGACCAGTGTTGCCTGCGGCCAGACCGCCGCGAGCCGATCCGCCCCGTGGTGTGGGGCGTCGGTGTCGGCCTCGTCGTGGACGATGAGCGCAGGCGGGAGTCCCCCACCGGCGCGCGGCACCGCTGCCGGGACGTTGAAGTCACGGGCGAGATGGACGCCATAGGCCTCCCGGGCTCGGCGGACCAGCGCGGCGCCGGTGCGCGGCCCGAAGCCGAGGCGGCGCCCGGCGTAATCGATCATGTCGGCGGTGTCCACCGCCGGGGCGATGAACACTGCACAGTCGGCGTCGAGGCCGTCCATCAGCGCCATGGCACCCGCCATGGCTCCCCCGGAATGGGCCACGATCCCGGCGATGGGGCCGGCTCCCAGCGCGGCGGCCACTGCATCGATTCCGTCGACGAAGTCCGGGATGCCCGCGCGGCCGTTGCCGAACCTGCCCGGTGGTGATTCACCGTGCCCCGGGGCGTCCCAGGCGACCACCCGGAATCCAGCCGCGACCAAGGGCTCGACGTAGACGCTGAGCTGCTGCCACCAGCCCGCCCAGCCATGGACCAGCAGCACACTGGGGCCGCTGCCCCACGCCCGCGCCACGAGCCGCTGCCCACGAACTGTGGTCTCGATCCCGACCCCGGGTGGTAGTCCCCGATCACGCCGGGACGCCGGCGGCGGTGGGGGAACTCGCAGCCACAGGTCCAAAGCCAGACGCGAGGCGAGGCCGGGGGCGACTCGCTCGCCCACCCAGAAGTACCCACGCAGGGCGGCCAGCACTGCATTACCGGCGATGCGCTGCGCGCGTTTGGAGCGTGCCACCTTCGCGAGCCTGCCGCGCGAATGGTCCGCGCGTCAACCCGGCCTGAAGTGACCGGGCTGGCAGCTATCCTCTGGCCTGCGGCGGTGATTTCGCCGCCGAATCCAAAGGAGTGATCGATGGCACGGTGGCGTTTGGGGACGCACAACGTGAACGGGATCCGGGCATCGGTCCGCCGTGGGTTCACCAGGTTCTGGACGCGTACTGCGGCAGATGCCGTGGCCCTGCAGGAGGTCCGGTGCCGCGCCGACGATCTGCCGCCGGATGCTTTCGGGCAGCGCATCGCGACACTCGATCTCGGGCAGCAGGCGGGACGCAACGGGGTGGCGATCCTCACCCGGCAGCCACCGGCCAACGTGCGGAGTCTGTCTGGTTCGGCCATCACGCTGAACCCGGGAGGTTCGCCGACCCCGATCCAGGCACAGCGCATCACGAGCCGTGACTTGGCCAAGTTCGCCGACGAGGGGCGCTACCTCGAGGTCGATCTGGCCGATGTGCCGATCCGGGTGGCATCGCTGTACCTGCCCAAGGGCGCCGCGTGGCCCTATGAGGCGGATCTGAAAGACAAGTACGACCGAAAGATGCGCTTCATGCGGGGATTGGCGCGGTTGCTGACTCTGTCCCGGCGCGAGGCGGCGGCTCAGGGCCTACAGTTCGTGGTCAGTGGGGACTTCAACGTCGCCCACGAGGCGCTCGACTTGAAGAACTGGCGCGCCAACCAAAAGTCGGAGGGGTTTCTCCCCGAGGAGCGCTCGTGGTTCAGCTCAGTGGTCGGATCACGCCGCCTGGTGGACGTGGTGCGGCTGCTCCACCCGAAGGTCAACGGCCCCTACTCCTGGTGGTCCTGGCGTGGCCAGGCATTCACCAACGACGCCGGCTGGCGCATCGATTACCAGCTGGCCTCCCCGTCACTGGCGGGTGCTGCCCGACGGGCGTGGGTGGCTCGCGAGGCCACCTACGAGGCCAGAATGAGCGACCACAGCCCGGTTCTCGTGGACTACGATCTGGACGCGCTCCTGGACTGAGCGACACACATCCCCGGCCGGTGGAACCGCCGCACCAGCGGCGAGTCGAAAACCACCGGCCCCACCGGCCTTGGGACCCGCCTGGCCGAGCACCGCACCCAGCCGGGAGGCGCTAGGGTTCGGGTGAGGTGTCGGCGTCCCAGCGTTGGCTCAGTTCGTGGGTGTGGACCGACTCCCAGGCCGCCCAGAGCAGGAGCACGATCATTACCCATGGCCCGTTGCGCATTGCGAAGTTCAGGGCCGCAGCGGCGAGCAATACCGCGGTGACGAGGATCGCCACCCGCAGCCACCGCTGGGAAGGGCGCGCCATAGGAAACAGTGCCCCACCCCACAGCACGTACCACGAGTGGGTCGCCGGCAACGACAACGCGACCAGCAGGAGGGACCAGGACAGGAAACTGATCGGCTGCTTGCCGAGAAATCGGACCGCCAGGATGGCGGTGCCGATCCCCGCCACCACGAGTCCCACGCCACGCGAGACAGTGATCGCAGCGCGGCCCGTCGCATCCAGCCCCAGCAGATTGATCGGCGCCTGTACCACATGACCCAGCACCGTGAACGGGGAGATAGTATCGACTAGACCCGGGACGTTGACCGCGTAGATCCAGCCGAAACCCAGCCAGGTGGCGTAGCTGACTATCGCAAACACAGCTATCGCCAGGGCCAGGGACAACACGATCCGGACCACCGCCAGCACCAGCGGCCGCCACCTGTAGCGGGTCAACGGCACCACCAGGAACGGCAACGCGACCGCGGCCAGGAACGCTGGCTGTTTCACTGCGGCCGCCAGACCCACCACCAACGCACCCAGCCACCAGGACCGCGTGCGCATCGTCAGCAGGATCGCGCCAAGCATCAGACCGGTCATCAATGAGTCGTTATGCGCCCCGCCAATGAAGTCGATGATCAAGATGGGGTTGAGTAAGACGAACCAGCTGGCTGCCGAGGCATCGATCCGCAGCCGGTTGGCGATGCGCGGCACACACCAGCCAATGAGCCCCACCCCGATCACCGCGGGGATCCGCATCAGGACCGCCGACCAGTACGGACGAAACTGCGCCAATTCGACGAGCCACCGGCTGAGTTCGAGCGCGAGCGGCCCGTACGGGGCCGGGGTCGTCCGCCACACCCACGCAACCTGATCGGCGAAGACCCCGGGCAGCACATTGGGGCCCACCTCATAGGGATTCAACCCATTGAAGATCAGCCACCCTTGGGCCGCGTAGGAGTAGGCGTCATGCGAGAATGTGGGCGGGCCGAGCAGCAACGGGAAGGCGATCACCATGATCACCGCCCAGTGACGAAGCTGCGGGTAACCGAGTTCGCGACGTCGCGATGGCCGTAACCGCAGCCACGACTCAAGTAGCAGGCCGAGCCCCAGCAATGTCAGCGCGGTTCCCACCCACTTCGAGACCGGTCCGACGAAGTTGAGCGTCTCCAGCACGTCCCACACCGGCGAGACTTGGGGCAGATAGGCCGGACTCAGCGACCCAAGCAGGATGGCTGTGCTGCCCAGCATGCCGACGCGCACCGAGCGCGTGGCGAGGGCCGCGCGCAGCGCCGCCAGATGCTGATTCACCCGGGCACCTGCCCGGACAGCCGTCCCCTGTCGTGACGCAAAGCCCGCAGCTCGGACGTGGCCGCGACGAGTGCCTCATCCCACACCAGGGCATCGGTGGGGCACTGATCGATACACACCCCGCAGTACATGCACAGCGACCAATCGATTTCAAAGGTGTCGAGGACGTTTCTGGTGCGCTCGCGCGCGCCCGGGGCGGGGGCGGACTTCTCCTGGTGAGAGGTCAAGCGGATACACCACGTCGGGCACTCTCTGGCGCAGATCATGCAGGAGGTGCAGCGGTCGTCGATGAGCCGGATGCTGCCGTGGCCGCTCACCCGCGCCTCCGGTTCCGCATTCCCGCCGCGGACATCGCTACCTGCTCGGCAGTAGCGGCCGGGTCGTCGAGGACCGAGCGCTCCGGCACCCCAGGCGGCAGCATCGAGCGACGCCCGGCCCTGGCCTGCCCCGGCTCCACGGCGCCCGGCCACCCGGCCTCCAGGCGGGCGGTCAAGAGCACGTCCTTGCGCAGCGGATGGCCTGACCCGTGATGCAGCAACGGCCGATCATCACCACCGGTGAACTCGACGCCGAACATGTCATGGGCCTGGCGCTCCAGCCATGCTGCCCCCGGCAGCAGGTCCGCGATCGAGTCGAGCACCGGGGCACTGCGACCCACGAGGGTTTCCAGCTGCCGCGAGGCGCTCAGGTCGCGGTCCAGGAGGCACACCACCCGGAGCTGATCGCTGCGGCCCAGCTCGTCGACAACGACAAGATTGTTGCAAAAGTCGTAGCCCTCGTCGAGGCACTCCTGGACGGCCGCGCGCCACTGTGCGGCAGCGATCGGGTCAGCCACGCCGCACCTCTTGTAAGGCTGCCTCGATGGCTTCCGGCGGCGGCGGGCAGCCTGCGATGAACCGGTCCACTTCCACCCCGATGGCTTCGGCCCCGGGAGCCACACTGTAGGAGTCCCAATAGGGTCCACCCACGCAGGCGCAGCCACCAAAGGCAATGATCGTGGGGTGTACCGGCAACTCTGCGATCAAGGCCCGGATCCCCGGAGCGATCGCGTGGGTGATGGTGCCCGACAACGTCACCGCCACGCGAGCCCGCGGGGGAACCTGCACGAGGGACCCGGCAGTGGCGGCCTGAGATTCCAGGGCGCAACAGGCCAGCGGAATGTCCACCACATACAGCGACCCGTCGCCAAACCAGTCCCAGGCTTCCATGCGGGGTATCCTACGGCCTTGGTGGCCAGTAGCGGATCGGTCTGCCTGGTGCTGACTAGTTGCCCCGGCGCCGACTACTAGAATGGCCGGGACTTCCAACCCGAAAGACGAGGATTCCTGTGGCTGAAGCGCGCTCCCTCGATCGTGTCGTGATCCGCTTCGCCGGAGATTCCGGGGACGGTATGCAGCTCGCGGGGGACAGATTCACCGCCGAGTCCGCCTTCATCGGCAACGACGTCGCGACCCTCCCGAACTTCCCGGCGGAGATCCGTGCACCGCAGGGTACCCTGCCCGGGGTCTCCAGCTTTCAGGTTCATTTCGCCGATTTCGACGTCGTCACCCCCGGGGACCGACCGGATGTTCTGGTGGCGATGAACCCGGCCGCGTTGAAGGCGAATCTGCCTGACCTGCCGCGCGGCGGCGTGATCATCGCCGACTCGGGAGACTTCACCAAACGCAATCTCGCCAAGATCGGCTGGGAGTCCGATCCGCTGACAGACGGTTCGCTCGACTCCTACAAGGTGCACGCGCTCGATCTGAGCGGGATGGCCACCGAGGTGGCGAAGCCCTTCGGCCTCACCCGCAAGGACGCTTCCCGCACCAAGAACATGTTCGCTCTCGGGTTGTTGTCCTGGTTGTACTCGAGGGAGATCGACTCGACCATCGGGTTCCTGGAAAACAAGTTCGCAGGCAAGCCAGCGATCCGTGATGCCAATATCGCGGCGTTCCGGGCCGGTCACGCCTACGGCGAGACCACCGAGGTCTTCGAGTACCGCTACGACGTCGCTGCTGCCGAGATGCCGCAGGGACGCTACCGCCAGATCACCGGCAACCTTGCCACCGCCTACGGCCTGATCACCGGAGCACACAAGGCGGGGCTCCAACTGTTCCTCGGGTCCTACCCCATCACCCCGGCCTCCGACATCTTGCATGAGTTGTCGCGCCGCAAAGACATGGGTGTCATCTCGTTCCAGGCTGAGGACGAGATCGCTGGCGTCGGGGCGGCGCTGGGAGCGTCTTTCGCCGGCGCCCTCGGGGTGACCTCGACCTCGGGTCCGGGAATGACGCTGAAGATGGAAACCATCGGGCTGGGGGTCATGACCGAGCTGCCGCTGGTGGTGGTCAACGTGCAGCGAGCCGGTCCGTCGACAGGACTGCCCACCTAGACCGAACAGGCGGATCTCCTGCAGGCGGTCTACGGGCGCAACGGGGAGGCACCGGTTCCGGTGATCGCCGCGCGCTCAGCCACCGACTGCTTCGACACAGCTGTGGAGGCGTGCCGGATAGCGCTGAGGTATCGCACGCCGGTGATCATGTTGACCGACGGCTACGTGGCAAACGGCGCCGAGCCGTGGCGGATCCCGCAGCTCGCCGACATTGAGCCGATCGATCCCGGCTACCTCACCGCGGTTCCAGCGGGGGGCTACCGCCCCTACGACCGGGACCCGGAAACTCTTGCCCGCGCCATGGCGATTCCCGGAACATCAGGGCTGGAACACCGGTTGGGGGGTCTGGAGAAGGCAGCAGGCACCGGCGCGGTCTCCTACGACCCGGACAACCACGACGTGATGGTCCGCACCAGGGCCGCGAAGGTGGCCGGCATCGCGAAGAGCCTCCCAGAGCTCGAGGTGGTCGACCCCTCCGGGAACGCGCGGCTGCTGGTCCTGGGCTGGGGCTCCACCTACGGCCCGATCACCGCCGCGGCCCGGCGGATCCGGCTCGGCGGGCGCGAGGTTGCCACCGCTCACCTGCGACACCTCAACCCGATGCCGTCCAACCTCGCCGAGGTCCTGGCTCGCTACGACAAGGTCGTGGTGCCCGAGATGAACCTCGGCCAGCTCGCGACGCTGCTGCAGGCCCGCTACCTCGTGCCCATCACCAGCTACCTGCAGGTACGTGGCCTTCCCATCTCGATAGCCGAGCTGGAAACTGAGCTGGCGGCCACCATTGATGCTATGCAAGGAGAACCGTCATGAGCGCCCCCTCCGGACTGGCCGGTGTTCCGCTGGCGATCCAGCCGCTGACCCGCAAGGACTTCACGAGCGACCAAGAGGTGCGCTGGTGCCCCGGGTGCGGCGATTACGCCATCTTGTCGACCTTTCAGCAGGCGATGGCCGAGCTGGGGGTCCGGCGGGAGAACACAGTCATCATCTCGGGGATCGGATGCGCCTCACGGTTCCCCTATTACGTCGACAGCTACGGCATGCATTCGATTCACGGCCGGGCACCCGCCATCGCCACCGGGATCGCCACTGCGCGGGAGGATCTCGCGGTGTGGGTCGTCTCGGGGGATGGTGACTCGCTATCGATCGGCGGCAATCACCTGATGCATGCGCTGCGACGCAACGTCAACGTGACGATAGTGCTGTTCAACAACCGGATCTACGGCCTCACCAAGGGGCAATACTCCCCCACATCCGAGGCGGGCAAGGTGACGAAGTCCTCGCCGCTGGGTTCGCTGGACCAGCCGTTCAACCCGATCTCGCTGGCGCTGGGCGCCGAAGCCAGCTTCGTTGCCCGCGCCCTGGACTCGGACCGGGCCGGGCTATCGCAGGTCCTGGCAGCCGCCGCCGCACACCGTGGCAGCGCCCTGGTGGAGATCTACCAGAACTGCCCCATCTTCAACGACGACGCTTTCGAAGGCCTCAAGGGCCCCGCCGGCGAGGACGCCCGAATCCCGCTGCGCCATCAGGAACCCATCATCTTCGGTACCGACGGTGCCCGGTGTGTGGTCCGCGGCAGCGACCATCAACTGCGGGTGGCCGCCACAGCAGAGGTTGATCCCGCCGACATAGTGGTGCACGACGAGACGATGGCTGACCCGTCGCAGGCGTTCGCCTTGTCGCGGCTGACTCCGGCGGGAGTACTGCATCAAGCGCCCGTGGGGATTTTCCGGCGCGTCGAGCGCCCCGCCTACGACGACCTGGTGCGTGAGCAGGTGGCGCAGGCGGCCACCTGCGACGCCGACCAGAGGCTGCAGGCGATCCTCGCCGGTCCCGACACCTGGGACGCGCCCCGGCGATGAGCCCGGAGGAGGCCGACAAGGCCGATGCCACCAGGCTCTGGCGGGCACGCCAGGAGTCCGCCGGTGATCCACCCGAGCCGCCCCCGGGCCGCCGGGCATCCACGCAGCCGGAGTCGCCAAGCGATCCACCGGCCATCCCGGCCCGCGCCTCTGCGCTCACCTCGCCCCCGCCCGGTGAGCCGGGCCCGTCGTTCGATGCTCTGGCGCAGGGACGGCTGGCGGGCAAGGCCACCCCGGCCCGTTTCTCCGCGCCACCTCCGCAGTCCCCTCCCCCAGGCCGAGGCCCCGCGCTGCGCATCATCGTCGCCGTCCTCCTCGGCGCTGTCGTCCTCGGGATCCTGGGGGCAACGGTCTGGGTCCGTCTGCTGCGTAATACCTCCACCGACCCCGAAGTGGAGGTGACCAGCTCATCCATTGCCGCGACCTCGTCCAGCCCCCAGGAGCTGGTCCGCGGCTATCTGGAGGCCCTCGCGGCCGGCGACATCGAACGCGCCCTGAGCTTCGGACCTCGCGCGGGCTCCGGGTCCCGGGCGCTGCTGACCCCCGAGGCATATGCCGCGATGCCCCGGCAGTGGCGCCCCTCCGACATCACCATCCTCACCTTGGATCCCGCCGCCCAAATGGTGGAAGCCAGCTACAGCATCGGCGATCAGGAGGTCAGCACCAGCTTCGAGGTGACCCGTCTGGACACGGGAGCGCTGCAGCTGGCTGCCACCACAGCCACCGTCAGGTTCCAGATCGCAGCCGACCAACAACTGCCGATGCTGGCCAACGGAGTACCCATCGATCACACAGTGACCCACGAGGTGGTGCCTGGCCTGTACGAGTTGACCACGGGCCTGCCATACGTCACATTTCCGGCTGACAGTGAGATTCCCGTCGCGGCGCTGATGCTGGCCGATGGGGCCGAGTTCAGCCTCACGCCCCGCCTCACCGAAGACGGGATCGCCGCCTTCACCGCGGCGGCCAGGGCGTCGCTGGACGAGTGTCTCGGCGCCACCTCAGTGGCGCCCGATGGATGCCCCTTCGCGGTCGAGGCACCCCGGGACGTGGTACCCGGCAGTGTACGTTGGCGGGCCGTTGCCGACCCGTGGAAATCCTCCACACCTGCGCTTGGCCCCGACGACATGACGGCCGCCAGCGGAGTCGTGGAACTTGAGCTGGAGGTCGAGATGGACTACACCGACGGCACGAGTTCCGGAGCAACCAGTGTCCACACCAGCGCTACCGCAACCGCCGCCATGGTGGTGGTCCACCCAGACGACATCCAGGTTGTGTGGCAGGGCTAACCTCGGTGCATGCCCGTCACGCTCCTGACTCATATTGACGCTGCAGTTTCCCCCCGCGAGGATCTGTTCCGCTACGCCAACGGCGACTGGCTCGCGCGCTGTGAGATCGACCCCGATAAGTCATCGGCGGGGGCCTTCGTCGAGTTGCGCGATGCCTCCGAGATCGCGGTGCGCACACTACTCGACGAACTTCCGGCGGGGTCGGCGAACACAGAGTCGGGAAAGCTCGCGGCGCTGTATGCCGCCTACATGGACACCCAACGCGTCGAGGACGCCGGTGCCGCCGCCCTGGCCCCGCTGTTGGCCCACGTTGATGGCATCTGCGACCAGACCACGCTGTCGGCTTTCCTCGGCTGGGCTCAGCGCCACCAGATCGCCGGCCTGATCGACTTCGACGCCGATGCCGACCCCGGTGACCCGCAGCAGGTAGTCCTGTTCGTCTCGCAAGGTGGCCTCGGGCTACCCGACGAGGCCTACTATCGGCTGGATGAGCATGCCGAGATCCGCAAGGCCTACCTGGCTCACATCGCCCGGGTGCTGGAACTGGCGGGACAGCCAGATCCACAGACTCAGGCCGACGCGGTGCTGGAGCTGGAGACCCGGATCGCATCCCACCACTGGGACCGGGTACGGGTACGCGAGATCAAGCAGGCATATAACCCGATGACGTGGGGGGCGTTCACCGCCGCGGCCCCAGGCATCGACTGGGCCGCGTTCCTGGCCGAGACCAGGGTGTCGGTGTCGCAGGTGGAGACCCTGGTGGTGACCCAACCATCCTTCGCCATCGCCGCCTCCCAGCTGGTAGCCGAGGTACCCGTGGAACAGTGGCGGTCCTGGGCTCGCTGGCACGCTGTAGCCTCGGTGTCCGGGTTGCTGTCGGCTGATTTCGTCGATGCTCGCTTCGACTTCTACGAACGCACCCTGCAAGGCACCAAACAACTGCGTCCCCGCTGGAAGCGGGCCGTCGGGTTCGTGGAACAGGCGATGGGTGAGGCGATCGGCAGGCGCTACGTCGAACGCTATTTCCCCGCCTCGTCGAAGGAAACGATGCAACGTCTGGTCGCCCAGCTGCTGGAGGCCTACCGCAGCAGCATCACCACGCTGGGCTGGATGACCGACGCGACCCGAGCCGAGGCGCTGGACAAGCTGAGCAAGTTTCGAGCCAAGATCGGCTACCCGAACCGCTGGCGCGACTACTCGGCACTCGAGGTCAGCGCTGATGACCTCGTAGGCAATGCCGTCGCGGCGCGTGCCTTCGAGTTCGACTACACGATGAGCAAGCTGGCCGAACCGGTAGACCTCGACGAATGGCACATGTATCCGCAGACGGTCAACGCCTACTACCACCCGCTGCGAAACGAGATTGTGTTCCCGGCGGCAATCCTGCAGCCCCCGTTCTTCGACCCGGAGGCCGACGATGCCGTGAATTACGGAGCCATTGGCGCCGTCATCGGGCATGAGATCGGCCACGGTTTCGACGACCAGGGATCGGCCTGCGACGGCGACGGCAGGCTGCGCGACTGGTGGAGCGAAGCCGACCGGGAGGCGTTCGCGGCGCGCACCGGCGCTCTGATCGAGCAGTACGAGGGGCTCTCCCCCGCCGGGGCTGACGGCAAGACTGTCAACGGTGAACTCACCATCGGCGAGAACATCGGCGATCTCGGCGGCCTGGGGATCGCCTACCGGGCGTGGCTGTTGGCCGGCGGCGACCCCGACGGCGACCTGATCGAGGGCTTTACCCCGGCGCAGCGGTTCTTCATCGGCTGGGCGCGGGCCTGGCGCGGTAAGCGTCGCCCAGAATTGGTCAAGCAGCTGCTCGCCGTGGATCCCCACTCACCCGCCGAGTTCCGCTGCAATCAGACCGCGGCGAACCTCGAAGCCTTCCACACCGCATTCGGCACAGCACCGGGCGACGGGCAATGGCTCGCGCCCGAGGCGAGAGTGACGATCTGGTAACCGGTCAGCTACACGGTGCGGTTGACCAGGTCATCGCAGACCCGCAGCAGCGCGTCTTTTGCCTCACCCTCGGTAAGGCCGTCGAGGCGTGATCGGGCAACGTCGGCGCGCCGCTCAAGCTCGGCCCTGGCCCGGTCGATGATGGGATGCTGCCGGAGGTGAGCCAGGGTACGGGCGAGTTCGGCGTCATCACTGAGATCGCCTGCGATCAACTCCTGCAGCGCCGCGTCGGCGGGATCGGTCGATGCTTGCAGCATCAGCGTCGGCAGGGTCGCAACTCCCTCCCTGAGGTCGGTGCCGGGGGTCTTGCCAGTCTCACTTGAGGTGATGTCGATCAGATCGTCGCTGAGTTGAAACAGCACCCCGACATCCTCCCCAAAGGCCGCCAACGCCCGGCGCGTCTGATCGGGCGCTCCAGCCACCATCGCGCCGAACTCTGCGGAGGCAGCGATCAGCGAGCCGGTCTTGTCCGCGACCACCTGCAGGTAGTGCTCGGTGGGGTCAGCCTCACCGGGGCCGAGGGTCTCGGCGATCTGCCCCTGAACCAGCCTGGCGAAGGTCTCAGCCTGCAGCCGGACGTACTCGACGCCCAACTCGGCGACCGCCGTGGAGGCACGGGCGAACAGGAAGTCGCCCACCAAGATGGCGATGCTGTTGCCCCATCTGGCGTTGGCCGAGGGGGCGGCTCGCCGCACCTCTGCCTCGTCCATGACATCGTCGTGGTACAAGCTGGCCACGTGCGTCAATTCCATGACCAGCGCGGCCTTGAGTAGGCGCTCCTGGTCGGCGTGGGGGCCGAACTGGGCCGCCAGGAACACCAGCATCGGCCGGAATCGCTTGCCCCCCGCCTCGATGATGTGGGTAGCAGACTGCGTCACGAAGGGGGTATCGGCCACTGCGGAGTGCCGCAGCAGTTCCTCCAGCCGATCCTGCAGCTCGGTCAGCTCAGGGGTCACGTCACTACTCACCACATCGTCAGCGGATGAATTGGGCGGCTTGCTCGGCCAGGTCGAGGAACCCGCCGGGAAGCAGCCCCAGGGCTATCGTGGTAAGGGCCGCGATCACGAGCACGCTCAAAGTGCCGATGCCGGAAGGCTCGACCTCGGCCTGCTGCTCGGGATCGGGATCGGTGAACCACATCGCGACGATGAGCTTCAGGTACAAGAAGGCCGCCACGACACTCATGACGACTGCCACCAACACGAGCCAGCCGTACCCGCCGGCCCAGGCCGAGGAGAACACGACGAGCTTGCCCGCGAACCCGGCGGTGGGCGGAATCCCGGCGAAGCTGAGCAGGAACAGCGTCATCACGCTGGCGACCACAGGGTTGGTGCGGCCAATTCCTCGCCATGCCGCGATGGAGGTGGCCTCGCCGCCTGAACGGCGCACCGTCATGACCACCGCGAATGCCCCCAGGGTAGCTACGCCGTAGGCGAGCATGTAGAAGGCTATCGCGGCAACACTGCTGAGCGTGGTTTCGGGGGTGGCGGCCACGGCACCCACCACGCCGACGAGCAGGAACCCAGCGTGTGTGATCGACGAATATGCGAGCAGTCGCTTGACATCGGTCTGCAGCAGCGCGACGACGGCGCCGGTGATCATAGTGATGATTGCCAGCGCGGCGAACACCGGCTGCCAGTCCCAGCGGGCACCGCCGAGCGCCACGTAGAACACTCGCAGCAGCGCCGCCACCGCTGCGGTCTTGGTAGCGGCGGCCATGAACGCGGTCACTGGGGTGGGTGCGCCGGTGTAAGCGTCAGGAGTCCAGCTATGGAACGGCACGACACCGATCTTGAACAACAACCCGACACTCACCATGAACATGCCGGCCAGCAGCAGCGTGTTGGACTCGGCGCCGATCGCAAGCGCGGCGGCGATCTCACGCAGATACAGGCTCCCGGAGTAGCCGTACAGCAGCGCGGAGCCGAACAGGAACACGGCCGAGGCCACAGCACCCAACAGGAAGTACTTCAGGGCACCTTCCTGGCTCAGCAGCCGGCGGCGCCGGGCCATGCCGGTGAGCAGGTACAACGGCAACGAGAAGATCTCCAACGCCACGAACATGACGATGAGGTTGTTGGAGGCGACGAAGATCACCATGCCGAGCAGTGAGTAGACCAGCAGCGGGAACACCTCGGTGTTCTCGCGATGCTGGCGCTCGGCCTCACGTTCCAGCGGGGACCCGGGAACCGTGGCCACTGAGGAGGCGAAGACCGATACACCGCCGCCCAGCTCACGATCCGAGAACAGCGCGAGACCACCCAGCCCGAATAGCAGGATCAGCGCCGAAAACAGGGAGGTCGGCCCGTCGAAAGCGAGCGATCCCTCAGCGCCGAGCTCTGCCTGCCCGCCGGACCAGTTGTAGATGGTCAGCCCGAAGGCCACCACTATCGTGATGGCAGCCAGCCCGGTCTGGACCGGAAAACGCGACCCCCGCGGGACGAAGGCCTCCACCAGCAGGCCGATCCCGGCGCCGGTGAAAAGCACCACCATGGGCGACAGGAGCATCCAGTCCAGCGCCGGCGCGGTGATCTCAAGGATGGAGCTCATCAGTTGCCTTCCTCAATCAGCGGGGCGGGGTCGGTTGCGCCCGCCGCGGACATGACCCACATGGCCGCGTCGTTGGCGACGTTAAGCATCGGCCCGGGGAGGAACCCGAACAGCAGCAGCAGCGCGACCAGCGGGACCACTGCCGACTTTTCCCGCAGCGACAGGTCCGAAGTGATGTGTTCGGCAGTGTCCTTTGTGACTGGTCCGGTAGCCACTCGCTGGTACATGGTCAAGATGTAGACCGCCGCCAGCACGATGCCCAGGGCGATCACCGCGGTCTGGATCGGGTACTTCTGCCACGAGCCGGCCATGACGAGGAACTCGCCGACGAAGCTACCCATCCCAGGCAGCGCCAGCGAGGACAGCCCGGCCAGCAGCAGGAACCCGGCGGCGACCGGGGCAACCTTTTGTACCCCGCCGAAGGCATCCACCTTGGCGCTACCGCGCCGGGCGATGAGGTATCCCACGACAAGGAACAGCGCACCGGTCGAAAAACCATGGTTGACCATGTAGAAGATCGAGCCGCTCAGCGACTGCGAGGTGAGCGCGTAGATACCGAAGACCATGAAGCCGAAGTGACTGATGGATGTGTAGCTGACCAGCCGCAGCAGGTCCTTGGCCCCTATGGCCATCAGCCCGCCGTAGATCATGCTGACCACGGCCCAGATCAGGATCGCGGGGGTAGCCCAGGCGCTGGCCTCGGGGAACACCACGAGGCCGATCTTGATCATCCCGAAGGTGCCGATCTTGTCCAGGAGGCCCACCAGGAGCGTCGAGGCGCCCGGCCGGGCCTGCTCGGCGGTGTCAGGCAGCCAGGTGTGCAGGCCCGCCATGGGCGCCTTCACGGCGAAGGCGAACAGGAAACCGAGGAACAGCCAGCGCCCGAGGGTGCCGGACAGATCCAGCGATGCCAGGTCGGCCAGCAGATAGGACACGTTGCCCTGCTGCGCACCGGCGGCGTAAAGACCGGCGACGCTCACGAGCATCACCAGACCACCCGCCAGCGAGAACAGCAGGAACTTCATGGCCGCGGCGCTGCGCTTGGGGCCTCCCCAGCCGCCGATGAGGAAATACATCGGGATCAAGGTGGCCTCGAACATTATGTAGAACAGCAGCACATCGCTGGCCAGGAACACGAACAGTGCCAGGCTCTCCAGGGTAAGCGCCAGGGCGAAGAAGGTGCGGGTGCTCCACCCTCCGGTGTCGTCATCGCCGACCTTCCACTCGGCGATCAGCACCAGCGGAACCAGGATGACTGTCAGCAGCACCAGCAGCCCGCTCATGGGCTCGAAGTCGAGCGCGTAGTGGGCGCCGATGGCCTCGATCCACGTGACGTCTCCGGCCATGATGGAGTCTTGAGCCAATACGAAGACCGTCACCCCGAGCACTGTGGTGGACAGGGCGAAGCCGAGGCCGACGAGCTTGGCGATGTGACCGTGCAGGAACACAAGCACGAGTGCGCCGACCATCGGCAGCAGGGCGAGGATGGTCAACAAGAGCAGCGAATTCATAGGTGTGACTCCTCCTCAGACCAGGTTCCCGACGATGACCACGACCGCGATGCCCAGCACTCCGAGCACCAGGGTGAGGCCGTAGGTCCGCACGTAGCCGTTCTGGGCCCGCCGCAACCAGGCTCCCAGCCCCGTGGCCAGCACCGCCGAACCGTTGACCGCCCGGTCGACGACGTGTGTATCGAGTGCGCGCAGGCCTGTCGCCGCCGCCTTGGTGGGCTCGATCACCACGTACTTGTTGAACGAATCGCCGTACAGATCGGCACGCCCGGCCAAGACGAGCGGGTTCTTGGTCTGCGGGGCGCTGCGCGGGATCTCACTGCGATTGAGCAACCAGCCGATCAAGGCTCCGGCGGCGACCACAGCGAGCGTGATCATGCCGATGGGAGTGAAGGCCATCAGGCTGGTCTCGTGTGGCGTGGCACCGGTGGGACCGGCGAGCCATCCCTGGATCCAATTGTTCATGGCGAGCCCGGCCACCAGTGACATGATTCCCAGGATGATCAGCGGAACCGTCATGACTGCCGGGGATTCGTGCGGGTGCACATCATCGTCCCAACGCTTCTGGCCGAAGAACGTCATCATCATCAACCGGGTCATGTAGTAGGCGGTCACGCCAGCCCCCAGCAGAGCCAGCACACCTAGCGTCGAGTTCTCGTGGAACGCGGTTTCGATGATGTGGTCCTTGGAGTAGAAGCCTGCGGTGAAGGGGAACCCGATGATCGCGAGGTACCCGGCGCCGAAGGTGAGGAATGTGACCCGCATCACCTTGGACAAGGCGCCGTAGTGGCGCATGTTCACGTCATCGCCCATGCCGTGCATCACCGAGCCGGCCCCCAGGAACATGTTCGCCTTGAAGAAGCCGTGGGTGAGCAGGTGGAATATCGCGAACGCCGCGCCCGCCTCTCCGAGCCCGGCGGCGAGCATCATGTAGCCGATCTGGCTCATTGTCGAGCCGGCCAGGACCTTCTTGATGTCGTCCTTGGCCGAGCCGATCCAGGCGCCCGCGAGCAACGTCACAGTGCCGACGATCGCCACGGCCAGTAGCGCCGTCTCGCTCTGGGCATAGATGGTGTGCGAGCGGATGACGAGGTAGACGCCGGCGGTGACCATCGTCGCGGCGTGGATCAGCGCCGAGACCGGGGTCGGGCCCTCCATGGCATCCAGCAGCCACGACTGCAGCGGCACCTGGGCTGATTTGCCGCAGGCCCCGAGCAACAGCAGCAGGCCCAGTGCCGTGGCCCAGAACGGGGTGAGTGCCTCGGCACCTGCGTTGACGTCGGCGAAGTTGACCGAGCCGAACCAAGCGAACATGGTGAAGATCGCCATTGTCATGCCGAGATCGCCGACCCGATTGACCACGAATGCCTTCTTGCCTGCGGCGGCCGCGGATGGCTTGATCTGCCAGAAGCTGATCAACAGGTAGCTGGCCAGGCCCACGCCTTCCCAGCCGATGAACAGCACGAGGTAGTTATCGGCGAGCACCAGCAGCAACATCGCGGCGATGAACAGGTTGAGGTAGGCGAAGAACCGGCGGCGGTTTTCGTCGTGGGCCATATAGCCGATGGAGTAGATGTGGATCAGTGAGCCGACGCCGGTGATCAACAGCACGAACAGGATCGACAGCTGGTCCACCAGCAGCGAGACCTCAACGCTCCAGGTGCCTGCGGCGATCCACTCATACAGCGGCACCGCGACAGCTCGGGAGGCCTCCTCTGCCGACAGCATCTGCGCGAACAGCAGGAAGCCGACCACGAAGGAGGCGATCGGCGCCGCGGTGGCAAGCAGATGACCCCAGGCGTCGCTGCGACGCCCCAGGATCAGCAGCACCGCGGCCGAGGCCAAGGGGATGGCGATCAGCAGCCAGGCCAGGCTAAACAACCCGGTGGCTGGGACCGCGGGGACGATTTCCAAGAGATTCACGCTGGGCCCCTAGAACTTCAGCAGATTGGCGTCGTCGACCGAGGCCGAGCGTCGGGCACGATAGATCGACACGATGATCGCGAGTCCGACCACGACCTCGGCGGCGGCCACGACCATCACGAAGAAGGCCGCTACCTGGCCCGTGAGGTTGCCGTGGTGCCGCGAGAAGCTGACGAACACGAGATTTGTCGCGTTCAGCATGAGCTCGACACTCATGAACGCGATGATGGCATTGCGCCGCAGGAGGAATCCCGCGACACCGATCGCGAACAGGATCGCGGCCAGGATCAGATAGGCCTCGGTGCTCATCGGCTCTCCCCCTCAGCTTCGGCGCGGATCTTGGCGATGTCCTGGGTCGCGCTGGTGGCGGGCGCCGCGAGATCGTCGACGGCGATGACGGCGCCCCGGCCGGCTAGCGTCGGCGAGACCGACAACTCCGAGGCTGTGCCGTCGGGCAGCAGCGCGGGCGTTGAGATCGCGTTGTGCCGGGCGAACACACCCGAGCTCGGCAGCGGGCCTGGGTGCACGCCGTCGCGGGCGTAGCGCTCCATGCGCTCGCTGGCTTCGCGGACCTGGGACTTCTTCTCGTGAAGCTGCTCGCCGTGCTGCAGAACCATCGCCCCGGTTGCTGCCACGATCAGTAGCGCCGCCACGGCCTCAAAGAGGAAGACGTAGTCGCTGAACAGCAGGGCTGAGATTCCTTGCAGGTTGCCGCCCTCGACGGCGTTCGCCTCGGCGAGGCCGGCGGGTCCGCCGCCAATGAGTTGCCCCACGGCAGCGATCAACAGACCACCGAGGCCGGCTGTGGCCAGGATGGAAGCAACCCGGTGCCCGCGGATGGTCTCCACGACCGAATCGGAGCTGTCGACGCCGATCAGCATGACGACGAACAAGAACAGCATCAGGATCGCGCCCGTGTAGACGATGATCTGCACCACGAACAGGAATGGGGCGTCCTGGGCCGCGTACAACACGGCGAGCGAGACCATCACGCCTGCCATGCTGATGGCGGAGTACACGGGTTTGCGGGCCACGACGACGCCGAGGGCACACAGCACGGCGATCGGCCCCAGGATCCAGAAGGCAACCTGATCGGCCGTCACCAGGGGAATGAGTGTCATGACGCGGCGCCTCCGGTCCGGGTGTCTGGCTGCCCGGTGTCCGGCAGCCCACGGAAGTAGTCCTTTTCGTCGTCGCCGAGACGACGCGGATGAGGAGGCTGCTCCATGCCAGTCAGCAGCGGGGCCAGCAATTGGTCCTTCTCATAGATCAGGCTGGCGCGGGTCTTATCGGCCAACTTGAACTCGTTGGTCATTGTCAGCGCCCGCGTCGGGCAGGCCTCGATGCACATGCCGCAGAAGATGCACCGCAGATAGTTGATCTGGTACACGTGCCCGTAGCGCTCACCTGGTGAGTAGCGCTCATCGTCGGTGTTGCTGGCACCCTCGACGTAGATGGCATCGGCCGGGCACGCCCAGGCGCACAGCTCGCAACCGACACACTTCTCCAGCCCGTCGGGCCACCGGTTGAGCTGGTGCCGCCCGTGGAACCGGGGCATCGTGACCTTCTCTTTGCCCTTCTGGGGGTAGCCCTGCGTGAAGGTCTTGCGGAACATGGTGTTGAACGTGACGCCGAACCCGGCCCACTGATCGAGCAATCCCATCAGGACTCCTCCCCTTCGGTGCTGGCTTGGGGCTCATCGACCTCGACCCCCGAGGACGCCACGACCGAGGCCATCTCCGGTAGCCGCTGCCCGGGCCGGGGTGGCACTGGGTAGCCACCCTCGAATGGATCGAAATCTCGCTCCGGCGGCACATCGTCAAGTGCCGTGGGCACACTCTCCTCCTCGTTCTCATCGGATTTGCCCGAGAAGAGCAATAGCAAGACCGCGATCAAGCCGAGCGACATTCCGATGGTGTACTGCGGCAGCAACGCGACGAGCACGATCCACACCAGCGCGATCTCGATGAGCCACTTCCAGCCCAGACTCATGAACTGGTCGTAGCGGAAGCGGGGCAGAGTGCCACGCAGCCAGACGAATCCCGAGAACAGCAACTGGACCTTCAGCACGAACCACACCGGGCCGAACCAGGGATTGTTCAGCAGTTCGATCTGATTCAGCGGCCACGGGGCAAGGTAGCCGCCGAGGAACAGTGTCGTGGCGACCGCCGAAACCGTTGCCATATTGATGTATTCGGCCAGGAAGTACATCGCGTAGCGGAAACCCGAGTATTCGGTGAGATAGCCCGAGACCAACTCCGATTCACACTCAGGCAGATCGAACGGGGCTCGGTTGGTTTCACCCACCATTGCAATCACGTAGATCGCGAACGACGGGAACAGTAGCACGGCGTACCAGCCGGCGATACCGGGATCGGCAGTGATGTCGGTGAAAGGCACGTTGAATTGGATCGTGTTGCTTTGCGCCTCAACTATCTCTGAGGTGCTCATCGCCCCCGACATCATGAACACGCCGACCATCGCCAGGCCCATCGCGATCTCATAGGAGATCATCTGCGCCGAGGAGCGCATGGAGCCGAGGAATGAATAGGTGGAGTTGGAGGCCCAGCCGGCCAGCACGATGCCGTAGATGCCGATCGAGGCGATGGCGAGGATGAACAGCACCGCCACCGGGAGGTCGGTAACCTGCAGCCTGGTGGTCACTCCGAACATCTCCACCTCGCCGCCGAACGGGATGACTGTCCACGTGGTGAACGCGGCGACGCCGGTCAGCACCGGGGCCAGATTGAAAATCAGCTTGTCGGCGTGCGCGGGGCGAAAGTCCTCCTTGAAGATCAGCTTGGCGCCGTCACCCAACGCCTGTCCGAGCCCGAGGGGGCCGTTCATGATCGGCCCTAGGCGGTGCTGCATCTTGCCGACCAGGCGCCGCTCGTACCACACGTTGAAGATTGTCCAGACCAACAGGATGACGAACAGCGCCACCACCTTGATCATGATGAGCCACCAGGGATCTTGGAAGAACATGACTACTCCTCGCCCTCTTGCGCTACGTGGGATTCGTCATCGCCTGGGGAGACCGCGGCGATTGTGACGGAGTTACCGGGCAACGCGGCCAGGCAGGTACCGGCGCCCACGCACGGATTCATCGGAACCCAGGCCACATCGTCGACCATGTCATTGGCGATGACCAGCGGCAGGATCATACGCTGATCACCGGACTGGACCGCCACGACGTCCGTGGCGCACAGCGATGCCGCAGTCGCGGGAGACAGTCGGATCGCGGCGGGCCGGGCTGTGGCGCGCATCGCCAATTCGTTGTCGTTGCCGCGGCTGCTGCCCAGCAGTTCCCGCCAGCTGGCCAGCACTAGGCCTTCAGCCACACCGGCATCGGGCACATGCGGGCAGGCCCCGCGGGTACCCTGCCAGGAGCCGAGCTCGGCAAGATCGTTCCAGGCCGCGGCCGGGGTGCGGAACCCCAGGTCCGAGCCCAGGGCATCGGCCAGCGCCGCCAGGATCCGGAGATCTGTCATGGGTGAGCGGGCAGCCTTGTTGACCAGCGCCACCCGGCGAGGGCGGTGCTCCCAGTTCAGGAAGTGGCCGGACTGTTCCTCCACCAGGGCGGCGGGAAACACGACGTCGGCGCGTTCGGTGACCGCGCTGGCGCGCTGTTCGATGCTGATGACGAACTTGGCGCCCTCGAGGCCCGCCAGTGCGGCTTCCGGATCCGCCATGTCCCGGGGTTCCACCCCGGCCAGCAGGAGCGCATCGAGGCGGCCCGTGGCGGCTGCACCGAACTGCTCGGCCGATGACAGGCCCGGCATCGGGTTGATCGCTTCAAGCCCCCATGCCGAGGCAACGTCGACCCTTGCGGCGGCGTCCGAGAGCGGACGACCGCCGGGCAGCAGGCTGGGGGCGCAGCCGGCGTCGAGTGCGCCGATCTCGCCCGCGCGGCGTGGGATCCAGGCGAGGTCGGCACCACTGGAGTCTGCCTTGGCCGCGACTGCGGACAACAGACCCGGCTGCGCCGCAGCCCGCTCCCCCACCAGGATGATTGAGCTCTCGTCGAGCTTGAGCCCGGCCAAGGCCGCCGCCTCGCCGCCGGGGGCGACCGGGACGAGTGTCGCGGACAGCTTGTCCGAGCCGCGGGAGGAGAACGGGGCCAGCGTGGTGACACTCAGGCCGCCCTTACGGACTGCCTTGCGCAGTCGCAGGAACACGATGGGAGATTCGTCCTCGGGCTCAAAGCTCACCAGCACCACGTGCGAGGCGGCCTCAAGATCGGCATATGTGACCGACTCTGCGAGGTCGCGGCCTGCGATCCGCGCTGCCAGGAACTCCGATTCCTCGGCGGAATGGGCGCGCGCCCGGAAATCGATGTGGTTGGTGCCCAGCACCCCGCGCGCAAACCGTGAGTAGGCGTAGGCATTCTCGACTGTCAGCCGCCCACCCACCATGACGCCGGTCGAGGTGGCGGCCTGCAGTCCATCCACCGCAGCGTCGATTGCTTCGGGCCAGCTCGCGGGCTGCAGCACGCCGTCGCGGCGCACCAACGGATGCATCAGCCGATCATCGCCGCGACCGTAGACGAAACCGAAGCGGCCCTTGTCACAGTTCCACTCCTCGTTGACCTCCGGGTCGTTACCGGCCAGACGGCGCTTGACCTGGTGGTGGCGGTGATCGGTGCGCAGTTCGCAGCCGGAGGCGCAGTGCTCGCACGTCGTGGTGGTGGACACCAAATCGAAGGGCCGCGACTGGAACCGGTAGGCCGCTGAGGTGAGCGCACCGACGGGGCAGATCTGGACCACGTTGCCGGAGAAGTACGAGTCGTACGGGTCCTGCTCGTAGGTGCCGATCTGCTGGAGCGCACCGCGCTCGACCAGAGCGATGAAGGGATCCCCGGAGATCTGCTCGGAGAAGCGGGTGCAGCGGGCGCACAGGACGCACCGTTCCCGGTCGAGCAGGATCTGCGCCGAGATGTTCACCGGCTTGGGGTAGGTCCGCTTGAGGCCCTCGTAGCGGGATTCGCCGCGGCCCTCGGCCATCGCCTGGTTCTGGAGCGGGCACTCGCCGCCCTTGTCACAGATCGGGCAATCTAGCGGGTGGTTGATCAGCAGGAGCTCAAGCATGCCCTCCTGAGCCTTCGCCGCCACCGGGGAGGTCTCCTGGGTCTTGACGACCATGCCCTCGGCCACCGGCATCGTGCAGGATGCCTGTGGCTTGGGGAAGCCGCGACCGTTACCGGCGTCGGGGATCTCCACCATGCATTGGCGGCAGGCACCCGCCGGATCCAGCAGCGGATGGTCGCAGAACCGCGGGATCGCGGTGCCGATCATCTCGGCCGCGCGAATGATAAGGGTGCCCTTGGGCACGCTCACCGTCGTGTTGTCGATGCTGAGGGTGACCAGATCGTCGCGGACCGCCACCTCGGATGTGGCCTCGGTGCTCACCGCCGGCCTCCTTCGCTGGAGAAGAGCGCACTTGCCTCGTAGGGGAAAAGCTCCCAGGCGGGAGTGTGATAGCCCTGTTCGAATTCGTCTCGGAAATGCCGAACGGCGCTGGTGACCGCCGCAACTGCACCGTCGGCCAGCGCGCAGAAGGAGCGGCCGCCGATGTTGTCACAGATGTCGAGCAATTTGTCCACGTCGCCTTCGGTGGCGGTGCCTGCCTCGAACTGCATCAGCAGCTGCACCAGCCACCACGAGCCCTCGCGGCACGGGGTGCATTTCCCGCAGGATTCATGCTTGTAGAACTCCACCCAGCGCAGCGTGGTGCGCACCACCGATGTGGTCTCGTCGAATGTCTGCAACGCCTTGGTGCCGAGCATCGAGCCGACCCCTGCCATGCCCTCGTAGTCCAGCGGGGTATCCAGGTGCTCGGAGGTCAGGATCGGGGTGGAAGACCCCCCAGGGGTCCAGAATTTCAGCTCGTGACCGTCGCGGATCCCGCCAGCCAGCTTCAGGAGTTGGCGATATGTGATGCCCAGCGGGGCCTCGTACTGCCCCGGCCGCTTGACGTGTCCCGAGATCGAGTACAGCGTCATGCCCTTGGACTTTTCACTGCCCATCGAAGAGAACCAGCGCGCACCGTTGGCAACGATGCTGGGCACCGAAGCGATGGACTCCACATTGTTGACCACTGTGGGCGATGCATAGAGCCCGGCCACGGCCGGGAACGGCGGCCGCAGCCGCGGTTGGCCGCGTCGGCCCTCCAGGGAGTCCAGCAGCGCTGTCTCTTCCCCGCAGATGTAGGCGCCGGCGCCCGCGTGGACTATCACGTCGAGGGCGAACCCGGAGCCGAGGAGATTGCTGCCGAGGTATCCGGCCTGGTAGGCCTCGGCGACTGCCTGTTGCAGGCGACGGATCACGTGCAGGACCTCGCCGCGCACGTAGATGAATGCGTGGTGCGCCCCGATCGCGTAGGCGGCGATGATGACGCCCTCCACGAGAGTGTGCGGGCTGGCCAGCAGCAGCGGCATATCCTTGCAGGTGCCGGGCTCGGACTCGTCGGCATTGACCACGAGGTAGCGCGGGTTGGGGTTGTCCTTCGGGATGAAGGACCATTTAACCCCGGTCGGGAAGCCGGCACCGCCTCGCCCGCGCAGGCCCGCGTCCTTGACGAGGTTCGTCAGGTCCTCCGGCGTCAGCTTCAACGCCTTACCCAGGGCCTTGTAGCCGCCGGCGGCCTCATAGGAGGCGCGTTGCCAGGATGCCTTCGTGCCCCACTGGGCCGACAGCACCGGGGTCAGCAGGTCGGTCACTTCTTCTCCTCCTCACCAGCAGCCGGCAGCGCGGCGGCATCGGGTGCCTGCCATCGGTTTTCCCGGGCGACCTCAAGCCCGGCCAGCGACGCCGCACCGGCCGAGGGTCCCTCGTCGGCCCGGCCATCGGGGAACCCTGCCAGCACCCGCTCCGCCTCACGCCAGGAGGTGATCGTGGCGCCGCGCGGCGAGACGACGCTCCGGCCGTGCTGCAAAGCATCGATCAGGTCGTCCATGGCCTGGGGGGTCATGTTGTCGAAGAACTCCCAGTTGACCATCGCCACGGGTGCGAAATCGCAGGCGGCGTTGCACTCGAGGCGCTCCAGGGATATCGAGCCATCGGGTGTGGTCTGGTTCTCGTCGATGCCGAGCTTGGCCTTGGCGCGCTCCAGCAGCATGTCGCCGCCCATCACGGCGCACAGGGCCGTGGTACACACCCCCAGATGGTGCGTGCCGGTTGGGCGGCGCTTGTACATGGTGTAAAAGGTGGCCACGCCGGAAACCTGCGCTGTGGTGATCCCCAGGATGTCGGCACACACCTCAATCCCGCGTGGGCTGATTCGCCCGTCGATCGACTGCACCAGGTGCAGCATCGGCAGCAGGGCCGAGCGGGCTTGCGGATAGCGGTCGGCGATCTCGCGGAGTTCGGCGATGGCTGCCTCGTCGATCGAGGTGTCGAGGTTGCTGTAATCGACCGAGCCGGACTCCTCGAAGTGGCTGGTGAAGTGACCGCTCATCGGTCGACACCTCCAAGAACTGGATCGATGCTGGCCACTGCCACCACCACGTCGGACATCATGGCGCCCTCGCACATCATGGGGACCGCCTGCAGGTGGTTGAAACCCGGATCCCGGAAGTGGGCCCGGTAGGGGCGGGTGCCACCGTCGGAGACGATGTGGACGCCCAGCTCCCCCTTGGGGGACTCGACTGCCTGATACACCTGGCCCACGGGAACCTTGAAGCCCTCGGTGACGATCTTGAAGTGGTGGATCAGCGCCTCCATGGACTCCCCCATGATGTGCCGGATGTGCTCGTTGCTGTTGCCCTGCCCATCGGCGCCGAGCGACAACTGCGCCGGCCAGGCGATCTTGGCATCGCCGACCATGACCGGCTCGCCTTGGGTGGCCTCGAGACGCTCCAGGCACTGCTCGACGATCTTCAGCGACTCCCAGCATTCGGCCAGCCGGATCCGGAAGCGGCCGTAGGCGTCCTCGGTGTCCCACGTGATGGTCTCGAAGTCGTAGGTCTCGTAACCGCAGTAGGGCTGAGTTTTGCGTAGATCCCAGTCGAAACCGGTGGAGCGCAGGATCGGGCCGGTGATGCCCATCATCATGCATGCGCTGAGGTCGAGCTTGGCGACATTCTCCATGCGCAGCTTGAAGATCGGGTTCTCGTTGTTGAATGCCGCGTACTCGGGAAGGTGTTTGGTGAGCCAATCGATCACAGTGCGAAGGTGGTCGATGCCGCCCTCGGGCAGGTCGATCGCCACCCCTCCTGGCCGCACGTAGGCGTGATTCATGCGAAGCCCGGAGAGCCCCTCGAGGAAGTCGAGGATCATCTCGCGTTCGCGGAAAGCGATGGTCATGACGGTCAGCGCACCGATCTCCATGCCACCGGTGCCCATCGCCACCAGGTGAGAGGCGATGCGGTTGAGCTCCATGACCAGCACCCGCAACACGTTGGCACGCTCGGGAATGTCATCGGTGATGCCGAGTAGCTTTTCCACCGCGAGGCAGTAGGCCACCTCGTTGAACAGCGGAGCGACGTAGTCCATGCGCGTGCAGTACGTCACGCCCTGGGTCCAGGTCTTGTACTCCATGTTCTTTTCGATGCCGGTGTGCAGGAAACCGATGCCGGGGCGAATCGAGGTGACTGTCTCGCCGTCCATCTCCAGCACCAGGCGCAGCACACCGTGGGTCGACGGGTGCTGGGGCCCCATGTTGACCACTATGGTCTCGTCGCCGCGTTCGGCCTGTTCGGCAGCGATACCGGCCCAATCGCCGCCCTGCGCGAGGTAGACGCGATCCGCTTCGGGCTCGCCTGGGGCGGCGTAGAAGTCCTCAGTGGTGTGACTGCTCATGAGTACGTCCTCCGGTTGTCGGGGGCGGGCACTCGGGCTCCCTTGTACTCGACGTCGATGCCGCCGAGCGGATAGTCCTTGCGTTGCGGATGGCCTACCCAGTCATCGGGCATCAAGATTCGAGTGAGTGCCGGGTGGCCGTCGAAAATGATGCCGAACATGTCCCAGGTTTCCCGCTCATGCCAGTCAGCCATCGGGTAGGTGGCGATGACGCTGGGAAGGTGCGGATCGGTCTCCGGGCAGGTGGCCTCGAGGCGCAGGCGTCGATTGTGGGTGATCGAGAGCAGGTGGTACACCGCGTGGAGTTCGGCGCCGGTCTGCTCGGGGTAGTGCACGCCCGAGACGCCCAGGCAGATCTCGAACCGCAGCCCGGCATCGTCACGCATGGCAGCCACGACCTCGAGCAACTGATCGCGTTCGACATAGATCGTCATCTCGCCGCGGTCCACCAGCACCCGCGACTTCGCCAGCTGCGGCCGCACCTCGACCGCGCGGCTCCAGATGGCGTCGAAGGGATCACCGAACGGGGGCTTGCTGGCCCCGGGCATCGCCATGATGCGCTGCAGCCCGCCGTAACCGGAGGTGTCCCCGGAGCCCCGCGACCACATGCCCGTCTTGGTTTGGAAACCGACCTCGTCGTTGCCGCCGCGCTCCTGCGGCAGGAGTGTGTCGTCGCTCATCGCATCAGCCCCTTGAGCTCGAGGGTGGACGGCCGTTCGAGGGCCTCGACCTCGTCGTTTTCGATTTTGGCTTCCATGTTGGCGCCCATCGGCCAGTGCTGGACTTCCTTGCGGAGCTTGAAAATCGCGTCAATGAGCATGTCGGGGCGCGGAGGACATCCGGGAAGGTAAACGTCCACGGGCAAGAAGTGGTCGCAGCCCTGGACAATCGCGTAGTTGTTGAACATACCTCCGGAGCTGGCGCAAGCACCCATCGCGATCACCCACTTGGGGTTAGGCATCTGGTCGTAGACCTGCCGGATCACCGGGGCCATCTTCTGGCTGACTCGGCCGGAGACGATCATGAGATCGGCTTGCCGCGGTGAGGCGCGGAAGACCTCCTGGCCCCATCTGCCGGAATCGTAGCGGGGGGTGCCGAAGGCCATCATCTCGATGGCGCAACACGCCAGGCCCATAGTTGCAGGCCAGAACGAGGTCTTGCGCATCCAGCCCGCGATCGCTTCGACGCTGGTCAGCAGGACCCCCTGCGGAATCTTGTCTTCAAGTCCCATGGTGACTCCTCACTCCCAGTCGAGGCCGCGGCGGCGCAGGACGTATACGTAGGCGACGAACAGCACTGCGATGAACACAACCATCTCGACTACGGCGAACAACGGCAGTTGATTGAAGGCCACGGCCCAGGGATATAAGAACACCACTTCGATATCGAAGACGATGAACATCATGGCCGTGATGTAGTACTTGACCGGGAACCGCCCGCCCCCAACCGGCTGCGGCGTCGGTTGGATACCGCATTCATAGGAGTCGTACTTGGCGCGGTTGTAGCGGGCAGGACCGACATTCGAGCTGAGGATGATGGCCACGACAACGAAGATCGTTGCCAGCGCCACCATTCCGATGATCGGAATGTACGGGTTCATGGTGAGTACCCTCCTCGTCCTAGGCGGCCGGTGCCGCGTTCGCGAGCCCGTTGATGATGCGGTCCACCGCGTCACCGTCGTTCGCGTCGGTTAGATTAGCGAGCAGCTTCATCACGAAGCGCATCAGGGGTCGGATAGGCAGTCCGTAGGTGGTGCACAGGTGCATGATCCGGGGATCCCCGATCAGCCTCACGAAGATGGTGCCCAACCGGTAATACCCGCCCCACTCGGCCTTCAGCCGACTCTGGTAGCCGTGCAGGGCGCGCTCAGCGGCGGGGGTGCCAAACCCCCGGGAGCGGGCATCGGCGATGGCATCGGCGGCCATCTCGCCGGATTCCATGGCGTAGGGGATGCCCTCCCCGTTGAACGGGTTGACCATGCCGCCCGCGTCGCCGACCAGCAGCAGCCCGCGACCGTAAGCAGGTTGTCGGTTGAAGGCCATCGGCAACGCCGCCCCCTGGATCGGGCCAAGCCGGTTTTCCTCGCGGAAACCCCACTCCTGCGGGGTGTTGTCCAACCAACGCTTGAGGAGCTCCTTGTAATCGGTCTGCCCGAACCCCTTGGATGTGTTGAGCACTCCGAGGCCGATATTGCTGGTGCCATCACCCATGCCAAAGATCCAGCCGTAGCCGGGCATCAGCGTGGATTCCTTGGGCTTGCCATCCCACAGCTCCAGCCAGGACTCGAGGTAGTCGTCGTTGCTGCGGGCCGATGTGTAATAGGTGCGAACCGCGACGCCCATGGGGCGATCGGCCCGCTTGGTGCGTCCCATCGCGACGCTGAGCCGCGAGGAGTTACCGTCGGCTGCGATCACCACGGGCGCCCGGAACTCCCGGCCGTCCTTCGTGGTGACGCCGGTGATCCGGCCGCTGTGCTCGTCCAGGATCGGATCGGTCACGTGGGCACCCTGCACCAGCTGGGCCCCTTGGGCGACCGCGTGCTGAGCCAGCAGCTGGTCGAAGTCGGCGCGGCGACGCACCAGCCCGTGCGAGGGGAAATCGGTCAGCGTGGGCCAGTCCAGTTGGAAGGGCTCGACGCGGCCACCGTAGATCCGCAGGCCCTTGTTGTGCAGCCACCCGGCTGATTCCGAGGTGTCGATCCCGAGCCGAGCCAGCGCCCTGGTACCGCGCGGGGTCAGGCCGTCACCGCAGACCTTTTCCCTCGGGAACTGTGACTTCTCCAGCAGGAGGACGTGCAGGCCACGCATCGCGAGGTGAGCTGCCGCGCTCGACCCGCCTGGGCCGGCACCGACGACAATCGCATCGGCTTCGCCACTCGAGGTCGCTGTGCCGATCGTCGGATCAGCGTCTGACATCCGCGCTCCTCAAATCGGGGCCTTGGGGGATTGCAGGCCACAGTCTAGGGCGTGCCCTGCCAAGTACAACAATGCGGGTGCGCCTGCATCCGGAGTGCGTCACCACAAACCACCAAACACGATTTCAGCAATGTGAACCTGTCATAATTGCCCAAGCCTCGGGCGGTGCTCGCACCCCCGCCCGGCCTCGGCTATCGTCAGCCGGGTGACATTCGACCTGGGCAGTCGGCGCCTGCGCGCCACCACCGTCGCCATTGACGACCCCGGTCCGCTCGACAGGTTCCTGAGCACCTCCGAGCCCTCGGCCGCCTTCATCCGCGACGGCGACGGCATCGTCACCGTCGGTGAGGTCGCCAGGTTCATCACAGACTTCGCTGATGCCGGGGACGTTTGGTGGAGCGCGGTGGCCGAGACAATCGATCACGACTCGGAGCTTCCCGGCTCCTACGGCACGGGCCCCCTGGCAATCGGCTCCTTCGCGTTCGACCCCGACGCCTCCAACGAGCCGTCGGTGCTCATCGTGCCGCAGACGATCATCGGGCGACGCAAGGGGCAGGCGTGGGTGACCAAGATCGGCGAGGGCCGGATCAACCTGGAGCTACCCAATAGGGGCGAGCCACTGGAACCCCCCGACGGGGTCCGGCTTGAGTCGGGCTCGATGTCCGAGCAGGGCTGGGCAGACATCGTCGGCGAGGTCGTCGACCTGATTCAACGCGGCGAGGTCCGCAAGGTGGTCCTGGCGCGCGACCTCCTCGCCGTCACCGACTCCCCCATCGACCTGCGTTACGTCCTTCGTCAGCTCAGCCGGCTGTACCCGTCGTGTTGGTCGTATCTGGTCGACGGCATGGTGGGCGCCACCCCGGAGTTGCTGGTGCGGCGCCAAGGTGGGCTCATCACCTCGCGAGTGTTGGCCGGGACCGTCTCGCTGGATCCCGAGCACACCGACGCCGTGAAACGAGCCGCTGAACTGGCCCGAAGCCACAAGCAGGTCACCGAGCACCAGTTCGCGGTGGATTCGGTCGCCCAGGCATTGGAACCGTTCTGCTCGGCAATGAACGTCCCCGACGCGCCATCAATCCTGCCGCTGCCCAATGTGCTGCACCTGTCGACCGACATCACCGGCAGCTGCGAGCCCGGCACCAGTGCACTAGCGCTGGCAGCAGCGCTGCACCCCAGCGCCGCCGTGTGTGGCACACCCACGTTCGCGGCGGCCGAGATCATCGAAGAGCTTGAGACCCTTGACCGGGGCCGCTACGCCGGCCCGATCGGCTGGGTGGATGCCCGGGGTGACGGCGAGTGGATGATTGCGCTTCGCGGCGGATACAAGGCTGAACCCGACCCCACGACCCTGCAACTGTTCGCGGGGGCGGGAATCGTGGCCGATTCGGATCCCGACCAAGAACTTGCCGAGACCAGCGCCAAGTTCGTTCCCATGCTGCAGGCCCTCGGAGTTCTCCCGAGCACCTCAGCCGATTCCCCGCACTAGATTCGTGTCTGCCGCAGACCGACCCCGCCGGCCCACGTTCCGCGAGCCCGGCACTTTCGAGGCGATCGACGGCGGAACCCAGCCCGAGGCCCGGCTGGAAGCCGCACATGAGACGGCAGCGGTCCTCGTGCGGGCCGGCCGGACCAGCAGCAACGCCCACGCTGTGGCGCGGCTCGTGGCCCTGACCCGCGACGTCGGCTTGGACACGTTGGCCGACCTGTGGGCGCTGTGCGCGGCCCGCAGCCTGCCCGGCGCCTTGTGGCGGCTGTACCTGCTGCGGGAGTGGGTGCAGCGTGATCCCGGTGCCGCGGCAGTCGAATACGGTGCGGGTATCGAGTTTGCCGAGGTGCGTCACGTCATCGCCGGTGTCGACCCGTCCGGACCACAGGAGATCCGGCGTACAGTCGATCAGATCCTGCGGGGCGCCTTCGACGGCGACTTCGCGGTGGCCCTGGAGCGGGCCGCGGCGTTCTGCCTGGTCGTGACCGCCGGACGGGCACACGTCTCCTCCGGACACGACGCCGCCAGATCGGCCAGCCAACTCCAAACTATGGCCGCCGACCTCACCGCGGCCGCCGCGATGTGGCGCACCGCGCGCCTGGACTAGCCACCCACGGGCGGCTCCGACATGCCCCTGGCCGCAGGAGCGGCCCACCCGGATACCCGCATCTATCCGGACTTGGGTCTGCCGCCAGCAGGACCTATTCTCGGTGGCGGTGTCGGGCTGCGGTAGCCCCGGGCTCCAACATCTGCCGCTACGAGCGGCCACGCGCCGAGAGGCGCTCCCAGCCCGACACCACCCCCGGCCGGGCCGGGAAGGATCCCGGTGACCGGTCGCGAGGCGGGCCGCGCTACGAGCGGCGCTGGACCTTGATCTTCTCCTTGGTGCCCCCTCCGCCCTGGCTTTGCGCCCGGGCCCGCTCCAGTTCCTTGCGCTGCTCCTCCGACTGTTCCATGAGCGTGTCGCGGTCCATCCCGCTGCGCAGGATCCCGAACGCGATCACGCCGATCACCAGCGATACCCACGGCGGCAAGCCGAAAACGATCGGCAGCGTGACCAGCGCGACCATATCGATGCCACGCAGCGCGGAGAACATCATCCCCGGTGGCATAGCGCCGATTCCCACCGCGACCATGGGCCCCGAGTAGTCCGCTGGGCGCGCCGAGACCCATCGCACCGCGCCAAGGAACCCGGCGAAGGCGGTGATGAAAGCGGCCGAGATCCCGGTGAATGTGTCCACCCTGGTGGTGAAGATCCCCAGGAAGGCCGGTGCTGTGGCGACCGCCCAGATCAACGCCAGCGCCCCAGGCACCACCATCACGGCGGTCTTGATCTCCGACGGCGAGAATGGGAACGCGCGCTGCAGGCCCTTGGTGCGGGTAAGCACCCGCAACGAGTTGAAGAATCCCACCAACGCTGCCATGAGCACCAGCGCCGACAGAGGCGGGTTCAAGGCATCGATATCGAGGGCCTGCACGGCATACGGCACCACCATTGAGGCAAGCCAGAACACCAACGGCCGCGGGTAGCGCCACAGGCGCTGTACGTCTCGCAGGATCAATGCCCGGGTGCCGTGACCCGAGCCTCGGGTGGCGCGGACGTGGCCCCGCTCGCGTGCCTCGTGCTCGAGGAGGATGTCGCGCACCAGTGCGAAGTCCATCGCGAATGCAGCACCCTGCACGCCGGCCAGCAGCGCGCTGCCCGAGGTCAATCGTTGCCGCCGGATCCGGCGCAGCCGGGCGAAGGCGATGATGCTGGAGATCAGGCCGAGCAGCAGCCCGGTGATGCCCACCAGCGTGGCGAAATCGGTGCTGAGCGCGTCCAGCGCGTCCAGCGGGATCCACCCGGCGGCGATGGCCACCAGCGCGCCCATCGTGAGCACCGCCACCAAGCCCGCGACCCACTGCACCACACGCAGAATCCAGGTCCGCTCCAATGCCTGTTCCGCCGCGGCGAAGGCCGTGAGCCCGAAGGCTCCCAGCCCGGCGGCCAGAGTCCAGATCACTATGTGCAGCAGATTCGAACCGGTCAGGGCGGCGACCAGAGCACCGAAGAGCGCCCCGGCACCGAAGGCAACGCCCAGCGACCCGAGGAACCTGCCGGCGAGCAGCCTGCGGCGATCCACCGGCGCGTCCATGAGCCAGAAGCCCTCGGCGGCCGAGGCGATGATGGGGCCGAACATCCTCGCAGCGACCAGGGTGAATGCCAGGAGCCCGGCAACTGCCGCCCACGGCAGGAGGCCTCGGGCCGCGAGGCACTGATCGGTCTCACAGCCCGCGACATTGCGCTGGGCCTGGATGATCGAGTTCACCATCATGGCGCCGATGACGACCACCGCGAACACCATGACGTAGGCGTCCTGCAGTGCCTGCATCAGGTTGCGGTTGGCTCGTCCCTGGCGCCAGTCACGCATGAGCAGCTTCAGCTGCGTCTCGTCCGCCTCGCCGACGACGGCGAAGTGATCAACCTCCGGATCCTTCGGCGCCACCGGTTCCTGGGCCGCGGGGATCGGATCAGCGTCGATCTCGGCTTGGCTCAGCCCGGCCTCGTCCGCCATGACCGGCGATGCCGCCCTCGCTTGCCGATTACGACCCTTCTTGCTCATCGGGGCGCTCCCAGCCGTACCTCGCGGGCGTTGATGGCCTGCAGCAAACCCGGTTCGTGGCTGGCGAGCACGACGGCGAGCCCGTCAGCCAGGTCCGCCTTGAGGCGTTCCCCCAGCCAGGCGACTCCCTCCACGTCGAGACGCTGTTCGGGCTCGTCGAGTACGAGCAGCCGGCGCGGCCGCACGAACGCCGTGGCAAGCGCCAGGCGGCGCCGCTGCCCAGAGGACAATGTGGTGGGAAGCTGAGATGCCTGCGGCACCAGCTGGACCTCTTCGAGCACCTCGTCGACGAGGGTGTCGGGGTCGGCCAGACCGTGAGCCCTGGCCAGCAGGTCGAGGTGTTCCACCACCGCCAGGTCAGGGAAGAAGTCGAGATCGTCGATGACTGTGGCGACGTTGCGTCGCACCTCGGGATCAGTCTCGCTCATCTTCGTGCCGAGCACAGTGATGGTGCCAGCGTCCGGCTTCTCCGCCCCGATGAGGCAGCGAAGTACTGTCGACTTACCTGCGCCGTTGCGCCCCGTAAGGGCGACGGCTTCACCCGCGGAGACGGTCAAATTGAAACCGTCGACGATGGTGTGCGGCCCGTAGGCCTTCTTCAGGTGTTCGACTTTGAGGACAACTTCTTTCTTAGCCACACGCACCATTGTGTCGCATTGTCCTCAGCGGCCGACAACCGAACCCGCCGGTGGGGATAGGCTGGCTCAATGCACTCCTCGCGCGCCAGCCTCGCCAAGCGCACAGCGGATGTCTCGGCGATGTTCGACGGCGTGGCCCGTCGCTATGACCTGCTCAATGATCTACTCAGCCTGGGCCAGGACCGCTCCTGGCGTCGCGAGACTCTCGCGGCGCTGGCGCCCTGGGAAGGCGAACGCATCCTGGATCTCGCGGCCGGGACCGGCACGTCCTCTGCCCCATTCGCCGCCGCCGGGGCCTACGTGGTTCCCGCTGATCTATCTATGGGGATGCTGCGGGTGGGAAAGCAGCAACAACCCCATCTCGACTTCGTCAACGGCGATGCCCTCGCGTTGCCCTTCCCCGAAAGCACATTCGATGCCGTGACCATCTCCTATGGCCTGCGCAACGTGGAACACACTGTGCCGGCCCTCGCGGAGATGCTGCGCGTTACCCGTCCCGGGGGCAGGCTGGTGGTGGCCGAGTTCTCGACTCCCGCCAACGCGGCGCTGCGTGGGGTGTACCAGCACGGCGCGCTGCGAGGGGTGCCGATCCTGGCGGCGATCTCCAGCAATCCGGCAGCCTATTCCTACCTCGCCGAATCGATCCTCGCCTGGCCGGATCAGGCGGGCTTGGCCGAACTCATGGTCGAGGCGGGCTGGCGTGATGTTGCCTGGCGCAACTTGACGGGGGGCATCGTCGCGATCCATCGAGCCTGGAAGCCATGACAGATTTCGCCCTCGATCCTTACGCGGCCCGCAGCTGCCCCGTGAAGGTGCACAACTGGTTTGATCCCACGCTGCCGGCCCCTGGCCCGCTCGACGAGTCGCTGCGGGAGTCATTTCAGGGAGGCCGCGAGTTTCGTCACGAGGTAATCAGGCGAATCCCGGGCACGAACACAGTGCGCATCCAGCGCGAGGACCCCGACGCCCACCGCGCCACCATGGCAGCGATGGCGGCCGGGGTGCCGGTGATCGTTCACCCGCGGCTGCCGGATCAGCCACACGAGCACCGCAGCGGGCAGCCCGATGTCCTGGTCCGCGGTGATGCTTCGCCCACCGGCGGGCCGGGGTACTGGCCGCTTCGGATCAAGCCCTACCGGTTACTGGAGCGGCAGCTCGGCGGCACTGACCTACTGGCCTCAGACCTCGCGAGCCTGACCGAGCTGCGGCCACTGCCGGACCTGCGTTACCGGGTCCACCGCGAGGGTGCCCTGCTGGAACTCGCCCACTTCTATCGGATGCTGCAGGCCCTCGGCTACGCGTCGGCATCGGCCGTGGGTGGGGCCGTCGGCCTCGACGGGTTCCCCCAGCAGCAGGACCGGCCCATCGTGGCCTGGATCCCGTTGGACCTGAAGTTCATCCGCACCTTTTCGCGAACCTCGCCCACCGGGCATCGGCAGCGTTCCGCACTGGACCGCTACGACCACGAGCACGGTTTCCGGGTCTACGTGGCGCAGCAGGCCATGCGGCGCACCGGCGAGGGCGACCCGCCAGCGGTGGTGCGCCCGATCCGGGTGCGGGAATGCGAATGGTGCGCCTGGTGGGAGACGTGCCGGCCACGGATGGACGACGACGACCTGAGCCTGCGGATCTCCAAAACCCCGCTGGACGTGCGGGAGTTGCAGACCCTGATGAGCCTGGGAATTCACACAGTCACGCAGCTGGCCCAGGCCGATATCGAGGCGCTCCTGCCCGACTACCTTCCCGCCACGGCGCATCGGGATCGCTCAGAGCAGCGGCTGCGGCAGGCAGCCCGCCGGGCCCGCATGCTGGCCGAGGGCGTCGAACTCGAGAAGATCACCGACGATCCGGTGCGGCTGCCTCGCGCCGGGGTCGAGGTCGACCTTGACATCGAGACCGACGATTCCGGGCGGACCTATCTGTGGGGGGCCTTGGTATCGGATCGGCGCCACGAGCACCAGGAGTATGTGCACTTCAGCCGGTTCGAGTCGCTGTCGATCACAGCCGAGGCAGCGCTGGCCGGGCAGTTCAGTGCCTGGCTCTTGGATCTGCTGCGCCGCCACCCCGAGACGCTGGTGTATCACTACAGCGACTACGAGACGATCACGCTGGGCAGGATCGCCGGGCGCGGCCTGCACCCCGCGACCTCGGAGCTGTTCGGCCTGGTCGGGGAGCATTTCGTCGACATGTTCCGTTCGGTGCGCGATCACTTCGTCGGTGTCGAGGGCCTCGGCCTGAAGGTGGTGGCGTCGAAAGGCGCCGGCTTCGCCTGGCGAGACGAGGAGCCGGGCGGGTTGGCCTCACAGTCGTGGTTCGCCACTGCAGCGTTTGCTGAATCGGCCGCCGAGCGCGACGCAGCACGGCGTCGCGTCCTGGAGTACAACGAGGACGATGTACGGGCGACGTGGGAGGTGCGCGAATGGCTCGAGCGCATTGACGCGGAGGCCCACGAGGCATAGCCTCCGCCCGCCGACCGCGCAGGCCTGGGTTGAGTACGGCTGCGTGTGACGGTCAGGGATTCTGGCTGAGCTGGCGCAGTGCCTGATCTCGTTCACGTCGGGTGCCTCGCTCGAGGCGGGCGAGGATGAAGTGGCCGGCGGCCGGCTCGGCAAGCGCCCGCCGGAATTGGTCCAGCGAGGTAACCACGCTCGTGCGCCAACCCAACGCCGAGCCCACCGCCGCCAGGTCAATCCCCTGCGGGGTTCCGAAGACCCGCTCGTAGGCCCCGGCATAGGCCTGATCGCCTTGCTCCAAAGTGGCGAAGATCGCCGCACCGGCATCGTCGGCGACGACCAACCGCAACCCGGCGTCGGGTTCCAGCGGCGGGCGCACCAGAGCGCCAAGATCGTGTTGCAGCGTGAGGTCCCCCAGCAGCACCGTCGTGGGCCGGGATGTGGCCAACGCGATCCCGGTGGCGGTTGCCACTGTGCCGTCGATGCCCGACAGGCCGCGGTTGGCGTAGACCAGCGGCGGCCGGGCGGCGACCGGTGCGAGGTCGGCGTCGCGGATGATGGCGCTGGCACCCAGCACCAGGTTGTCCGAGGGGCCGAGAGCGGCGATGGTCTCGGCGGCCAGGCCCGCGCCGTCCCATGCCGCCGCGCCGCGCCGCCGCGCGAGCCGCGCGTCGGCAGCCCGCCATTGCTCGAGCCAGAGCGGATCCTGGCCGGCAAGGGTGACCCGGTCGTGCACAGCAGCCGCCCGATGCCCCGGATCCGGCCACCAGGCGGGCCCAGCAAGGACGATCAGCTCCACATCGTCGCGGCCCAGCAGCACCGACGTCGGCCGGGACACTGTGGGATGGCCGAAACAGATCACGCGCTGGATCTGCGATCCCAGTGCACTGCCCAACAGGAGCCGGTAGTGGGCGATAGCGCTGCTGCCGGCCCGGGCGTTGCTGCTCGGCTCGGCCAGCAGCGGCACGCCAGCCACCTCCGCCAGCGCCCTGGCCTCGGCGCCCACAGCTGGGGTGGCGTCCCCAGCCAGCACCACAGTGCGAGGCCCGCTGGGTAGCTCGGCCGCAGCCGCCGCACAGCTGGCATCGACCTGGGCCACGGTGATCGGTTCGGAAGACACCGCGGCGACCAGCGGGGGGGAGAATTCGACATTGATGTGAACGGGGCCTGGTTGCCGGGTGCGGGTCCCAGCGGCCAGAGCGTATGCGCGCCCCACCGCCGCTGCCCACGCCCGGGGAGTACCCGAGGTCGAGGCCACACGCAAGATCTCCAGCGCGGCGCTCCCGATCGCCCCCACCTGCTGGGCGGTCTGGTTGGCGCCGGTGCCCACCACATCGCTGGGCCGGTCGGCGGTCACCACCAACAACCCCACGCCCGCGGCTCGCGCCTCCATCGCCGCGGGAACGAGGTTACCCACGGCGGTGCCCGACGTGGTGATCACTGCGACCGGTCTCGCACTTGCCTTGGCCAAGCCCAAGGCGAGGAACGCCGCGACTCGCTCGTCGACGCGCACGTGCAACCGGAGCCCGCCCGCGGCGTCGGCGGCGTGCAGTGCCAGCGCGAGCGCGGCGTTGCGGGAACCGGGTGCGAGTACCACGTCGGTGACGCCGTTGGCGGATAGGGCACCAACTATCGTGACGGCGAGTAGCGGGGAGTTCACAGGGGCACCATGCCTGGCCAGTGTGCCAACATGGCGCTGACTCGCCGCAGCCGCCGGGTCCACCAAGCAGTGATGCTGGGCGCCGCCTGGACGGCGCGCACGGCGACGAGGTCAACGTCGAGGTCGGCGACCTGGATAGCGCCGCCGATAACGGGCAGCGCCGCCACATCCCGCTGGAGCAGGCTCCCGGTCTCCAGTCCGCAGGCATAGTTGAGCTCGGGCAGAGCGGCGGCGAGCGCCACTGACTGACGCAGCCCGACGGCGGTTTCCAGCGCGCTCGACACCACGACCGGCAGGCCCATCTCGTCGGCCAGGCGCAGGCAGGCCTGCACTCCCCCGAGCGGCTGCACTTTGATGACCGCCACGTCGGCCGCCTCGGCCCTGGCGACGTGCATGGGGTCAGCGGCCCGCCGGATCGACTCATCAGCGGCGATGGGTACCGCGATGTCCGCCGAGGCGAGCCTGCGACGCAGGTCGGCGAGTTCGGTGACGCTGCGGCAGGGTTGTTCGGCGTATTCGAGGCCGAAACGGGAGAGCTCACGCAGGGCCCGCATCGCTTCTGCGACACTCCAGGCGCCGTTGGCGTCGACCCGGATCCGGGCGTCCGGGCCCAGCGCATCGCGCACCGCAGCCACTCGTGCCACGTCGTCGTCGAGGGTCTCACCGCCCTCGGCCACCTTCACCTTGGCGGTCCGGCATCCGGAGGCACGGGCCCGTTCGGCGGCTGCGGCGGGCGCCACTGCCGGGATGATGGCGTTGACCGGGATCTGGGATCGCCGAGCTGCGGGCCAGCCCTGCGTGGCGGCCTCAACGGCCGCCCGCAACCAGGCAGCGGCCTCGTGATCTTCATACTCGCAGAATGGGCTCCACTCGGCCCAGCCCGCCTCGCCCCGCAGCAGCATCCCTTGGCGTCGGTTTCCGCCGCGGAACCAGGTGCGCATCCTGATGTCGTAGACGATTCCGGCCAGCGGGGTCATCGGCCGACCCCCACGCCCACCAGCAGGCCGGTCGCCACAGCCAGTTCCGCCACAGAGGTGCCCTGGATGACCGGGATCAGTGCCCTGCCGGTGGCACCGGAGCTCAGCGTTGCGAGAGTGGGGATCAGCACCGAGAGCCCGAGCAGCCCCAGCAGCGCCCACCAGGTGGTGACGGCAGCGAAGGTCAGTACCGCCACGGCGCAAAGTACCGCCAGAACCAGGTAGAACCTTCGGGTGCCACGGTCCCCGAGCACTGTGGCCAGGGTGCGCTTGCCCGAGAGGCGGTCGGTGGGGATGTCTCGCAGGTTGTTACCGACGAGCAGGGCACTGGCCAGGGAGCCGACGGCTACCGCACCGGCCCAGGCCGCTACGGGGGCCTGGTCGATCATTATGTAGCAGGTGCCTGCTGTGGCGACGAGCCCGAAGAAGACGAACACGCTCACCTCCCCGAGCCCGATGTAGCCGTAGGGGTTCTTACCCCCGGTGTAGAACCAAGCGGCGGCGATCGCAGCCGCCCCGACGGCCAGCAGCCACCAATGGCCTGTGAGGGCCAGGATGCCCAGCCCGGCGGCCGCGGCCACTGCGAAACTCGCGAATGCCGCGCGACGGACCGCGGCCGGGGCCGCGAGGCCGGATCCCACCAGACGAAGCGGGCCGGACCTGTCCTCGTCGGTGCCGCGGATGCCGTCGGAGTAGTCGTTGGCGTAGTTGACCCCCACCTGCAGCGAGAGCGCGACGACGGCGGCGAGCGCAGGCATCAGCCACCATGGATGCCGCACGGGGGGTTCCGCGGCGATGGCTGCGGCCATCCCCGCCAGGACGGGGGCCACTGCCGCGGGCAGTGTCTTGGGGCGGGCACCGGCCACCCATAGCTTCGCAGGTGTTGTCATGGCCCCACCCATCTTAGGATGCGCGCCCGATCCGGTTTGCCGCCGGGGGTGCGGGGTACCTCCCGCGGCAGGTGTTGCCGCGGCAGCGCCTCCCGGGGCAGCCGCAGGCCCAGGCTGGCCCGCCACGAGGTCAGGTCTCCGCCGGGGGCGACCAGGACTATCCGGGTACCCCACTCGGCGTCGGGGACCGCGACGACAGCTGCCTGTGGGTCGATACCGGTGACCGCTCGGCGCACGGCGGCGAGGTCGACGTTGCTGCCGCCGGTGATGATGACGTCGTCTAGTCGGCCGCTGATCTCCAGGGCTCCGCCGCGGCGAGTCCCCCAGTCATTGGTCCACACGACGCCGTCGCGAAGCACCTCCCCGGTGGCGGCGGTCTCGCCGAGGTAGCCGTCGAAGTTGCTGGGGCCGCTGATGGTGATCCGGCCACCGGGCGGCGGCACCCGCTCATCCGGCTCGAGGCCCACGTGCACACCCGGCAATGCCTGGCCGTTCCACACGACACCG